>JBDKJT010000195.1:0-12888 GCA_039796475.1 Bacteroidota bacterium | reverse complement strand
CGGTAGATGCTTTACCACCAAACACCAGCGCCATAATGGTTACGTTTAACATATCAATGCCCTTAAGGCCGGCCTTGGCAAGGCCAATAATAAATGCACCTGCGAATATGAGCAACAGGTGAAGGTTAGAAAAATCTGACAGTACTTTCATGTAAATATATTGCGATGAAGATAAGCAAACAGCCGGCTACCGGCAGCTTATTTATTTTTTGTATCAATAGCAGCAGCAGGGTTATTGTACGCTTTGCAATAGCAAAGCGCTTGCAAAAAGCGGCAACAAAAAAAAGCCCGGTGCTGTTACCGGGCTATAAAGCTAGTGTATGCTGGCTATAAGCCTTGTTGTATTAAAAGCTAACTGCTGCACCAAGCTTTAGCCCCTGGTGATAACTGCTTACAGCACGGCTTGCATCTATATTGGTTAACCCACGCTCATACGCTGCCGTTAGCCGCAGGCCATTGGCAAATTGGTAAGCCACGCCGCCGGTTAGTGCTACATCCAATGGATTAAACAAGGCCGATACATCCGTTTTGTGATTGTACAGGTTAAAGCCAACAATGCTGGCACGGGTGTGCAGACTGGCATGCGTACGATACGATAGCTGTGGACCAGCAAATACCTGTAAGCCATTGTAATTGGCTTTAATCAATACGGGCATATCAATATAATTAACCCTTAGCTGTGTACTTGCACCCGTGCTTAACAAAGGAATATTTTTAAGTGAGTAACTGCCGCCCAATTGGTAGCCTTTACTTGTATAGTACAAACCAGGCTCAACAGACAAATGATTAGAGAGCGCAATATTGGCAAAGCCCCCGGCATATACGCCACTTACCGCCGCAGTGGTTACCAGGCCGCCGGTAAGGTTTACTACATCATCCAGGCCAGCAGCTATTGGGCCACTTACCTTATATTGGCTAAGGCCGGCACCCACACCATAAGTAATACGCTGAGCATTTGTAGTAAGCACCGCAAAAAATAATCCGGCAAAAAGTAAAGTTGTTGTTCTCATAAAATAAGTGGGCGGGGTTTACAGCCGCTTGCAGCTGTAGGAGAAAAAAAAAGACGGCAGGATTAATGGCAGTTGCTTAAGTTTTTGTTAAAGCAGCCGGGTTACCGCAAAGCAGTGTGGAAAAATAAGGTTGCCATTTGGCACAGCCACCTGCATAGAATGTAAAAAAGAAAATGTACATTCAATTTCACCCCTGCACAGCCTTGGCTGTACGGGGTTATTTTTTTACCTAAACTAAATTTGAGCACAATGAAAAAACTGTTTGCAATGTTGGCTGTAACAGCCATGGCGCTTACTGCTTGTAACAAAGAAAATACAGATATGCCAGCAGCACCCGAAGAAGAAACCGGCATCATTAGCGGCCGCAAATGCGCCTCTTACGAAGTGTTGGGTGCCCAGCTAAAAGCCGACCCTGCACTTGCACAGCGAATGAGCAATATTGAAGACTTTACCAGGCGCTTTGCCAAAAGCCCTTATGCACAAAGAATTTCAGGCGACTCGATGATTATTCCGGTGGTGGTAAATGTGCTATACCGAAGCAGTGCAGAAAACATTGCACTGGCACAAATACAATCGCAAATTGATGTGCTGAACGAAGATTTTAAAGGCAGCAATACCGATGCGGCCAGCATACCCGGCCTGTTTAGCGGGGTAAAAGCTGGTGATACCAAAATACGTTTTGTGCTTGACCAGGTGATAAGAAAAAGTACCAGCAAAAAAAGCTGGAGCACCAATGATGCGATGAAGAAAAGTGCTCAAGGTGGTATTAACCCTACCAGCCCTGCCAGCAAACTAAACCTGTGGGTATGCACCCTCGGTGGCGGCATTTTGGGCTATGCCCAGTTTCCTGGGGGCAGCAGTGCTACCGATGGCGTAGTTGTTTTAAACAGGGCTTTTGGCAGCCGTGCCAAATATGCCAGCGGTTATTATACCAGCACTTACGATTTGGGCCGTACTGCCACCCACGAGGTGGGCCATTGGTTTAACCTGCGCCATATTTGGGGAGATGCTACCTGTGGCAACGACCAGGTGGGTGATACCCCTTTACATACCTCCGCTAATTACGGCTGCCCTGCCCCTAATATTAAAAGCACTTGCAGTGGTACTCCTGTAATGATGACGATGAATTATATGGACTATACAGATGATGCTTGTATGTACATGTTTACTACCGGGCAAAAAACAAGGATGGAAGCCACTTTTGCCGTTGGTGGCCCCCGTGCAGGCTTACGCTAACCGATATTGATGTACGCAAATAACAAACGGGGCAATTGATTTTGCCCCGTTTGTTTTATAGGTCTACTGCGGCTTAAATGCCGGGTTGCTGTACATACTTTTATGATACAAATAGTACTTGCCATCTTTGTAATTGCGCCAATAACGCTTACCCTCAAGATCGTAATAATGCCGGCCATCGGGGGTAACATGTGCCGCCCGGTGATCTACCGTTATAACTTTGGGCACGGCAGTTTTTATGGTTTTGCGTACCGGTGCTTTTTTTGCCGCCGCAATAACAGGATTTGCTGAGGCATTGTCTGCCACAGGCATCATAACCGCTGTTTGAGGCTGGTGCTTTTTACTACAGGCGTTTAGCAATAGCGCTAACAGTGTGGCCATAATCAACCGTTTCATTCTACATATTTAAGTAACCCTCTTCAATTATCTTACCAAAATAAATAGCCGGAGTTATTTGGGGCGGCTAAGAAACAAACCATTGTAATGTGTGCAAGTTTTTCCACGGATGCAAATCATCGGGGCAATATGATGGATGTCATCTGCAGCAAAAATTTGGGCATTAACTTTGCAAACAAACATCCGGCCATTATTAAGGTAAAGGCATACAAAAAAAACACTTACATGAACCGATATTTTATATTAATTATACTGTTTGCCATTTTTTCTTGTACAAATAATACAGAAACCAATAGCACCGAAAATACTACAACAGCAGTGGCAGACAGTGTGGCCAACAGTGCTGATACACATTACTTTTGGGAGGTGGATGAAAGCAACACAAAGGGATTTAGCATGAAAAAAGTAAGGCCAGTAAGCGGCGACTCTTTAAATACAGCTGACGTAATTGGCTTGATGAATGGCATGTATCCAGAAATACCAGTAACAGAAGAAAAAACCGCCGGCGACACCGTTTTTATATACATCAGCAATAGTAAATACCTTACCGGGCAAATGGGCAGCACCGGGGCAGAAACCTACCTGGCGGAGCTGGTATATAATCTTACCGAAGTAAGCGGAATAAATTTTGTAACCATGCGATTTAGCAAAGGAAATCATGCTGTACCGGGCACGTATAGCCGAACAGACTTTGTACAGTAATCTTATACGGCAATTGATTTAATGGCCATCACCAGCCGGTTAAAGTATTTTGATAGAGTGTATACATGCGATGTAATGCGTACCGCATGCACCGCCTCCCAATTGATGGTTACGATATGTATTTTGCATTTGTTCATCAACACCTGTATTACCTCAACCGGTTTTATATTTTTAATACCCATATTGGCAATCGCACAATACAGCTGCGGCATAGCAGGTTAGTAAAATGCAGCTTGGGCAAATGCTTTACACTATCTACACCATAAATATTTTAAAAATCGCAACTGTTCTTCTTTTCCTGTACTGCCAATTCCGTTATGAAAAATTAATTGCTACTACAATAGCCCTTTGTTATGCAAACAAACGATTGGCAAGGCTTTAAAACTTACTGGCACCGCTGCTACCCTGCTCGATTTTGATTAACAACGCCAACACTATTTTTATTTTGTTTTAGTTTGTGTACAACAGGCTACTGCCAAAGCTTGCACACAACCATTTATACAGTGAGCTAGAAAAAAATATCCAATCAAAATTGGGTATCTTAAAGTTAGTATGGGCAAAATTATATGCGCCATCCACTATTGCTATTATACCTAATTTACGAGCTGCAGAAGAAACATTATTTTACTATAAAAGATTTTATATTTGGTTATGACCAAATCGAGGCTTGAAGCATTTAGCGACGGCGTAATTGCCATCATCATTACCATTATGGTACTTGAATTAAAAGTGCCGGCCAGCACCGGCTGGGCAGACATTGGCAACTTGCTGCATGTATTTTTAAGCTATGTACTTAGCTTTATTTTTTTGGGTATATACTGGGGTAATCACCATCACCTGGTACATACCATTAAAAGTGTAAACAGTGCCATTCTTTGGGCCAATCTTCACTTGCTTTTTTGGTTATCACTCATACCCTTTGCCACGGCATGGCTGGGGCAAAGCCATTTTAATAAACTAACAGTAGCTATATATGCAGCACTGGCCGATTTATGTGGCATTGCTTATTACATATTACTGCTAGCCATTACCCGGCACGAATATAAAAACACTGCCTTGCAGCCCTTACTAAAAAAGCAATCCCGTAAAGGATTGTTTTCTTTGCTGTTTTATACCATTGCCATACCGGTAGCTTTTATCCACCCCATTCTGTCGTGTATAATTTTTACAATTGTATCATTGATGTGGATTGTGCCCGACCGTGCTATTGAAAAAGCATTGTAGCATACAGCCCTGCCAATGCAGGGTTAAAACAAGCGATGCTGTGGTAGCCAACACAGCAAAAAATGCACTACTTATGCAGCCCTGCCAGGCATTTGTATAAACAATAATTTGTACATTACAGTTATCAACCATAAACTTACACAAATGATTACCACCCACTTTTTAAAGCAACTATTTGTATCAGCTGTGGCTGCAGTTGCCATAGCCGGATGTGGCGCCAGTAAAGAGGCTGCTAACACAATACCTGTATCAAAAGAAACCATTACTGCAGCTGCACAAAACAATGAATGGACCTTTACAGTTAACCAGATAAGGCCTCAATCGGGCCGTAGCCGTAACCCCAATGGCTTGTACACAGCAAGCATGAGTAAAGATAAACTATTGGTGCAGCTACCTTATTTTGGGCGGGCTTTTGCCGGCGCAGATGTAATGAGCAACCAGGGTGTACTTGATTTTACCAGTACAGATTTTACTGTAGATAAACAACAAAAAAAAGAAGACCAATGGATCGTAACCATTGTACCAAAAGACCAACGGGAAGTGCAAAGTATGGTATTTACAATTTATGATAATGGCTACGGCGATTTATATGTAAGGCTTACCAATCGTTCGCCCATTAGTTTTACAGGTTCGTACACTGCCAAAAAATTGTAAGTAGTTTTTGCAATATCAGCACTGTATTATTTGGCGGCTTATTTTTTTTACTTTTTATCAATTACCAACATACTGTTGGCATACAGTTATACCTAAGCAGTAATGAATAACAGTTTACTGCAACACCAACAGGTGCCAACTGTATAACTACTGGGCAGGCAAACCCGCCTGCTTTTTATATTTGTTGTAATGCAAACAAAATCTAACAGTCTTTTTCAACTGGCCGTAATTGTAAGTGCCCTCGGTTTTTTTGTAGATGTGTACGATTTGTTGCTGTTTGGCATCATCCGTAAACCAAGCCTTACAGAGCTGGGGCTATCGGCAGCACAAATTGTTACAGAAGGCGAATGGCTTATTAGTATACAAATGACGGGCCTAGTGGTTGGCGGCATTTTGTGGGGGATACTAGGCGATATCAAAGGGCGCCTGAGTGTACTGTTTGGATCTATCTTATTGTACTCTATTGCTAATATTTTAAATGGCATGGTAACCAATATAAACCAGTATGCCCTGCTACGCTTTATTGCCGGCGTAGGGCTGGCCGGTGAGCTGGGTGCTGGCATTACACTGGTAAGTGAGTTGCTGCCCAAACAAAAAAGAGGCATTGCGGCTGCCATGATTGCCTCATTTGGTATACTGGGGGCTGTTACTGCATTTTTTATGAAGGAGCTTTTTACCTGGCGCACCTGCTTCTATATTGGTGGCGGGCTTGGCCTGTTATTACTGCTGCTAAGGATTAAAGTACAGGAAAGTGGTTTATACAGCCAGCTAAAGCAAACCACGATACAACGGGGTAATTTTGTTATGTTTTTTAATAATAAGCAGCGTTTTTACAGGTATATGCGCTGTATACTTATTGGATTGCCCGCCTGGTATATTATTGGGGTACTGGTTACCTTTAGCGACCAGTTTGGTAAAGCATTTGGCATTGATAATATAGACCCCGGCAAAGCCATCATGTATCAATATATGGCCATCGCATTTGGCGATCTTACCGCCGGGTTGTTAAGCAATTATTTTAAAAGCCGCAAAAAAGCATTGTATATTTTTTACGGCATTTCCAGCATTTTTTGTGCCTTGTATTTTTTGCAGGATGGCGGAAGCGCTGCCCGGTTTTATTGGATATGTGCAGGCCTTGGTTTTGGTACTGGTTTTAGCGTGGTATACATAACCATGAGTGCCGAGCAATTTGGCACTAACTTGCGGGCTGCCGCCGCCATTAGCATACCCAATATGGTACGTGGCACATTGCCCCTGATACTAATACTGTTTAGGTGGTTGCGAACTTTATTTGATAGCTATATCACCGGCGGCTGGGTTACGGGTATTATATTGATGAGCATTGCAATAATAGCCGCTTACCATATTGAAGAAACATTTGGTAAAGACTTAAATTTTACGGAGCAATAATTTTCTGGCATGTTAACCGCAGCAGCATATATTTCTTTTTACGGGTTGCAACCTCATCCCGAAGGAGGCTGGTATAAAGAAACCTACAAAAGCACCGAAACCATTGACGGGGCATATCTGCCACAAAGATTTACCGGGGGCAGAGCCATTGCAACGGCCATCTATTTTTTACTGGAGCATCATAATTTTTCGGCATTTCATAAAATTAAAAGTGATGAATGCTGGCATTTTTATGCCGGTGATGCGCTGGAGATTTTTGTATTGCTGGCAAACGGTGCACTGCAAACTATTACACTTGGTAACGACATTGCCAATGGCCAGCAATTTCAATATGTAGTGCCGGCTAATTGCTGGTTTGCCAGCCGGCCTGCTGCAGGCAGCCGCTATTGCTTTACGGGTTGTACTGTGGCCCCGGGTTTTGATTTTGAAGATTTTGAATTGGCAGAGGTAACCATGCTTTGCAATCAGTACCCACAACATGCAGCGCTGATAACAACGCTGTGCAGGTAACCCAATAGTATTAAATAAATAAAATGCATACAGGTATAAAAGTAATTATAACAGGCGCTACCGGCATGGTAGGCGAAGGTGTTTTACATGTATGCCTGCAGCATACTGCTATAGCAGAAGTATTAGTAGTAAACCGTAAACCCTGTGGGTACCAGCACGCCAAATTAAAAGAAATTATACACGCCGACTTTTACAACTTACAGCCCATTGCCAACCAGCTTACTGGTTACGATGCCTGTTTTTTTTGCTTGGGTGTATCATCAGTTGGCCTTAAAGAAGCAGCCTATTTTAAACTAACACATACCCTTACCCTGCACGTGGCCACTTTACTTAGCAACGTAAATAAAAATATGCAGTTTTGTTATGTATCCGGTGCACATACAGACAGTAGCGAAAAAGGCAATATTATGTGGGCAAGAGTAAAAGGTAAAACGGAAAATGATTTGCATCAATTACCATTTAGTAAAGTATACAATTTTAGGCCTGCCATTATTAAGCCCACCCCGGGATTAAAAAACACCCTGCAGTTGTATAAATATTTTGGCTGGTTACTGGCTCCCGTACAATGGGCGGCACCACGTTATATTTGTACGTTAAACGAAGTAGCGTTGGCTATGATAAATGCCGTAACAATTGGTTACAGTAAGGATATATTAGAGGTAAGCAACATCCAACAACTGGCAGCACTGTCAATTACAAACTAAACTCCCCACGCATGTAATACACACATTGGCCGCCAATATTTACCCGCTGATCGTTTACCTGCTCTACCCACAACTCGCCACCTCTTTTGGATAACTGTAAGGCATGCATTTTTTGTTTGCCCAGTTTTTGGCTCCAGTATGGTATTAATTGTGAGTGAGCAGAGCCTGTTACGGGATCTTCATTTACACCTGCTGCTGGTGCAAAAAAGCGGGATACAAAATCAACATTATTTCCTTTGGCTGTAATAATCATTTTATCAAAATACCGCTTCATCAGCGTAAAATCAGGGTCGCAATTTTTAACGGCATTTTCATCTGCTAATTCTACCAGTAAATCCCGATGCTGGTATACCGCCTTTATAGCGGCACCGCCTAATACAGTTTGCAACGACTCGTGATAATCCGATTGCGGCACTGGCTGCCAGCTGGGAAAATCCATGATCAGCAAATCGTCATCTTTGGTTATGGTAAGCAGCCCACTTTTAGAGTGAAATGTTAATACAGGCTTATCAAAACCAGTAAGGTTAAATAAAACATAGGCGCTTGCCAAGGTAGCATGGCCACATAAATTTATTTCTACCTCGGGGGTAAACCATCTGATATCATAATCTGCACCGGCATGCTCCGATGGTACAAAAAACACCGTTTCGCTCAAGTTGTTTTCAAGTGCTAATTGCTGCATAAGGGTATCATCCAGCCATTCGTTTAAAGGCACTACTGCCGCAGGATTGCCACCGAAAAGTTTGTTGGTAAAAGCATCTACCTGGTATAACTGAAAAGTTTTCATTCCTCTGATTTTTTGCTGATATAAAACGCCGGCAAAGCCAGGTGGTATTTTACCGCCAGCAGCCGGATGCTAAAGATGAGTAAAATACAAATGATCTTTGATAAATGAGCATCCATTTGAATATAGCGCAGCAGGAAATAAAACAAACCACCGATAATGCTGGCCATGGCATAAATTTCTTTACGAAAAACCAGCGGTACATTATTTAACAACACATCTCTTATTACACCACCAAAACTGGCGGTGATGGTACCAAGGGCAATGCACACCCCTATACTAAACTGTTGTTGCAAGGCAATCTCTATCCCTACTATGGTAAAAAGGCCAAGGCCAAGTGCATCAAATAAAAATAAGGTGGTATTAAGTTTACGCAGGCGGGCCTCAAAAAACATGGAGCCCACTGCACCGGTAAAAATGGTAATGGTGGCTACCTCATTTCGCAACCATCCTACTGGCAGATTGCCAATCATTACATCCCGTAAAGTGCCGCCACCAATGGCCGTAACAAAAGAAAGGATTAGTACGCCAAAGGGATCCAGCTTTTTTTGCATAGCAAAAAAAGCACCTGATACTGCAAACGAAAAAGTGCCGAGTATATCAATTACCTGAAGAAAGCCTGTATTAATCATAACATGGCTGGCGTAGTATTGTATGCTTTATTCTGCCATCATCTGCCTGATTACCTGCAACACATCCTCCCGGTTTGGTTTGCTAAAGTAATCGCCATCGCTGCCATAAGATGGCCTGTGAGCTTGTGCCGTAATGGTTCGGGGAGATACATCGAGGTAGCGATAGCCGCCCTGCTCTTCCATTACTTTATTAAACATATAGGCAGCAGCTCCGCCTGGCACATCTTCATCTACAAATACAATCCGGTTGGTTTTTTTAAGTGAATTTACAATGGCATGATGTATATCAAAAGGCAGCAATGTTTGTACATCCACCACCTCACAACTAATACCAGATTTTTCAAGCTGCTCCACCGCCTCCATTACAATACGCAGGGTGCTGCCATAGCTTACAATGGTAATATCGGTACCGGCATGTATTATTTCGGGTACACCTAATGGTACGGTAATATCTAGCAGGTTGGCCGGTAATTTTTCTTTTAGCCGATAGCCGTTAAGGCATTCTACCATTATGCCCGGGTCGTTGCCTTTTAATAATGTATTGTACATGCCGGCGGCCTGTACCATATTACGGGGTACGCATACATGAAAGCCCCTGAGCGCATTAATAATCATACCCATTGGTGAGCCACTATGCCAAATGCCCTCCAGCCGGTGGCCACGGGTACGTACAATAATGGGGCAACATTGAGTGCCGGCACTTCTAAAATGAGTAGAAGCTGCATCATCGCTTAATGGCTGTAAACCATATAGCAGGTAGTCTAAATATTGTATCTCGGCAATGGGGCGCAGGCCTCTAAATGCCAAGCCAATACCTTGCCCCATAATAGACAGCTCCCGTATGCCTGTATCAAATATGCGGCTATTGCCATATTTGGCCTGCAACCCGGCAAAGCCCTGGTTTACATCGCCAATAAAGCCAAGGTCTTCGCCAAAGGCAGTTACTTTATTGTTATTGGCAAACAACTGGTCGAAATATTTATTAATGATTTCGTACCCATTTATCATTTTGGCATCTGCATCGTAGCTGGGTTTTGTTTCGGTAACCAGCATAGGCGAGCCGGCGCCCTCCACATACAAATGGGTATTAAATAGTTTTTGGTTAGCTGCTTTTAACGCAAGATAATATTGTTGCAAAGCTGTAGCTGCAGGCAGCGCTGTGGTGGTATCCAACACGGCTCCAATAGCCCTCATAATATCTCGGCGCACTGGCTCTTTGTTAGCCGCCAGCTCATCGGCAATTGCTTGTACTTGTAAGGCAGTTTCTGTGTCTGCCTGTGCGGCCACCTGTTGTAGTAAGGGCAAGCAATCTTGTACTTGTTTTTTTATTGGCTCGATAAATTTTACCCATGCCTGTTGCTTACTATCTTTTACATGCAGCTTGACCTTTGTTTCTATTTCAAACAATTCATTTTCATCTGCCAGCATATTGGCTATAATCCATTCCCTCATTTTTCGCAGGCAATCCCACTCTTTTTCCCAGGCGAGCCTTTCGGGTTTTTTATACCGCTCATGGCTGCCGGAGGTAGAGTGCCCCTGCGGTTGTGTAATTTCTTCTATGTGAAAAATAGCAGGAATATGGGTATCCCTTATTTTTTGAATGGCAGGTTCAAACACTTCGCACATGCCAGCATAATCCCAGCCTTTTAATTTATAAATATCCAGCCCGTTGGTGCCCTCTTTTTTTTGCATGCCTTTTAAGGCTTCGGAAATAGAGCCCTTGGTGGTTTGAAATTTTTTGGGTACCGAAATACCATACCCATCATCCCACACAAAAATTGCCAGCGGCACCTGCATTACCCCTGCAGCATTCACCACCTCCCAAAAATGGCCTTCGCTGGTGGATGCGTCGCCAATTGTACAAAAACAAACCTCGTTGCCATGATCGCTCAGGTGCGTATGTTGTTTAAATACCTCTACATTTCTAAACAGTTTAGAGGCTAGTGCCAACCCTAGTGCCCGGGGCATTTGGCCAGCGGTAGGGGCCATATCGCTGCTGCTGTTTTTTATCCGTGCCATGGGCATCCACTGCCCTTGTTCATCTACATTACGGGTGGCAAAATGAGCGTTCATTTGCCTGCCGGCACTAAATGGATCGTTATTAATATCGGGGTCGGAAAATAACTGGGAGAAATATTGCTCAACATTGGCTACACCAGCTGCCAGCATAAATGTTTGATCCCGGTAATATCCTGCCCGGGTATCGCCGGGTTTAAAAAATTTAGCTACCGCTACTTGTGCCACTTCTTTACCATCGCCAAAAATGCCAAACTTAGCTTTGCCGGTAAGCACTTCTTTACGCCCCATAAGGCTGGTTTCCCTGCTTTCGCAGGCTATCCGATAATCGTTAAGCACTTCATTTCTAAAATGATCGAAGCTTAATTTTTCCTGCATGGCGGCGTCGTTGCTGTAATTGCTCTCCATGCGACAAATGTAAAATATTAGTTGAGATGTATGTTAAAAATATGGTTACAGCCGAACAATTTAGACCGTATTTAACCGTTTTTGTATCTTTGGAACATTATTTGAAAAACCACTTGATTATGAAGAAATTTTTCATGGTTTTGCTGAGTAGTTTTGCAATAGCCACATTGCAGGCACAGGTTGCTACTGCCGAGCCAGCATCCATCCTTAGCGGTGCTGTTAAAGCGGATGCCCTTGCACTTACTGAATCTAGTTATGATTTTGGAAAAATACCGCAAGGCAAACCTGTCACCCATATTTTTGAAGTAATTAACAATGGTAGCGATTCGTTAAAAATTACCAATGTACAGGCTAGTTGCGGATGCACCACGCCTGAGTGGGAAAGAGAAAAAATACAGGCTCCGGGAGAAAAAACAGCCATTACCGTAGGGTATAATGCGGCAACCGAAGGGCAGTTTTTAAAAACTATTACCGTTATGTACAACGATAATCAAAGTAAGCAGATTACCATTAAAGGGGAGGTTTGGAAAACGCCGTTGGTATCTGCCCCTGAAAATAAAGAACTTAAAAGCTTAAAAGAAGATTTACAATAACCATTTCGTAAACAAACTAAAAATAATAAATAATGAAAAAAATGCTGCTTTCTGTACTGTTGTTTGCTGCAGGTACAGTGCTTTTTGCCCAAAAGAAAATTACAGACAATGTAAAATTTGTTACCGAAACCATTGACTTTGGAAAAATAAAACAAGGTGTACCTCAAAAAGGCACTTTTACAATTACTAATATTGGTAAGGAGCCGTTAATTATTGAGCAGGCTAACCCCACTTGTGGTTGCACCATATCCGACTATACCAAAGAGCCTATTGCACCCGGTAAAACTGGTATTATTAATGCCACTTACAATGCCGCCAATATGGGCCATTTTGAAAAACACCTGAGCGTAAAATTTGCTGGTATTGATGAGGTAAAGTCAATCACATTTGTAGGCGATGTAATATCTGCCGAAGAGTTTGATAAAATTAAACCAGAGGCGCCCAAAGCTGCACCACAGCCTGCCGCCAAAAAAGTTGTAAAAAAAGGGTAACCCTTTAGCTATAAATTTATAATCGCCGGCTGTATTAATGCAGCCGGCTTTTTATTATCCCTTCACAGATTTTTTATTATACAAAACGGCCGCCTTTATTGGGCGGCCGTTGGTATCT
>JBDKJT010000194.1:0-11365 GCA_039796475.1 Bacteroidota bacterium | reverse complement strand
GGCTACCTGCGGGCCGAAAACCTAAACAGTATCAGCTTTGTTAACGGTTTCGGTTTTATACACAATAATTTTGCCGCACCGCATTATATCTACCCGGGCATGGTTATCCGGTTTGGCATACAGTGGAATTTTGTTAATTAATTTGCCTGTATTTGTTAATTTTTATTAATCTGAAGCCAGTAATTGGCCAAATAAAAAAACGGGCTACCTTTGTATAATCAATGAAAAAAATCATTGTTTCCATATTAGCTATATTATACCTGGGTGTATCATCCGGTGTTGCCATGCAGGTACATTACTGCATGGGCGAAAGAGCTGGTGTGGATTTATATGGAGATACAGATGACCACTGCGGCAAATGTGGCATGAAAGCCAATAAAGGTGGTTGCTGCGCTGACGAAAATAAGTTTTTTAAGCTGGAAGACTCTCACAAAACAGTATCCAACGATGTAAGCCTGGATGCTCCGGAATATATTTTACCCACCACCACACTTGCACTCAACTGGCTTTTTAAAGAAAACTTGTTGAGTGAACAAATCAATAACCATTCTCCGCCCACTTATTCAGGACCCGGTTCCTGTATTTTAAATTGTGTTTTCAGGCTATAGAATTTTTAACTGACTTTTACACCAAGGTTACATACCTGTGGTGCAGTAGTGCTTAGCACCCATTATCATTATTTATTTCAGTTAAAAAATTATAACAATGAAAACAGTATCAATTATAGCCATAATCATTGGCAGCTTATTTATTACCTCTTTTTGCGCCGCACAATCTGGCAGTAAAAAAGAAACCATTAAAGTTTGGGGCAACTGTGGTATGTGCAAAAAAACGATTGAAAAAGCCGCTAAAACTGCCGGCGCCACATCTGCCAATTGGAATGAGGAAACCAAAGAATTAAAAATAACCTACGCCAGCAGCAAAACCAGCAACAACAACATACAGCAAGCCATTGCTAAAGCTGGTTACGACACCGAAGGCTTTACGGCCAGCAACGCTGCCTACGATAAATTACATGGTTGTTGCAAGTATGATAGAAAAGAAGAGGCCAGCACTGCCGCTTGCTGCAACGAGGAGCATTGTAAAAAAGATGCCGCCGCTTGTAAGGAAACCGGCTGTTGCAAAACCACCCAATGCTGCAAGGATAAAGCATGTTGCCAAAAAGACAACGCTGCTGCCGGTAAAGCTTGCTGCAATAATAAAACCAACTGTTGCGATAAAACAACCCCAGCAGCAGCTACAACTGTAAGTGCATCCTGCTGCAAGGATATGGCAAATGGTGGCACCAACAACTGTTGCAAAAGCTAAACAAATCCAATATGAAAAAAATACTTTTACCTCTGCTGCTGTTGATTACAACAGCAGCAGTAGCCCAGGTTAGCAAGGCCACCTTACAGGCCAGCGGCTTAACCTGCAGCATGTGCAGCAACGCCATTAATAAATCGCTAAAATCGCTTGACTTTGTAGATCAGGTACAAGCAAATATTAAGCAATCAACCTTTGATATTAGTTTTAAAACTGGCAGCAATGTAGATTTTGACATCATTAAAAAAAAGGTGGAGGATGCCGGCTTTTTTGTAGCTAGTTTTACTGCCACCCTACAATTTAATAATGCAACGATTGCTAATGATGAGCACATCCAAATAGACAATACGCAATACCATTTTTTAAATGTAAAAAACCAGGTACTCAACGGCGAAAAAACAATAAAACTGCTTGATAAAGGTTTTGTTACCAGCAAGGTATTTAAACAAAACAGCAAGTACACTTTAAAAGCCTGCTACTCGTCTGGCAGTGCCGCCAGTTGTTGCGAAAAAGATGGGTTTAAACAAGGTACAAGAATATACCACGTTACCATGTAATAAAATAAATCTAGCTACAACCGGCATCTGTAACAGTGTGCCGGTTGTAGCTACCCTATATCTTTTTCACCTGCGGCAGCTTGTTACCGCCAGCTACAAATTATTAATTACATGAAAAAAATAATATGGTTACTACTGTTGCCTGTTTGCTCCCGTATAAAAGCACAGGAGTTATTTGTATTTACCGAGCCCGCCAGCAATATGGCAGCAAAAAGTGTGGGGCTGCGGCTTAACAATTACCTTATGAGGGAGCCGGGTAAAAACAACTATCACCTGCTGCCCGAAATAATGATTGGCCTCTCTAAAAAAATCATGCTGCATGGCGAGGCTTTTTTAAGCAACCGGGATGGTAAATTTGAGTACGAGGGCGGTAGTGTTTATGCAAAATATCGGTTTTACAGCGCCGATGATGTACACAGTCATTTTAGGATGGCAGCCTATGGCAGGTATAGTTTTAATAACAGCGATATACACCAGCCGGCCATCGATTTTTTTGGACATAGCTCTGGCTTTGAAACGGGCCTTATAGCTACACAGCTGGTAAACAAAGTAGCCATCAGCGCCGCTGCGGCCTATCTGCATGTTAAGGATAATGGCAGCGAAAAATTTCCGTATAATAATAGCCAACGCAATGCCATTGGCTATAGCTTATCTGTTGGCAAACTTATGCTACCAAAAGAGTACACCAGTTATAAGCAAACCAATTTAAACCTGATGTGTGAGTTGCTGGGCCAGGTAAACACCGGCAGTGGCAATGGCTACCTGGATATTGCCCCTTCTATGCAATTGATATTTAACAGCCGCATGCGGTTTGATTTGGGCTATCGCTATCCGTTAGCTGGAAAACTATACCGTACAGCCCCCAAAGGGGTAATAGCAAGATTTGAGTATAATATTTTTAATGCGTTTAAATAATGATAACTCAACTCATACGTTTTATATTCTCACTATTTAAAAAGAAAAACTGTTGCAAATGAAACAACTGTTAACAATTATTTTATTAGCGGTATCTGTACCATTAGCGGCACAGCTTGCACCCTTGCAACCCGGTACTATGGCTCCGGAAATAACATTGCCCAATAGCAAAGACAGCCTGGTAAATCTTTCATCCTTTAAAGGCAAGGTGGTGCTGGTAGATTTTTGGGCCAGTTGGTGTGGCCCATGCCGATTATCTAACCCTTACGTGGTAAAGCTTTATAAAAAATTTAAAGCAAATGGTTTTGAGGTTGTAGGCGTATCTATCGACAGTAAAAAGAAAGACTGGGTAAAAGCCATTAAACAAGATGGCATTACCTATACACAGCTAAACGATGCTGCCGGCTGGGAGTCTGCTACTGCAGCCAGCTATGGTGTAGAAGCCATCCCCGCCACTTTTTTACTCGATAAAAAAGGAAAGATAGTAGCCATAGATACCGAAGAAAAATTACTGGAAGAAAAAATTGCAGCACTGTTAGCCGAGCAATAAGTAACAGTTGCCACATGCAACAAAAAAGGTAAGCAGTGGGTTGCTTACCTTTTTTATATACCAGCTTTATTACAACACCTGCACAATTAAAAATTTAAGATAGTGGGTATACTCCTGCCCCCGTATAATGGGATGATCGGGCGATTGAGCATTAAACACCACCTGCCGCAATTTGCGTTTAGCATCTTTGGCTGCCGCATAAATAGTATCTAAAAACAACTCAGGCTGCACCAGGTTGGTACAGCTACTGGTAACCAAAAAACCACCAGGTTTTACCAGCTTCATCCCCCGCAGGTTAATTTCTTTGTAGCCAGCCACCGCCTTATCAATACTACTGCGGCTTTTGGTAAACGATGGTGGATCCAGCATTACCACATCCCACTGGCGGCCCTCTTTCGTCCAATTTTTTAATACATCAAATGCATTTACACACACAAACTCACAAGTATCCTGCAAGCCATTAAGCGCCGCATTTTTATTGCACATATCAATGGCACTTTGCGATATATCCAGCCCCGTTACTTTTTGGGCACCATAGTAGGCAGCACTAATTTCAAACGACCCCGTATAGCAAAAAGCGCCCAGTACATCAGCCCCTTTTACAATATGCCTAATGGCTTTACGATTATCCTGCTGGTCTAAAAAAAAGCCGGTTTTTTGTCCATTGGCAACATCTACATTAAACAGCACACCGTTTTCGTTTATCACAATATTGGTATCAAATTCGGCAGATAAAAAACCCTTTTGCTGCTGCATACCCTCCAGTTCTCTTACCGGTACATCATTGCGCTCATAAATACCCTTGGGTGCAAACAGCTGCTCAATCGCTTTTACAATAGCTGGCTTCCACACATCAATACCCAATGCCAGCGTTTGTATTACAAAATAGTCGTTAAACTTATCAATAATCAACTGCGGCAAGTCATCCGCCTCGCCAAATACCAGCCGGCAGTTTTCGGTATAGCCAATTTGCTGCCGGTATTGCCAGGCTTTTTTAATACGGTGTAAAAAAAATTGTTCGTCTATCGTTTCTGCCTTATCCCTGCTAAGCAAACGAACCATTATTTGCGATTGCGGATTAACGTATCCCCTGCCAATAAAACTTTTATCATGTGCAAGCACATTAACAATTTCGCCGGCTACGGGAGCAGCATCCAGCAGCTTACCCCTGTTTACTTCGTTGCCAAAAATCCATGGATGCCCCAGCTCTACACGCCTGCTGATATTTTTATTGAGGATGATACTTTTCATGCCGGCAAAGGTATGTTAAACAACCATTGGGTAGCCAGCAGCAAATCATCGGTGTACAATAGTGGCGTCGCACACTTGTACAGCAATACGCTATTCGGCAGTTTTGCCACAAGTAACCGTTAGCAGTGGTTGCTACTGTTGCGGTGCAGGTGCTACTGGTTTTATCCCTTTTTCTAGCTTAACCTCGGCATCAAACTTTTCACGCTCGGAGGCAATATACAAACGGTAGCCCGCCGGATCTACCCATGCAATAACACCTTCGGTAGCAGCCCTTTTTAATTTTTCCTCAAATTTCATACTGGCAGCATGAGAGGTAAGCCAAATATCAGGCTTAAGCATTTCAAGCTTTTGGAGGGTTTGCCTGTAATTATCGCCCATGCCTTTATACGACTCGGGCGCTGTAACATGAAACCCCGGGTTAATACCACTGCCATCCGGAAAAACCACCTGGTAACGCTTACCATTTTCCACCACCTCTGTAATCCAGGTAGTACTGCCCTGCCCATGCCCCGGGGTATGTAACGCCTTTATTGCAATTGAATCCAGCTGTACCACAGCTCCATCCGTTATAGCCCAATCAACCTTTACCGGCTCGTATAAAAAGCTGGGCTGGTTAATATAAAAATAGTCTGTTTTACCCCCACTTTCTATCAGCTCTTTTTCGGCAGCCATTAATACAACTTTGGCACCCGACAATTTTTGCAAGTAGGCATGCCCACCCACATGATCAATATGTGCATGGCAGGTAAGCAGGTATTTAATATCCTCGGGCTTAAAGCCTAATTTGCGTATGGCAGTTTCTATCAACTGCCCCGAAGCCGGCATACCTGTATTTACCAGTATATGGCCCTGTGGGCTGGTAATAAGCCAGGCTGTTAGGCCTCTTGTGCCTACAGAATAAATATTACCTACCACCCTGGCCGGCTCTGCAGGCTCGTTCCAGGCTTGTGATTTTGTAGCCACCTGTAAAAAAAGAGCCGGGTTTTTAGCCAGATCTTCTAACGTTTGGGCCTGGCATTGCCCCATCGTCATCAATACCTGCACAAAGCTAAAAGCCAGGTAAAAAAAGTATGGCTTAATGATTGTTTGATACATGATAGCCTCCATTTTTTTGTTGATAATATGATTATGCTTATCCATTATCAGCCAGTATGTTTTTTTACAACAAACCGCTATCGTTTAAAGCTATAAAAAAATCACTTCTTTTTATAATACTTCGCCATTCGATGTCAAATCACCGGGCATTATTGCCTGCACTACTGTCTTAGCCAGCCGTTGTTTCTTGTCAATTTGGCTGTAAATACGGCCTTGGCAAACCATTTGACAATCGTACCTTTGCCAGCCCGTTAAGGGCAGCAATACCCATATAATCAATATTGCATCAAATTATGGAACAAAAAGAAACAGTAAACAACGAAGCCAGTACCGAAGAAGTTAAAAATTTTGAGGGCTTTGATATTAATGCCGACTCTGATATACCGGGGAATGCTCACCTCAGCAACCCCGAAACTGAAAATATTGCAGAAAAACTGCAGGCAGAACTAGAGGAGCAAAAAGACAAATACATTCGGCTTTTTGCTGAGTTTGATAACTATAAAAGACGCAGTGCCAAAGAACGTATTGAGCTGATGCAAACGGCAGGCCGGGAAGTAATTACCTCGCTGCTGGATGTGCTGGACGATTGCGACCGGGCCGAAAAACAGGTAAACAACAGCCAGGACCTGGAGCAGATTAAACAAGGCATACAACTGGTGTTTAATAAACTACGCAACACTATGCAAGCCAAAGGCCTTAAAGTGATGGAAAGCATCAATACCGATTTTGACGTAGAAAAACACGAGGCCATCACAGAAATACCTGCCCCCAACCAAGAGCTGAGCGGCAAGGTATTAGATGAAGTGCAAAAGGGCTATTACCTAAACGATAAAATCATTCGTTTTGCCAAAGTGGTAGTAGGTAAATAACCAGCCAGCACTAACAAGCCTTAACCATACAGCCAATAACCAGCCTTTAACCGGGCAGCAAAATTTACCGACGGGGAAAAAGCATGAAAAAAGATTTTTACGAAATATTAGGCGTAGCCAAAGCTGCATCGCAAGATGAAATAAAAAAAGCCTACCGTAAGGTGGCCATGCAGCATCACCCCGATCGTAACCCGGGAGATAAAGCTGCCGAAGAAAAGTTTAAAGAGGCAGCAGAGGCTTACGAAATATTAAGCGATGCCGATAAAAGGGCCCAGTACGATCGGTTTGGCCACCAGGCATTTGGCCAGGGCCGGGGCGGTGGCGGCGGCTTTAACGGCGGCGGCATGAACATGGATGATATCTTTAGCCAGTTTGGAGATATTTTTGGCGACGACAGTCCCTTTGGCAGTTTTTTTGGCGGTGGTGGTGGCGGCAGGCGCTCACAAGGTGGCCGCAGCCGTGGTGTACGTGGCAGTAACCTGCGTATAAAAATTAAGCTGAATTTTGAGGAGATGGCCAAGGGTGCCAGCAAAACGGTTAAGGTAAAAAAATATATACCCTGCACTACTTGCAGCGGCAGTGGCGCTAAAGATAAAAACAGTGTGCAAACTTGTGGCACCTGTGGTGGCAGTGGCCAGGTACGCCGGGTACAAAATACTTTTTTAGGGCAGATGCAAACCGTTACTACCTGCCCCACCTGTAATGGAGAGGGCACCACGGTAGCCAATAAATGTACCGCTTGTAAAGGTGATGGACGGGTGTACGGAGAAGAAACAGTAACCATTGATATACCAGCTGGCGTGCAAGAAGGCATGCAGCTTAGCCTGAACGGAAAAGGTAATGCCGGCGAACGTGGCGGTGCCAATGGCGACCTGATTGTGCTGATTGAAGAAGAGGCCCATGCACAATTGCAGCGGGATGGATTAAATGTAGCCTTCGACCTGCATATTTCTTTTCCCGAAGCAGTGTTTGGCACACAGGTAGAAGTGCCTACCATTGATGGAAAGGCTAAAATAAAAATACCGGCCGGCACACAAAGCGGTAAAATTTTTCGCCTTAAAGGCAAGGGTTTTCCCAGCGTAAACAGTTACGAAAAAGGCGACCAACTGATACATGTAAACATTTGGACGCCACAACACCTGAGCGCCGAGGAAAAAACAATGCTCGAAAAAATGCAACAGAGTGCTAACTTTCAACCCAAGCCAGAAAAAGGCGACAAATCTTTTTTTGATAAAGTAAGGGAAATGTTTAGCTAAATATACAGCTACAGGTTGGTTGATAAAATTAATGAACAGCTTAAATGCTTGATTGGTTTTATCAACCATTTTTTGGGGTAGATGATGGACGTATTAGGCATTTTTTTCTAAAGCAATCAATATAAAACATTATTATGCTACGCTTTTGAATAAAGAGTTGTAATCGTGAATTTATACCTACCTATTTTAAAAGCATTAATTACTCCTCCTCTTCTTCATCTTTTTTCCTTTTTTTATTTTTAGATTTTGAGTAGAGTTTTTTGGCAGCATCTACCAGCGTGGTAAACTCCTTTTGCAGATAGTCGTTGGGGTCGTGTGATTGCTGTGCGATTGCATAAATAACATCCCAATCATTTTTTACAGGCAGGTATTTGGAGTGGCGTAGCTGCATACCAAACATGGCCACCGAAGTACCAAACTGCAATTGTTTATCTAATGCGCTAAATTGCTTAACAGGGCCCATACACTGGTATATCATGTGGCGGGAATCCTTAGTGTTTACTGGTGTATAACGCAAGCTTACTTTTGCGAGGGATTGTGTAAGCAGCGTATTGTTTAATATGCTATCGGGTTGTTGGGGCGTAAATTCAAATATGGCCAACACACTGTTTCCACTGCCAATTTCGCCACCATCCAGCGTACCGGTGCTGTCTGCCACAGCATCCCGTTTATTATCAAACCCAATTAACCGGTAATCTTTTACCAATGCTTCGTTAAACTCTACATTTAAAAAAACATCATCGGCCACACTATAAAAAGTTTGGGTCATCTCTTTTACCAATACTTTTTCTGCTTCCCGTATATCATCCAGGTAGGCATAATTGCCATTACCACGTTTGGCCAGTGTTTCTAACTTACTATCTTTAAAATTACCCATCCCCACACCAAGGCAGGTAAGGTACACACCACTTTGCCGCTCACGGGTAATAAGGTCTTCCAATGCTTTTTCCGACACTTCGCCCACATTAAAATCACCATCGGTAGCCAGTATTACCCGGTTGTTACCATTTTTAATAAATGTATGCCGGGCTACATTGTAAGCCAGCTTAATGGCCGACTCACCCGGTGTATCACCACTAGCCGTAAGCTCTTCAATAGACTGGATGATTTTTTGCTTTTCGGCACCGGAGGTTGGCTGCAGCCATACAGCTGTGGCTCCACCATACAATACAATTGAAACGGTATCTACCGGCCGTAGGTTTTTTACCAGCATTTGAAATGCAGCTTTTACCATAGGCATCCGGTTGGGCATATCCATACTGCCTGATGCATCAATTAAAAATACCAGATTGCTGGGTGGTACTTTATCCATATCCAGCTTGCGGGCATTTATGTTTAAATAAAGCAGCCGCTTACTGTCATTCCAGGGGCAACCAGCCATGTTAGACTCTATGCTAAACAGTTCGTTTGCGGCTGGCTCTTTGTAGTTAAGATTAAAATAATTCAATAACTCCTCTACTCGTACTGCATCCGGCGGCACCACACTGTTCATATGCAAAAACCTGCGGATATTGCTATAAGATGCTTTATTGATGTTAAGAGAAAAACCTGTGTTGGGAAATTTTTCGGCATTTACCACTTCATTTTCTACCAGGGCAAAATAAGATTCGTCGCCTACAAACCAGTTATGCCTTGATTGAAAGGCCTGGTCTTTAGTAATGGAGATTAATTTGGGTCGATTACGGCTGGCATTAGACGATAATGGCTTCATCGTAATTTCAATCAATGGGCCGGCTTTTACCATTACCGTTTTTACCTCGTAGCCATCTAGTGTAAGTGTTACAGAGTCTTGTGGCTTGCTGCAAGAAATGCCAAAGCCGCCGGTATTGCCAGAGTAGTACAGCATTTTATCAGAATGCAGTACAATCTTTACATTTTGCAGGTACTCGTTTTTGTCGTTTTTTATTTCGCCCCTTAAATAATACTGGGCACAGCAATCCATTGCCAACAAATACAAAACAATATAAATGGCTGCTTTTTTCAACGTAAGCTATTAGAATAAAATATGTAGCACGGGTAAAACGTTTACACCTGCTTTCTATTGCCTTTTACTCTGCCACCAGTTGGTAAATCTCTTTAATGTTTCTACCCAACCCATCATAATCTAGCCCAAAACCAAGCAAAAATTTATTGGGCACACTAAAGCCGAGATAGTCTATTACCAAGGGATGTTCCAGTGCTTCTGGCTTATGCAGCAGGGCCGCTATTTTTAACGAAGCTGGCTGCTGGTTGTATAACTGCGGTAAAAATTTGTTAAGCGTATTACCTGTATCTACAATATCCTCAATTATCACCACATGCCGCCCTTCTAAGGGTTCATCCAGGCCAATAGAGGTAATTACATTACCAGTTGATTTGGTGCCTTTATAACTGGCCAGTTTTATAAAACATATTTCAGCTTCTATATTTACCTCCTTAAACAGATCGGAGGCAAACATAAACGAGCCATTTAAAATGGCTATAAAAATGGGCTTTTTACCCTGGTAATCCCGATTGATATCGGCCGCAAGCGCTTTGATACGATCGCTTATTTCAGCAGCAGTAATATAAGGCTGAAATTTTTTATCTAATACCTGGATGACAGACATAATGTTATTTTGAAGGATGATATAAGCTATAATTATTTTGAAACAACCAGTTGCTGACCGATGCTTAAATTATCAGACGAAAGATTATTCCACTCTTTTAATTGCTGTACCGTTACCCCATATTTACGGGAGATGCTGTACAACCCTTCTTTAGCCTGCACTGCATGATACTGTGTAGTGGCCTTGTTAGCCGGCGGCAATGCGGTGGCAGCCTCAGCATCGCTTTTAGCCGGTTGCAGCCATATTTTACTACCAGGCTGCAGCACAGTTTTACGGGTGATATGATTGTATTGCAACAAGTACGCCAGTTGTATGCCATTTTTTTGCGCCACATCATACACTGTTTCGCCGGGCTGCACTTTGTAAAAATCACTGGCACCTTTTTCTTGCTTTTTTTCTAAAAAAATCAGTTGATCTTGTTGCAGTAATCCTTCTTCTTCCATGTCATTTAACTGCATTAGTTTGCTTAACACAATATCCTGCCGGGTGGCTACTGCCAGCAGCGATGTGCCTTTTTTTACAAACACACATTTGCTGCCATTTATACTGGTGGTATTTTCATTAATAGCATGTTTGCTATCGTAAGCAGCTTCATCAAACACAAAGGGTTCTTCTTTATCGCTTTGGTAATCTTCGCTTTTAAACTGTGGCACTTCGTCAAGTGCTGCCATCGTGTACTGGTGCAGGTTGTACCGTTCTATATTGCCAATAAGTATTTGTGGATATTTGGGATTGGTGGCATAGCCTGCTTTTTTTAACCCGTATGCCCAGCCCTTGTAATCGCTGGGGGCCAGTTTAAATAAGCTGGCATACCTGTCGTTGCCACGCAGGTAATTGCTATGATCCCGGTAGCTGTCTTCGGCTGTTTTATAAGTACGAAAGCACTCACCCGGTGCATCATCATCATGGCTAACGCCACCGCCTGCCCAATTGCTTTTACACTTAATGCCAAAATGGTTATTTGATTTTTTCACCAGGT
>JBDKJT010000193.1:0-4193 GCA_039796475.1 Bacteroidota bacterium | reverse complement strand
ATTCATTTTCGTTAGGAAAATCCTGGCCCTTTACATCTACAATGTATTGTTTGATGGCACCCGTAATTTGTTCGTCGAGGTTGAGGTAGCGACGTAAAAAACGGGGTTTAAATTCTGTATTAATTCCCAGCATGTCATGCATTACCAGCACCTGCCCATCACAATAGCCGCCGGCGCCAATGCCAATGGTAGGTATATGCAGGCTTTCGCTTACTTCTTTGGCCAATGCAGCTGGTATTTTTTCCAGCACAATGCCAAAGCAACCGGCTTCTTGCAGCAGCAAAGCATCTCTTCTTAACTTGCTTGCTTCTGCCTCATCTGTAGCCCTTACTACATAAGTACCAAATTTATTAATGCTTTGTGGTGTTAAACCAAGGTGGCCCATAACGGGTATGCCTGCACTTACAATTTTTTTAACCGACTCCAGCACTTCTTCGCCACCCTCCAGCTTTACGGTATGTCCGCCGCTTTCCTTCATAATGCGTATGGCGCTGGCCAGCGCTATATCTGAGTTGCTTTGATAATAACCAAAGGGAATATCTACCACAATCAATGCCCGTTCTCTTGCCCTTACCACACTTTGTGCATGGTAAATCATCTGGTCTAAAGTAATGGGCAGTGTAGTAGTATGGCCAGCCATTACATTGCTGGCGCTATCTCCCACCAGCATAATATCTATACCGGCCTGGTCAAATAGTTTGGCAAACGAAAAGTCGTAGGCGGTAATCATAGAGATTTTTTCGCCGGTGGCCTTCATCTTTTGCAATGTATTGGTGGTAACTTTTTTGTATTCTTTTTCAGGAGCCATATAGTTGGTTTATAGATGTGTAACGATGGAGTAATTGGCCCTGCTTTAGAATAAAACAATACTCTGTAACAAAATCGCAGGCGTAAAAGTAGAAAACATTTTTAAAAAGCCATAAATTTTTGGCAAGATGAATAGCCGGGCACATATCTGTAGCATGCGTAGCTAAGCCAAAACCCAGCGAAAATAGAAGCGGCCCGTTTAAGTCAATTATTACCGGTGTTGTTTTAAAATTACAGCGGCTATGGTGCTACGTTAGCCAAAAATTACCGTTGGTATCAGCTATGGTGCAACTATCAAATATTACTGCAAAAAGCCCGGCCAACCTTTGCACAATCGCTTATTTTTACATTAAAAAAATTATGAAACCAATGGACAGTTTATACATCTTTTCTAATGGCAGGGTAGCGGCTATAAATAAAAAGGATGGCAGTATTACATGGGAAATAAGATTGAAGGAATACATATCCAGCAGTACAGCCCATCATGTGGGCCAACTGTTGCTGGAGGGCAGCAAACTATATGTTGGCGTGGCAGGTGTACTGCTTTGCTTAAATGCTAAAGATGGCTCGCTGGTATGGAAAAATGAATTAAAAGGGTGGGGCTATAATTTTGTAAGCATCGGTAATGCAGGCAACGAAGCTGGCGCTGCAGCCATGGCACAGGCGGCTAGTAACAGTGCTGCAGTAACTGCCGCCACCAGTTAGCGGCATCACCTAATTATATAACAAAACCTTGCAATTGTGTAACAGTTACCTGGCTGTTATGTAGTTGCTTTGCACTGTTTTTTATAGTATATTAAATTTAAACAGGGCTGAATTTCTATTCTGGCCCTCTATTTTTATTAAATACTTTTTACCTCCTCGTACAAGTGACGGATAAGTCCATCGGCAAGCCCTATTTTAGGTACAAATATTTCGTTGGCACCTGCCCAGCGCATTACATTAATGTAAATGAGAATGGCGGGTACTATTACATCTGCCCTGTCTGAGCGCAGGGTGTACTTGCTAATGCGTTCTGAGAGTGTAACACTACTCAGCTCTTTATAATAATCTCTTAGCAAATCAATACTCAGCGGTTTGCCATCCTTTTTTTTACTCATAGAAAAAACCTTGTTGATATTGCCGCCGCTGCCAATAGCCACTACATTGCTATGGCCTTTGGTAACTGCCCTGATGGTATCTTTCATTTCATCCCACTCGGCCTCTGTTACCATATTTTTTAATAGGCGGATGGTGCCGATATTAAACGATTTTTTGTACGTAAGTATGCCGTTGCTAAAAAAGGATAGTTCGGTGCTGCCACCCCCCACATCTATGTACAAATAACTTTTGCCTTTATCCATATTTTCGGCAATATGGTTTTCGTAAATGAGGCCAGCCTCAAGGTCGCCGCTGATTACTTCAATTACAATATCTGTTTCGAGCCTTACTTTACGGATAATGTCTGCCGCATTTTTGGCATCCCTCATAGCGCTGGTGGCACAGGCTTTTATATAATCTACCTCGTATGCATTACACAGGTGTTTAAAAGCTTTCATCGTTTGCAGCATCATACCCATGCGCTGTTTGGATATTACCGCTTGCTCAAAAACATCAAAGCCCAACCGCAGGGGTACCCTTACCAGGTTGAGCTTATTAAACACTGCATCTCCATCGGGGTTATACGCTACCTCCGATATTAGTAATCTTGCTGCGTTGCTGCCTATATCAATTGCCGCCAGTTTCAAAGTATTGATCTGCTTTTTGTTAAAAAAATGTATGGCTAACAAGTGCCATGCCCGTGGCTAACAGGCTTGCCCGTTTGGCTGCGCCATGGCAACAAAGATAAGTTGGTAAACCAGTTTGCTATGCAACAATTAGCTGCCTTGCTGCGATGTGGATAATTTGCGAAATAAGTAATTGTAGGTTTCTACCTGGCTGCGTACTTTTTTGGTATTACGGGGGTTTAAATACTGGTTATCCAGCCCGGCATCCAGCTTACGGGCTTTAATATTATCACTCAGTTGTATTTGCAAAATATCTTTTAACTCCTGCTGTATCTCTTTTTCAAAAATAGGGCAGGCAGCTTCAATCCGGTGATCGAGATTGCGTACCATCCAGTCGGCAGAACACAGGTAGGTTTTTTCTTTCCCTCCGTTATAAAAAATCATTACCCGGGCATGCTCCAGGTATTCATCTACAATACTGATGGCTTGTACAGGTTGTTTGTACTTTTTATTTTCGGTATGCATACAAAAGATGCCCCTAATCACCATCCTGATATCTACCCCGGCACGGGCAGCTTCTTCAAGCTTGGCAATGAGTGTTTCGTCGCTCAGCGAATTTAGTTTTAATATGATTGCTGCTGTTTTGCCAGCCCTGGCAGTTTTTATTTCTTTATCCACCAGGCTTATAATTTGCTTACGCATATTAACAGGACTTATAAGCAGGGTTTTGCAAGCTTTAAGGTGTTGCTCCCTTGTTTTGGGTTGCTCCAGGTAATGAAATATACGGTTTACATCAGCCATTATATTACGATCGGAGGTTAACAAACAATGATCGCCATAAATTTTGGCGGTGCTTTCGTTTAAATTGCCGGTGCTTACAAATCCATAATGGGTGGTTTGTTTATTTACTACCTTTTTTATTAAACAAAGTTTGGCATGTACTTTCATATTGGGTACCCCCAGCAATACCTTTACGCCTGCCTCTTCCAGCTCTTCTTTCCACTCAAGGTTGGCCTCTTCATCAAAGCGGGCCCTCAGCTCCAGCACTACGGTTACCTGCTTGCCATTGCGTACGGCATTGGTAAGTGCATTCACAATACGGGAGCGGTTTGCCAAGCGGTAGCAGGTTATTTTAATGTGTACAACATCGGGGTCGATGGCGGCTTCTCTTAAAAGATCTATTACACTATCAAAGGAGTGAAAAGGAAAATTCAGCAGCACATCTTTGTGCATTATCACATCGGTTACCCGTTTAAAATTTTTTAATAATGGATGTACAAAAGGTTTTTTACGCAGGCTTTTTTGTTTAAAAACGCTGTCTGGAAAATGGATGAAATCTTTAAAATTATGGATACGGCCGCCCGGTATCAGGTTGTCTTTTTCTGTTAGTCCCAGTTTTTTTACCAGGTAGGTAAGCAGCGAAGGGTCGATATCTTTATCATAAATAAAACGAACGGGTTTGCCTTTTTTACGGTTTTTAATGCCTTTCTCAATTTTTTGAATAAGTGAGGTAGATAGATCGCTATCTATATCTATTTCTGCATCCCTGGTTACTTTTATGATATGTGAGGTAAAACAATCGTAGCCAAAAAACGAAAAGATGTAGGGCAAACAAAAACGGATTACATCTTCCAGCAAAATAATATGATGCTGATTTTGCCTGCCCGGCAGCAGCACAAA
>JBDKJT010000192.1:0-19079 GCA_039796475.1 Bacteroidota bacterium | reverse complement strand
CCCGTTACCTTGTAAAAACATGTGTGTTTGATGACAATGCACGATTACTAAAAAGCGGCTATGCTGTGCAGTTACTGGAGGCTAGCCGGTTGTTGCATACACATAAAGACTTTATTATTTTCTTTCCCCGTAAGGGATTATTGTCGGGGCTTATCTTTTTAGAAAAACTATTAAAAAAAGTGCCATTAGGGGGGCAGTATTTTATACGTGCCATTAAAATCACTTAATCTATATTAATTGTTTCGTTTACCAGGTAGAGTGGCCGTTGTTTGGTTTCTGTAAATAAGCTGGCAATATACTCACCCAGCAAGCCAATGGCCAGCAATTGGGTACCACCTAAAAACATTATGGCAATAATGAGTGAGGTCCAGCCGGGTACCGTTTGCCCCTTAAAATGGGCATACAGTGCAAAAAGGCCGAAGCTAAAAGCAATTAGTGAAATGCTGGCGCCAGCCAGTAATGCCAGCCGCAGGGGTTTAAAACTAAACGAAGTAGTGCCTTTTAAAGCCAGTTTAAGCATTTTGCCAAACGAGTATTTGGTTTTGCCATATTGCCTGGCGGGAGCATCAAACTCAATGGTAGTGGTTTTATAACCAATCCAGCTAAATAATCCCCTTAAAAAAAGCTCTCTTTCTTTAAACTGAAGCAAGCTATTTAATACCTTACGGTTAAAGGCTTTAAAATCTGCTACATTTGGCTCAATACGGGTATCGGATATGAGGTTGATGAATCGATAAAAGATAGCGGCCATTACTGTTTTTACCCATCCTATATTTTCGGTTTTTATCCGGCGGGTTTGCACCAGGTCGTATCCTTGCTCCAGCTTGGTAAGCATAATGGGGATGAGGCTTGGCGGATGCTGCAAATCGCCATCCATTATTATTATTACAGTACCAAGGGCATGTTCCATGCCGGCCATTAATGCGTTTTGATGGCCAAAATTTCGGCTCAGCGATATGCATTTAAACTGGTGATTTTTTGCAGCAATGGTTTTAATTGCAGCCAATGTATCATCGCTGCTGCCATCATCTACCAATATCACCTCGTAGGTTCCTTTGCAAAAAGAACTTAGCTGGTTGCATAATGCAGGTATGCTTTGTGCCTCGTTAAATACAGGAATAATAATACTGAGCAAAGTGAATGTTTTTTATATACGTTGGCAGGTGTAATTTATCAAGTATGGTTCGGTTGTTGTAGCCCGGCCAGGCGCTGCACATATTTTCCAATCATATCAAATTCTATATTAACCAAATCCCCGGCCTGCAGTTGTTGCATATTGGTATGCTCAAAAGTGTAAGGGATGATGGCTACTTTAAAAACATCTGTACCTACATTAAAGAGCGTAAGGCTTATGCCATTGATGGTAACAGAGCCTTTTTCAATAATCAGCCCGGCAAAATTTGGATTTATACTAAACTGAAACTCCCAACTACCGTCTTTTTGAATCCTGTGGGTGCATACGCCGGTGCTGTCTACATGGCCCTGTACAATGTGGCCATCCAGCCGGCCATTTAATAGCATGCACCTTTCAAGGTTTACGAGGGTACCCGGCTGCCAGCTTTGTAAATTGGTTTTGCTAAGGGTTTCGTCGATGGCCGTTACCCGGTGCTGGTTTTGTTGTACCTCCTCCACAGTAAGGCATACGCCATTGTGTGCAATGCTTTGATCTACCTTTAATTGATGCGATAGGGGGGAGCTTACCCAAAAACTACGGTTGCTGCCATTGGTTGTAACTGCTGTAATGCTGCCCATTGCCTCGATAATACCTGTAAACATGTGTCAAATATCCATCTGCCAGCATCAATTTCCAAAATTGTAGGCTATAAATACCACCAATATTAAAATAAAGTTGTGTTTAATAACTAAATCAACTTATCTTTGCGGCCTAAATTTCACCAAAGGAGGTATATTAAATGCTTATTATTGATTCTAAAGACTGCGAAAACATCGACAAGGCGCTGAAAAAGTACAAGAAGAAATTTGAAAAAAGTAAAGTTCTTCTGGAGCTTAGGGAAAGACAATCTTTTACCAAGCCATCTGTTAGACGCCGCACCCAGGTCCTTAAAGCGGTTTACAAGCAGAGCATAGCTAGCGGCAAAATTGACGCTTAAGCTGTATTAGAGCAATAAAATATATTTGAAACTGATAGCCGTTTATTATAAATTCGGTTATCAGTTTTTTTATGTCCCAACATTTTAATATCCATATCCAGCCTTTTTTAGACTTTCTTAAATTTCAGAAAAGATATTCCCGTTATACCATTGATGCCTACCAGGCCGATCTGGCAGATTTTGCTGTTTTTGTACAAGCCAGCTTTGGTGAGTTGCCTATAAAAGCGGTAACTGCAGTAATTGTACGCAGTTGGCTGGCGGGTTTAAAAGAGCAAGGCCTGGCCGCCAAATCCATCAATCGTAAAATATCATCCCTGCGTTCGTTTTTTAAATACCTGCTAAGGCAGGGCGTGGTAAATGCAAGTCCTTTGTCTACCATTGTATCATTAAAAACCAGTAAACGATTGCCGCAATTTGTAGACGACAGGGATATGGAAACGCTTTTTTCCCAAGTGGAATTTCCGGATAACTGGGATGGCCAAACACAACGGTTGATTATGGAGCTGTTTTATAATACAGGTATGCGGCGGGCAGAGTTGGTAAATTTAAAAGAATCTCAGCTGGATGTGGCTAACCGGGCAATAAAAGTACTGGGCAAGGGTAATAAAGAAAGGGTAATACCTATTAGCAGCCAACTATTATCAAGCTTGCAGCAATACATAAAAGCTAAAAGCATCCAGTTGCAAGCGGCCAACAGGCAACAACTGCTGGTAAGCAGTAAGGGTAAAATGCTGTATCCGGAGTATGTATACCATACGGTTAAGCGGTATTTAAGCCAAATTACTACCATCGACAAAAAAAGCCCACATATACTAAGGCACACTTTTGCCACACATTTGCTAAACAATGGGGCAGAGTTAAATGCAGTAAAAGAGTTGCTGGGCCATAGCAGCCTTGCCGCTACACAGGTATACACACACAACACAATAGAGAAGCTAAAAGAGGTGTACAAAAAAGCCCACCCAAAAGCTTAAATAATGATGCACAATAAAATAGCTTGTTTGAGTGTTTTATAAGTCAAAATAATTTGGAATTAAAGGCGGCATACTGTACCTTGAATAACGATTTACCAGCAAATAACTCTTCGCCTATGGTTTAAATTCTCCATGTATTTATTTGTTCACAACTTAAAAATAGATTGCTATGAACGTTAACATTCAGACAGTGCATTTTGATGCAGATTCGAAGTTGGTATCCTATATCGAAAAAAAATTAGCCAAGCTTACCCAATTTCACGACAGGATAACAAAAGTAGATGTGTATTTAAAACTGGATAATGTAGTACACAATATTAAAGACAAGGTAGCCGAGATAAAAGTACATATCCCCCGGTACGATTTTTTCGTAAAACATTCCTCTAAGTCTTTTGAAGAAAGTTTTGATGGAGCACTTGACTCAGTGATTGTTCAGATAAAACGAAAAAAAGATCGGCTTGCAGCATAAAATTTGATCCCCCGGAAACGGGGGATTTTTTTTGGCAAATCAGCTTATGCACATTTTATTTTTTTTGTGTAAAAAAATCTTTTTCAAAATTTTGGTATTAACCAATTTCACTTACCTTTGCCTTCCCAAAAAACAGGGTATATACTTGTGCACCTGATTTTGGTAAGTTCTTAAAATACAAATTTTTGCCGAAGTAGCTCAGTTGGTAGAGCAACTGATTTGTAATCAGTAGGTCGCAGGTTCGACTCCCGTCTTCGGCTCAAATGTGTTTTGGATGGCATTTAAAATTAATGGCTGTTTGGTCTTAATTATAGAGTTGTTAATCTAAAATATAGGGGCAGTTTCCAGAGCGGCCAAATGGGGCGGACTGTAAATCCGCTGTCTACGACTTCGGTGGTTCGAATCCACCACTGCCCACAGTTCTTAAAAAGGTTTAGGTTTTTTGCATTTCCTTAATTACTCCTTTAAAGTAAGCATGTGAAACAGTTGCTAAAAATTATAAGCCGGTATGCGGAAGTAGCTCATTTGGTAGAGCGGTAGCCTTCCAAGCTTCAGGTGGCCGGTTCGAGCCCGGTCTTCCGCTCATTAATATCTTGCCTGCAACGGCGGATGAGTGATTTAAGCTGTTGTAGCTCAGGGGTAGAGCACTTCCTTGGTAAGGAAGAGGTCGTGAGTTCAATTCTCATCAACAGCTCAAAATTTTTGGTAAGTGACCAATAATCATACACCAATATTTTTAAAACACATATTTAAACAATAAACAATGGCAAAAGAGAACTTTAAGAGGGACAAACCCCACGTAAACGTTGGTACTATTGGTCACGTTGATCATGGTAAAACAACTTTAACTGCCGCTATAACCGATATTTTGTCAAAAAAAGGTTTGGCGGAAGCAAAAAAATACGATGAAATTGATGGTGCTCCTGAAGAAAAAGAAAGGGGTATTACCATTAATACAGCTCACGTAGAATATCAAACTGCAAATCGTCACTACGCTCACGTTGACTGTCCTGGTCACGCTGACTACGTTAAGAATATGATCACTGGTGCTGCCCAGATGGACGGTGCTATCTTGGTAGTGGCTGCTACTGATGGTCCAATGCCACAAACTAAAGAGCACATCCTGCTTGCTCGCCAGGTAGGTGTACCTAAAATTGTTGTATTCATGAACAAGGTTGACCTTGTAGATGATGCAGAATTGTTAGAACTGGTTGAAATGGAAATTCGTGAATTATTAACCTCTTACGGTTTTGATGGCGATAACACTCCAATCATCCAGGGTTCTGCTACCGGTGCATTGGCTGGTGAAGCTCAATGGGTAGCTAAAATTGATGAGTTGATGGAAGCTGTAGATACTTACATTCCATTACCTCCCCGCCCGGTTGATCAACCATTCCTGATGAGTGTTGAGGATGTATTCTCTATCACTGGTCGTGGTACCGTTGCTACAGGTCGTATCGAAAGAGGCCGTGTAAAAGTAGGTGAGGCGCTTGAAATTGTAGGTTTGATGGAAAAACCATTGTCTACAACTTGTACCGGTGTTGAGATGTTTAAAAAATTATTGGACGAAGGTGAAGCTGGTGACAATGCTGGTTTGCTGTTACGTGGTATTGAAAAGACTCAAATCCGTCGTGGTATGGTTCTTTGCAAACCAGGTTCTATCACTCCGCATACCGAATTTAAAGGCGAAGTATATGTACTGAGCAAAGAAGAAGGTGGTCGTCATACTCCATTCTTTAACAAATACCGTCCTCAATTTTATTTCCGTACTACAGACGTTACAGGTGAAGTTACCCTTAACGCAGGTACCGAAATGGTTATGCCTGGTGATAACACCAACTTAACTGTTACATTGATTCAGCCAATCGCAATGGAAAAAGGTTTGAAATTTGCGATTCGTGAAGGTGGCCGTACAGTAGGTGCAGGTCAGGTTACTGATATCATTAAATAAGGATTTGGCTATTAGCTTTTAGCCTTATGCTTTCGCAAAATTGTCGTTAGCTAAGTTTAAAAAGCCTATCTTTGAAATATTGCTAAAAGCTATTGGCGCATTGCCGATAGCTTTTAGTTTTCTTACGGGCATGGTGCAACGGTAGCATACGGGTCTCCAAAACCTTTGATCTGGGTTCGAATCCTAGTGCCCGTGCGATTTTTATGTTGCATGTTTAAAGTTGAATACTGCCAATACCTTTAGCTAGCCTGTTGGTAGCAGTTTGTAAACCTTAAACTTTAAACGATAAATAAATTATGAACAAATTTTCTGCATACCTGAGAGACTCTTATAATGAGCTGGTTGAAAAGGTAACCTGGCCTACTTGGGAGCAATTACAGCAATCTACTATGATTGTATTGGGTGCTACTTTATTTATTACAGCACTCGTTGCTTTAATGGATTTTGTTGCCAATGGCGCTCTTAAATTTATTTACTCTTTATTCTAAATAGTAATGGAAGGAACAAATACTCAGGAAAAGGAGAGCAAGTGGTACGTTTTACGTGTAGTAAGCGGTAAAGAGCGTAAGATAAAAGAATACCTGGATAAGGATATTATACGCAATGGCTGGTCTGAAATAATTAAGCAAATATTTCTGCCGGTTGAAAAAGTATATAAAGTTCAGGCTGGTAAAAAAGTGATGAGAGAACGTAACTTTTACCCGGGTTATGTAATGATTGAGGTAGCTGACAACAAGCTAAACGACGATATGGTGCAGCACATCAGCAATATTAGCAATGTAATGCACTTTTTAACCGATGGAAAAGGCAGTAAAGGAAATATCATTTCTTTAAGAAAATCGGAAGTAAACAAAATGCTGGGTAAGGTAGATGAGATTGGCGAAGGCGGTGGCATTACCATGAGCGAACCATTTATTATAGGCGAAACCATCAAAATTATCGATGGTCCGTTTAATGATTTTAATGGCATGGTAGAAGAGGTGAACGATGAGAAGAAAAAGCTTAAAGTACAGGTTAAAATATTTGGCCGTGCTACTCCTGTTGAGCTTAATTATATGCAGGTTGAAAAAATATCATAAAATATTTCACTCAAAAAAAACCACCAATAATACTGGTGGTTTTTTTATGCCTGCATGATTTTGTATGACCATTTTACACCGGGTTTGATGTAACCTAAACAATCAAAACAGATTTTTAGCAGAATGCAATTTGATTATCTGCGTTTGATAAAATACATTTGCACTTCAGTAAAATTGAACTTTATTTATGTAAAGTACAGTTTTACCAAAAACACTACAATCACACAACTAAAACCTTACGAATTACATGCGACAAATAGCATTTAGAGAAGCCCTGAGAGAAGCTATGCAGGAAGAGATGCGTAGAGACGAAAGGGTATTTTTAATGGGTGAAGAAGTTGCAGAATACAATGGCGCTTACAAAGTAAGCCAGGGTATGCTGGACGAATTTGGTGAAAAAAGGGTAATTGATACACCTATTGCCGAACTTGGCTTTGCTGCTATTGCCGTTGGTGCTGCACAAAATGGGCTGCGTCCTATAGTGGAGTTTATGACCTGGAATTTTGCAGTGTTACCTTTGGATCAAATATTAAACACTGCCAGTAAAATGCTGGCTATGAGTGGCGGACAGGTTGGTTGCCCAATCGTATTTAGAGGGCCTAACGGTAGCGCCGGACAGCTGGGTGCACAGCACTCAACCGCTTTTGAATCGATGTATGCAAATATCCCCGGTTTAAAAGTTATTTCGGTAAGCAATCCTTACGATGCAAAGGGATTATTAAAAAGTGCCATCAGGGATGATGATCCAATTATGTTTATGGAAAGTGAGGTTATGTATGGCGATAAAGGCGAAGTGCCCGAAGAGGAATACTTACTGCCTATCGGCAAATGTTTTATCAAACGCCCCGGTAAAGATGTTACCATTGTATCATTTAATAAAATGATGAAAGTGGCACTTGGCGCCGCCGAAGAACTTGCTAAAGAGGGTATAGAAGCAGAGGTAATTGATGTGGCCACCATCCGCCCGTTGGATTGGTTTACTATATTAGAGAGTGTTAAAAAAACCAATAGGCTGGTAATAGTAGAAGAGCAGTGGCCATTTGCTTCTGTATCTTCAGAAATTGCCTACCGTATTCAAAAAGAGGGCTTCGATTACCTGGATGCACCTATCCGCAGAATTACATCTGCAGATGCGCCAATGCACTATGCACCTAATCTTGTAGCGGCTTACCTGCCCAGTGTACCTCGTACGGTAAAACTGGTAAAAGAGGTGATGTATATGAAAAAATAACACCAGTTAACATACTAAAAAAAGGGGTTTATGTAATTACATCAACCCCTTTTTAGTAAAAATATTTATAAGCAGTAGCGCATAAAAAAACCGGGCAACCCGGTTTTTTTATGCGTATTATATAACCTTATTTTTTTGCTGCATTAAAATTAAATACCAATCCACCACCCAGGCTAAATTGGTATACAGATGAATAAGTAGCAAGCCCGGTGCCAAGGCCACCAGTGCCAAAATAAAAGCCACCGCCAACAGATTGTACAGCAGAAAGTAATTGTGCTTGCAGTTTAATTCCAATAACGGGGGATGCCCAAATATTTGCGCCGCCCCGTATACCCCAGGCAAATTTTGTTTTGGTACCGCTATTGCCATTGGCAGGATTGGTTAGGTTCATAAAGGTTGCACCAATCATACCTCCTCCAAATCCTTCAACCCTGCTGCCGGGTTTACTAAAGTATCGGTTACTCGCCAGCATAAGATAACTGGCTGTTAAGTCAAACTCGGTAAACTTAATGCCACTTTGATAATACTCCATTGGGGCTTTGGTATCCTGCCGTAAATAAAGCAATTCTATCCCCTGCATCGGGTGCATTTTATATTCTATACCGGCGCCCCATTGCAAGCCACCTTTAATTTTGCCACGGTAATAGTTAGAGTTGTCAAAGTACGAGTCTACCGCATCATCAAAAACATAGGATGTATATACATTTACACGGGTGCTTTGTGCATGGCTGCTGCTGTTTGCAATGGCCATAATAATAGCTAAACAGGTTAGTACTTTTTTCATAATTGTATTTTAGGATGATTTATTAATAGCATAACCATTAATAACCAGTAATTGTTGTTAAGTAATAATTGCCTGTTTAATTTAATAAGATATGCTATACGCAATATAAAAAACATACGTAATTATTAAGGCATTTTGTTTTAATCCCTGTGGCAATAATGGTAGTGTGATTGATACAAACCATAATTATCGGCTACCAGCTTTTTAAATTAGCGGCATCAAATACATACTCGGGTGTTATAATTAGCTTAGCTGTACCGGCAGTATACCATGGAAATTGGGGGTTAGCAGGATTTACCAAAACATGTATATCCTGTGCAGGCATATAGCTTTGTGCAATCATAAAAATTTTATTGGCTTTGTTATTGATGGCCACATCGGTTACAATTACGGCATGCCCCGGAAAGCCTCCTTTTATCAATACATCCCCAGGGTTGATATCCTGCATTTTTTGCTGCCTCAATTGTTTTTCAAGTGAGGCTGAGCCGCATATGCCAAATACCAGTAGCAGGTATTTGTCAAAATGGGCTCTTGTAAAAGGTGTAGTAAAAGGATATGCTTTTCGGTTGTTATCAAAAAATATAATGCGGTCAAATTTTTTGTGCTCAAATAAATATTCTGCTCTTAGCCGCATTACGGCATCCGCACATTGTTGCAAGTTTTGGTTACCTACACTTATATCAAGTACTGCAAATTGTGCCGCCTGGTTGGCCTTTTTTATCCCATTATACAAATACACTGTTTTATCTTTTTTTAACGGGAGCTGCTGTAACCAGTTAGCAAATGAACCATTTGGGTATTGCAACCTGCTGTAACCTGCAGGCAAGGGTAGTTGATTAATTTTTTGATACCGTGCCGGCGTAGTAGATGTAAAAGCAGCATGCTTAATTTGTACATCTCCACAGCCAATACATAAAAAGAGCGCCAGGCGGGTTAGCTGTTTACACTTCATAAATCATTATTTTTGATTGCGTTTCCTCACAGATGCCAGGGCGCTGGTAGTTCATAAAATAAACTGTTAACATTTATGCCAAGTATTTTAATTATAGATGACGAAAGAGCAATCAGAAAAACACTAGCCGAAATTTTAAGCTATGAGGGATATAAAATTGAAGAGGCCGCCGATGGAGAAGAGGGCTTAAAAAAATTTAGCGCAACCACTTATGATGTGGTTTTGTGTGATATTAAAATGCCCAAAATGGACGGCATCGAATTTTTAGAAAAAGCCCGGGAGGTTAACAGTGATGTGCCCATTATTGTAATCAGTGGTCATGGAAATATTGAAACTGCTGTAGAGGCGGTAAAAAAAGGGGCATTCGACTACATTAGTAAACCACCCGATTTAAACCGTATGCTTATTACCTTGCGTAATGCCTTGGATAAGCAAACATTGGTAACAGAAACCAAAGTGCTAAAACGTAAAGTAAGTAAGGTGCAAGAAATGGTGGGTAACAGTGCTGCCATCCAAAAGATTAAAGACACCATCGAAAAAGTAGCACCCACCGATGCCCGGGTATTAATAACCGGCGAAAACGGTGTTGGTAAAGAGTTGGTGGCAAGATGGATACATGAAAAAAGTAACCGCAACAGCGGCCCAATAGTTGAAGTAAACTGTGCGGCCATACCCGGTGAATTGATAGAAAGCGAGCTTTTTGGCCACGAAAAGGGTTCCTTTACATCGGCCATTAAACAACGCATTGGCAAATTTGAGCAGGCCAATGGTGGCACTTTATTTTTGGATGAAATTGGTGATATGAGCCTTGGTGCACAAGCTAAAGTGCTAAGAGCCCTGCAGGAAGGAAAAATTACAAGGGTGGGTGCTGATAAAGATATAAATGTAGATGTAAGAGTAGTGGCAGCTACCAATAAAGATTTATTAAAAGAAGTGGAGGATAAAAATTTCAGGCTCGATTTGTATCACCGGCTGGGTGTTATAATTATTCATGTTCCATCATTAAACGAACGACGGGAAGATGTGCCGGCATTGGTGGAATTTTATTTAGATCGTATTGCCAGCGAATACGGCCAAACTAAAAAGGGCATTGAAAGCGATGCTATGCAAATGCTTACCAATTACAACTGGACGGGAAATATCCGGGAGTTGCGTAATGTGGTGGAAAGGCTGGTTATTTTATCTGGCAAATCAATTACTGCAGAGGATGTTAACAGCTATGTAATGCCCCGCTAATCCTTTGTTTAACCAAACCATTTTGTGATTACTCCCGTAAAAAATATTTATTGTATCAGTGGGTTAGGGGCAGATGAAAAAGCATTTGCTCGAATAAATATACCAGGATACAAGCTGCTGCATTTAACGTGGATAATGCCACAAAAAAATGAACCGATCAGCCAATATGCAGCCCGGATGGCTGCTTGTATTAACGACGAAGCACCCATATTAATGGGCTTGTCTTTTGGCGGAATGATGTGTATAGAAATTGCCAAGCACAAACCCGGCGCCCGGTTAATATTATTATCCAGCATACAACACCGCCGGCAAATACCTCTGTGGATGAGGGCCTGTGGTCGTTTAAAACTCAATCAATTAATTCCGATATACTCTTATAGCTTTTTGGAGCCTGTACAAAATAAGTTTATAGGTGTAAGCACTCCTGCCGAAAAGGAAATGGTGAGGGCTTACCGAAAAAATGTTTCTATCCCCTATTTACGGTGGGCCATCCACCAGGTGCTAAACTGGCAAAATAATTGGCAACCACCAATTATTCACCATATACATGGTGATGCCGATAAAATTTTTCCTATAAAAAATGTGCAACCAGATTGCGTGATAAAAGGTGGAGGACATTTAATGATTATGAATAAAGCTGTGGAGGTAAATCAATTATTACAACAATTATTACTATCCAACTAGTACAAACCAATACAGCTGCTATTCATCTGTTTGCTGTCAATGTGGAAAATTTTAAGTACTGTCCTGCACAATAAATTTGCTGTATCTGCCGTAGGCAGTTTAAATAAAGCTTTTCCTTACATTTACAAATCGTTTTATCCTGTAAAAAATTATAACATGAGATTACTGACTGCCAGGCATTTTTTAATTGTTAGCTTGTTGCTGAGTGGGTTGGGTGCTGCAGCACAAAACAATTTTTTTAGTGATGCGCCAGAAGCATCTTTTAAAACGGGTGTACAAAAAAGGCAAATCATCCCTAATAAATACCGCACTGTGGCACTGGATACTACCAGTATGCTTTCTTTAATGCGGATAGTACCTTCAGAAAAAAATACCAGTAACAGGGCACTTGCCCCGGTAGTACAAATACCGATGCCCGATGGCAGCACCGCAAAATTTAATATTTGGGAAAGTACGGTGATGGCGCCCGAGTTAGCGGCATTATATCCACATATCAAAACTTTTACAGGACAGGGTATTGATGATAGAACTGCTACAATAAAAATTGAGTGGACAGATTTTGGCTTTCATGCAATGATCAGTTCTTCGTTAAATGGTGCTGTGTTTATCGATCCTTATGATATTGCTACCCACCGCAACTATATTGTATACAATAAGGCCGACTACAAAAAAGCCGCAAAATTTTTGGAGCTGGAGCCCCGGCGAAGGGCGGGCAGCAAAAAAGCCAGTAAACCATCAGTTGATGGTGTGCAGGCTGGTAGTTGTGTAGGTACAGTTTTGCGTACCTATCGCCTGGCAGTAGCTTGTACACATGAGTATGCACAAGCCGCCACCGGCTTAATATCGCCAACCAAAGCACAGGTGTTATCAAAAATTACCACCACGGTAAACAGGGTAAATAGTGTATATGAAAAAGAGCTATCGGTAAGGCTAACACTAGTAGCAGGAGAGAATAATATTATATTTAATACAGAGGCTGTAGATCAGTTTACACAAAGTACCGTCGGTCAGGAGGATGGTGCCAATTTTGATGCATTGATTTTAATTGATGAAAGCCAGCAGGTAATTGATAATATAATTGGCAGCACTGCTTACGATATTGGCCATACTTTTAGTACAGGTGCAGGTGGCTTGGCACAATTAGGTGTTGTATGTATTGATGGTTATAAGGCGCAGGGTGTTACAGGATCGCCGGTGCCATTTAACGATCCTTATGATATTGATTATGTAGCGCATGAAATAGGGCACCAATTTGGTGCTGAGCATACCTTTAACTCTGCACTGGGCTCCTGCGATGGAAACCAATCTGGCATTTCTAATGTAGAGCCTGGCAGTGGCAGCACCATCATGGCTTATGCTGGTATTTGTGATGCCGATGATTTGCAAACTAATAGCGATCCCCAATTTCATGCCATCAGTTTCGATCAAATTACCGATTACTATTTATTTAGCTACGGATCAGATTGTGGAGTAGCTACCAATACCGGCAATGCCATACCAGTGGTAAATGCAGGCAACAGTTACACCATCCCCAAATCTACCCCGTTTGTATTAACAGGTACAGCCACCGATGCCAATGCCGGCGATGTGCTTACCTATAGCTGGGAGCAGATAGATGGTGGCGGACCCTACGACACATGGGATAATCCATCGGGTAATGCACCCTTGTTCAGGTCGTTTGCGCCAGTGGCTACCGGGGTAAGGCATTTCCCCCGTATTACCGACCAGGCAAATAATACCAGCACCATTGGTGAGGTATTACCTGATTATGCCCGTACCATGAATTTTAGACTAACAGCCAGGGACAACCGGGCAGGGGGCGCAGGTATTTGCTATGGGCAGGTTACTGTTGCCACTGCAAGTACGGCTGGTCCATTTGTGTTAACCTATCCCAGCGCCACTGGCATTGTGTGGACGGTAAACGACTTTCAAACCATTACCTGGAATGTGGCAGGCACCAACCAGGGGCCAGTAAATTGCACAGCAGTAGATATTCAATTATCTATTGATGGTGGCCTCACTTATCCCATTAACCTGGCTACCAATACTGCCAATGATGGTACCGAAGAAATACAAGTACCCAATAATGTATCTGCACAAGCAAGGGTAAGGGTAATTAGCCGTAACAATATTTTTTACGATTACTCCGATCAAAAGTTTAGCATACAAGCGGCTGCTTCTCCATCATTTTCTTTTAACAGCCCGGCTCCTGTATATATTTGCGGTGCTGCATCTGCACCTATTACTTTAAAAACAGCAGCGTTGGGTACTTTTACCACGGCCATCAATTTATCGGCTACGCTAAACCCAGGTGGTACCACAGTTAGCTTTGGCACCAATCCAGTAACACCCGGCGGCAATACCATTATTACATTAAACAATACAGCATCGCTTGCTGCAGGCACTTACACCATTCGTATAAGTGGTACAGCCGGCGCCGTTACCAAAACAAGGGATATTGTATTTATAGCCGGCAGTAGTAATGCAGCACCGGCATTACTGGCACCGGTAAACGATGCCATTGGCGTTGCAACCCAACCTGCTTGTAACTGGGCCGCGGTATCAAATGCCACCTCTTATGTAATTGAATTGTCTAAAACAGCTACTTTTTCTACCCTGGATACCAGCATAAGTAATATTAGTGCACCACCCTTTATACTAACAAAAGTGTTAGACGAAAACACTATTTATTATTGGAGGGTAAAAGCCGTAAGCGCTTGTGGTGCTGGTGCTGCTTCTGCAGCTAATCGATTTAAAACAGGTTATAGCACTTGCAGAAATAGTACGGATGTGCCCAAAGATATTTCGGCATCAGGCACACCTACCGTTACCTCTGTAATTAATGTGCCTGCAGCGCTGGGGGCTGTTATTACCGATATTAATGTAGTAAACCTTACTGGTACACACTCGTATACCAACGACTTACGCATTACCTTAATTGGGCCCGACAATACCAGCGTTGTACTGCTCAACAGAATTTGCGATGGTACTGCCAACTTTAACGTAAATGTAGATGATGCAGGCGCAGTAAGCCCTAATTGCCCGGCTACCGAAGGACAAACCATTAAGCCGGCTACACCTCTAGCAGTATTTAATGGTAAAAACAGCACCGGTGTTTGGACGCTAAGGGTAGAAGATATATTTGATGCCGATGGTGGTAAACTTAACAGTTGGGGATTGAGCATTAATACGGGATCTACCAATTGTAATTTTGTTTCATCACCACTGCTGTCTACTTATACTTTTACCGGTAACGGCAATTGGAATACGGCCAGCAACTGGAGTAACAACACCATCCCTCCATCGCCACTGCCAGATGGCAGTAGTATTATCATTAATCATACTGCGGGTGGACAGTGTTTGTTAAATGTAAACCAGGTGGTACAAAATGGTGCAAGTGTGATAGTAAACGCTGGCAAAAACCTGGTAATACAAGGTGCACTTACCGTACAGCAATAAATTAGTTTAGCATTAAAAAAGGGAGTGCAGCAGCGCTCCCTTTTTTATGTAAAACAGTGTCTGATTAAAAAGTGCTATTTTGGCTGCTTAACCAGTTGTACTTGAAAAAATTTTTTGTAAATATCACAAATTGGGAAAAATGGCCTTTCGCATTATTGTATGCACCCATTGGTATAGTGTGGCTATGGTATTGCATTCGCAGCAGGAGTGTGTGGTTTTTTAGTGCTTCTAATCCAACTATCAGCTTTGGCGGCTTTGAAGGCGAAAGCAAAAAAGAAATGTATGAGCAATTGCCGCCGGCCACTTATCCGCATACCATATACCTCCAGCATTCGCTTTCATTTAGTGAGGTACAACAACATATCCGGCAGGCAGGCTTTACATATCCATTTATTGTAAAACCAGATGTGGGGATGAAGGGTATCTTGTTTAGAAAAATTGACAACGAAGAGCAATTAAAGCGTTATCATCAGCGCATACCAGTGGAGTATATTGTACAGCAGTTGATAGAAATGCCTGTAGAGGTAAGTGTGTTTTATTATCGCTATCCCAATGAGCAAAAAGGTACCATTAGCGGGTTTATACAAAAAGAACTGTTAGAAGTGGTGGGGGATGGAACATCTACCTTGTGGCAATTAATACTGCAGCACCCACGGGCTAAGCAACGGCTGCCAGAAATGAAAAGAAGACACGAACACCGGCTACACAGGGTGTTATCAGCCAACCAGCATTTTTATCTTTCTTATGCTGGTAACCATAACCGTGGGGCCCGGTTTATAAATCTTTTTCATTTGGTGGATGATGAAATGCTAAAGTTGTTTGATGAGCTTAGCCATTACAGTGGAAAATTTTATTATGGCCGGTACGATATCAAATGCCAGTCAGTAGAAGCACTTAAAGCAGGCAAGGGCTACAGTATACTTGAGTTTAACGGTGCTGGCGCCGAGCCCAATCATATTTACGATGCCGGCATAGGCCTGGCTGCTGCTTATAAAGAAATACTACTGCACTGGAAAGTACTCTATCAAATATCTAAATATAATCATCAAAATGGCAGCCCTTACTGGAGCTTTACCAGGGGATGGAAATACCTGCAACAGTCAAACAAACATTTTAAAGCGCTAAAAAAATTTGATTGATACAGCAGCCAGTTGCTGCAAAAACAAAATGCTGCATTGCTTTGGTTACCGAAATTTTTAGCAAGTATTCTAATGGGCAATGCCCTATTAAAAGGGATAGCCAATACCAATATTTAAAATGAGGTTTTCTTTACGCCACTGTTTATCAGCAAAATTTATTTCATTAAACACCCATCGGCTACCCTCAGGATACCATGGTTTTCGTAAAGGTATTGCAAAGTCAAAACGTATTACCAGCACGCTGGCATCAAGCCGTATACCGGTGCCTGCACCTACGGCCATCTCTTTAAATAAGTCGCCTTTATTTAAGCCACTACCCGGTTTTTCGGCAATATCCTTTCGCAGCCAAATGTTACCGGCATCGGCAAAAAAAGCCAGTTTTACGTATTTACTCAGGTCGTACCTCAAATCGGCATTCAGCTCTAGTTTTAACTCGCCCGATTCATTGGCACCATACGAGGGGTCGTTAGAGTGGTAACTACCGGGGCCCAATCCACGTATACGAAAGGCACGTATACTGCTGGCTCCTCCAATAAAAAACTGCTCGGAGTAAGGGACTGTTACACTATTGCCATAACCAATAGCAGCACCTACCAAAATTCGGTTAGCCAATAGCCATTTGGGTGTTATTTTCCAAAATGTTCTAAAGTCAGCTTCGGTACGAATAAATTGAGAGATGGCTTTGCCAAATATTTTTTTAGCACCTACCGTATCACTATCTGCCTTTGTTAGCAAGCTCGCAAGATTACCCGATACGCCCAGGCTGCCGATAAATACAATATTGAATTTTTTATTGGTGAGGTAAGTATTGTTAAGCGTAAACTGGTATTTGCTGCCAATAATTAATTGCGATTCAAACGACGTTCTTAACTGGTAGTCTTGTTGTAATAAACTATCAAATAAGGATGAGGTGCTTGTGGTGGCAATTGAATTGATGTTTAATATTTTTAAGTTGTGCTCAATTAGTTTTCCTTCCTTCCAGGCATAGCCGGCTTCAAACTTTAAAGAGCGCAAAATGTACAACTCTGGCCGGCGCAGGTACTCTACACCCGTGGTTAAAATTGTTCTGGGGATAAAGGGAGTGCGCTTTAATTTAACCCTAAAGGGTGGTATTAGTTTGGGTATATACAAACTGGCATGCGCCCTGAATGTTTGAGAGTTGGGCGATACCTGGTTGCCACCCACCTGCCAGTCGAAATCGCCGGTGGCTTTAAGGTCAAGTATTTCTGCCCCTTTAAATACATTGATGTTTCGATAAGTAAGCGATACATCGCTACCTACATAATTGCTCGATTTTGTATTGCCTGCAATTTCAAATGTTAAGCTTTGTTTTGTTGCAGGGGTTAAGTAAATACGGGTATTAAGTACAGGTTTTTGCCCCGTGGTGTCGGGTGTAAATGCCATCCTTACAAACCTGAAAGTACCCAGGTTCATCAATCTTTCTATGGTAAGACTGTGCAGGCTTTTATTGTATAAACTATCCTTGTGCATCAGGATGGTTTTGTCAAACATATGCGGCTTATACTTTTCTTTTTTATCAATAATCCAGTAGTCTTTGTATTTGCGTGCTTTTTGTTTTCTAATAGCGGAGTCTCTTTCCAGTGTATAATTACTATACACCGATACATCGCCAAGGTACCATTGCCTGAAGTTGTAATTGTTTACCGCTTTTTTGTAAGTGATGTATAAATCTGTTTTGCCCTGGTGTAAGCTATCTGCTTTTACCAATAGTTGGCCGGGCTCAAAATAGTAGTACCCTTTTTCTTTTAAGGCCTGGTCAATTCGTTGTGTTTCGCTGCTAATGGTAGCAAGGTTAAAAAAATTACCCTTTTTTAACAGGGTGGCGCTGGTATCTGCAGCCATACTTGCTGTAAGTGCAGAACTATCAGACGGAAAGTAAACCTGGTGAATGCGGTACCTTGTGCCAGCATTGATAGAGTAGGTAATACTGGCTGTGTTTTTTTGATTGATAACCTGTGCAGTTGCTTGTGGCCTTAGCCAGCCTTGCCCAAATAAATAATTGCTAAGGTTAGATTGTACCAATTGTGTGCTTACCAGGCTTAGCAATACCGGTGCTTCGCCCCATTGGTGTTTAAAACTGTAAATTAATCCCTGGGGTTTTTTAGGCTCATCAAAAATATTAAACAACCAAAGCCGGTATCTTAAGCCCAACAAACTTTTATTGGGTTTTGGTTTTAGCAAGGCGGTAAGCTCTGCCTTTATTTTTTTTGCACCTGTAGAATCAGTAATTACTACCTCGGCGCCGGTATACAATTTATCACCGGGGGGCACATGCTTGGTAATATTACAAGATGCCAATATAAGCCAGCACAGTACCAGACAGCGACTTTTAGCAAGACGGTTATATGGTAAGGAATTACTCAACCTGCGCTGTTTTCTTTTTTCGTTTAAAAAGTTGTTTTATTTTATTAAACTCAAACACCATTACAAAAGCTACACCTGTTTTTACAACATACCCCTGAAAGGTAAATTCGTTTTGATTGATACGGGATGCTTTAATGCGATAGCGTCCATCTTTTGTAAGCAGGTACTCCATGGTAATATCGCCGGCAAGGCCTTGCACCGAATTGGCATTTTGGTTTTGCCCCTCAAGCGCAAAAGTACTGCCCACATATACGGTTAGCCGATTATTGGCCAGCGATTTTTTTAAGTTCACTTTTAAATTTGTATTACGATGTGCCTCTCCACTGGTGTAATCGTCATTTACATCCAATCCAAAATCTATATCTACGCCAGTTACCAATTTGCTCATCAGGTCGTTTAACTCTTTTGTAAGCAATTCGCCTGCAGTATTGTACAGGTTGGTTTCAAAATTAGAGGAGCCGGAGCCCTGCAAGCTGCTAAAGGGATTATCGGCAATAAACCGGTTAAGGGCCAGCAAACCCATTACCTGCTTGTTTAGCTCGGCAGGTATTACATTTATTTGCTTAATACGTGTATATACTACCCCGCCAAACATTCTTCTTTCTTCCTCGGGCATATCCAGCCT
>JBDKJT010000191.1:0-10322 GCA_039796475.1 Bacteroidota bacterium | reverse complement strand
AAAATATTTATTGATAAACAATAAATATTTATTTATATTTGCTCAATAAATTAATAATCATGAGAACAAAGACAGAAAAGATTTTACTGGTTTTAAAAATTATTGCCATTTTAGGCGCTATTGGATACTCCATTGTGTGGGGCAGCCAACTGCTTACGCTTGTATCAAGCTACATAAACCCCGATTGGGCAAAACGTACGTACGAGGTAGACCTTAAAATGTTTAGCGTCCGGGAGCAAAGTGTTTGGTATTATTTTTTTGGGATGAGCATCAATATTGTGGTATCGGCCTTAAAAGCCATCATTTGGTATGTTGCCTACCAGCTATTACAAACATTTAAACTAAAAACGCCTTTTACCTGGGAGGTAGAAAGAAAGTTAGAGAGTATGGCTTACCTGATGCTTTTTGTTTGGATCATTAGCAGCATTTTTTGGAAGGTATATACTTATTACCTTTTACAGGATACGGGCATACAATTAGCCGCCAGCAACAGCGACGAGTATCTTTTTATGGCAGGTATCATCTACATTATTTCGCAGGTATTTAAACGTGGGATTGAAATTGAGGAAGAAAACCATTTAACTGTATAACTCATGCCAATTATTGTAAATCTTGATGTAATGATGGCTAAACGTAAAATGTCGTTAAATGAGCTTTCGGAAAAGGTAGATTTAACCTTATCAAACCTCTCGATATTAAAAACGGGCAAGGCAAAAGCTATCCGCTTTAGTACACTAGAGGCTATTTGCAAAGTATTAGATTGCCAGCCGGGCGACATTTTGGAGTATACCAATTAATTGATAAAACAACTTTTAAGCAAATGGGGTTGGGCAGTTAGCAAGCTATCGGGCCGTGGTTTGTTGTTTTTCAAACTGCATTTTTTGCAGCTGGTAATAAAATCCCTGCTGCTGGATCAGCTGCTTGTGCGACCCCATTTCTTTTATCTCTCCTTTATCCAGCACCAGTATTTTATCGGCCTTGCGTATGGTAGATAGCCGGTGGGCAATTACAATAGAGGTACGGCCGGCAATTAATTTTTCAATGGCATGCTGTATTAGTTGCTCACTTTCTGTATCTACAGATGAGGTGGCTTCATCCAGTATCAAAATGGCAGGATTGTACAACACGGCTCGTACAAATGAGAGCAACTGCCGCTGCCCCAGCGAAAGCGTGGCCCCTCTTTCCATTACATTGTATTGATATCCGCCCGGCAGGCGCATAATAAAATCGTGTATGCCTATTAGCTTGGCAGCTTCGTACACCTGGCTTTCTTTTATATCAGGATTACGCAGGGTTACATTATCGTATACCGTACCGCTAAACAAAAAAACATCCTGCAGTACTACGGCAATTTTGCTTCTTAAATAATACAGGTCGTAAGCCTCGATATCTATATCATCTACTTTGATAACTCCTTTTTGAATATGATACAGGCGGTTTAATAAACTAATGATAGAGGTTTTGCCACTACCGGTATGCCCTACAATGGCAAGGGTTTGCCCGGCAGGTATATTAAAGCTGATGTTTTTTAACACGTAGTTATCGTTGCTGTATGCAAACCAAACCTGCTCAAAACTAACGGCACCTGCCAACTGTGGTGGCGCCAGTTGGCCATTGTTATGGGCACTGTCATCAATATCCAGCACTTTAAAAACCCGTTCGCTGGCAATCATCCCCATTTGTAATACATTAAACTTATCTGCTATTACCCTTAGTGGCCTAAACAGCAGGTTAAGGCAAATAATAAAGGCTGTGATGGTGGCTGCCGGGTTAGCATCCTTCATGGCTCCGGCCTTCCATACCAGTAAACCAATAGAAAAAGCCAGTATCAACTCAACCACTGGAAAAAAAACTGAGTAAGCCAGAATAGATCGGATATTGGCATTGCGATGCTCTTTGTTAATGTGGTTAAATTTTTCAAACTCTCTTTTTTCTGCGGCAAATGCCTGTACAATACCCATACCTGTTATATGCTCTTGCACAAATGCATTTAGCTGTGCCACCGCATTGCGTACCCGGATAAAAGACCGGTTTACACTTTCTTTAAAATAATAAGTAGCCAGTATTAATATGGGGAAGGGTGCCAGGCAAATAAGGGTAAGCTGCCAGTTGATATAAAACATATAAGCCAGTACCGCTATGATGGATAATAAATCGGCTATAATGGGTATAAGCCCATCACTAAAAATATCGTTGATAGATTCTATATCATTAATGGTACGGGTGGTGAGGGTGCCAATGGGTGTTTTATCGTATTGAGAAAGATTGAGGCTAATAATTTTTTTATACGTGGTAACACGCATGTCTTTCACCACATTTTGGCCCAGCGATGCAGTTAAAAAACTAAATACAAACCTGCAGGCAGACTCCACCAGCAGCAAGCCCAACTGTATAACCGTTACACCAATAACAACAGTGGCTGCGCCTTTTAAAAACAAAAACTCCGAGCCCGGCTGTAACCCTTTATTAATGGTTACTTGTATTAACCAAGGGCGCAAAGGTGATATTGCAGCTAAAAAAATAGCCAGGAAAATTGAGTAATAAAACTTGCTTTTATAGGGCGAAGCAAAATGAAATACCCTGCGGAATAATGAAAAATCGAATATTTGTTTGCGTTGTGCCGGCTGGCTCATACTACAAATTTAATGGCTTTAGCTACAAAGCAAACCAGTAAATGCTAAACGGCTGCACATTGGTATAAAAAGTAGAAGTTGTTAATGTTTTAACGAAGGGCTACTGGCCCGTTTCCATTTTTTTATTGTAAGCCTTTATAAATATAGCCCCCAGGTTTTTATAAGGTGGCACATAATCATCCCAGCTTTCTTTCATCGCTTTATCGTTGGTAGCATAAAACTGCTTGGTGAGGGCAGCCCACATATCCTTCCATACCAGTGGCTTACCCGAGGTAAAGTTTTGATTGAGATAGTTAATGATAGGACGGTTAATATCGCCCTTACCAATTTCTTTGGTTGATACAATATGTGCATCCGGGCATAGCTCCAGTATTTCGCTCAGGTTTTTATATCCGCCACAACTACCCAGTAAAATTATTTTGGCGTTTCCATCCAACCTTTTAATGGTGCCTGGCAGCCAGTAACTATGCCCCCGATGTATAACCACCGATGGGTATAACCCATTTTTTGACAAGTACCTGCCAAGGTGTGCTTGTGCCGTATCATCCAAATTTTTATCGCTATCCAATGGCAGGTTAGCATATATCCAAACAGGCGTACCTTTTACAGATTTTATTTCTACCCATTCTTTTTGGCGGGTTACTTTCCAATCGGCATTACCAAATGAAGCTACAAACTGAGGAAAATATTTTTGCCCATCTTCATCACCATAAAAAAACACTTGCTGCACTATCCTCCCCTGCTCATCGGCCAGGTAATTATTTTCCATGGAATATACAGACGGGATACCGAGCTGGCTGGTAAGATCGATACTATTATCATCGGCAGACATAAATATCAGCTTTAACAGGCCATAAATTGTTTTGCCTTTACTATTATTTTGCTCAATGCTTTTCTGCTCATTTTCTTTTACATTTTGCAGCATATTTGCCAGCAACATTTTATTATTGATACTGCTGTAACTGTCTGCCACGTCCACCGCATCTTCCAGGTCGGCTGTTTTATCCAGATTAGCTACAAAGGCCTTCATCAGCACAGTGGCATTATCATGCGGCATCAGCTTTAAAAAAGTATCCAGCTGATTAAAGTTGGCTGCCATTTTAATAAACTTTTTAAAAAAGTCCATTTTTACCTTTAGTAGTAAACTATCGGTACGTGGCTGCGGCCCCATCAGTTTTAGCAAACGGCTAAAGCTGTGCTTGTAACTACTGGTATAAATATCGTTTTCGCCCATTACCACCACGTAATACAACTCTTCGGCCGTTAGTGGTTTGATAGCCTTCATCCGCACTTCTAAATTATTTTGTTCGTGCAGTTCATTAATGGGTGTTACAAAGTAACGGATGGCTTTTCGCTGCAGCATATCCCTTAGGCCATTGGTACCAAACATGGCCACAGGTGTATCTTTTTTTACCACCCGCTCGTAATAACTGATTTCAGTTTTTACCAATAGCCGGTAATAGGCTATACTATCCATCTGCCTGTCGCCATCGGCAATAATGGGTCGTAGGCTATCGATGTATTGACGGCCATTGATAATGTCGTCTAAAAAAGGGTAATACAATAATGCATTGGATGTTTGGCTAAGGCGGGTAACCGATTTTACCATTGGGTTGTTATTTCGCCTGATTAATTTACCCTCTGGCGAGCTGGCAGAAGATGCATAATCATATAGTTGCTTAGGATCGTTTTTACAAGCTGCTACTACCAGGCTATCTGCAAAACTTTCGTTGGCAAAAGGGCGGATGGTAGGTAAAATTTTAGACGGGTTTTCTGCAGTAAATTTTAAGTATAAAATTCGCCGGCTTTCTTCGTAGCCGCTGTTTTTATTAAATATTTCGGCGGTAATTATACCAATGGGGTAAGGCACATTTTTTACCAGTGGTGCAATACTTTGGCTATCAATATTAGCTTTTAGCAACAACTCAAAATTGTCTACCAACGCAGGGGCCATAATGGGATTAAACTTGCGCTGTTTCCATTGCAGCCTAAAATTGCGTACCAGTTCTTCCACATATCCCAACTGCCTTATTTTTTCGTTATTGCTGGGCACCTTGGGTGTGGTTTCTATAAAATCTTTTAACAGGTTTACCTTGCGTATAATGGCATCCGTTACAAGCAGGTTTACTTCTTCGTTGCCTGATACTTTTAAAAAATTATCCTGCCTGCCATCTTCCTTATCGCATTTTTGCTGTTCTTCTTTAATACGATCGTGAAAGCGCTGGCGCTGAAAAGGCACCACAACAGAATCTTGCAGGGCGAATGCCTGTGAGCTGCCAATCATTAATATTAAATACAGTACAATTTTTTTCATGCCGGTATATGTGCTGCAAAGATGACGAAAATATCTATAGCATCATTTTACCCTATACCAACCAAAAATGTATGCCAGGTATTGGGTTAACAATTTAATAATACATAACGGGGCTTTCTCTGCCTTTTTAATTATCTTGATAGAGTATTTTTGCCCCGCAAACACTGTATGAGTATTGTTAAAAAAGTTTTAATTGCTGATGACGAGCCAGATATACTGGAGATCATCCAGTTTAATCTACAAGCCGAGGGTTACGAAGTAATAACTGCAAAAAATGGTAACGAAGCCATTGACCTTGCAAAAAAACATCAGCCCAACCTGATTATATTGGATGTAATGATGCCAGGCAAAAATGGCATAGAGGTATGCAATATCCTTCGCTCTCAACCTTCATTTAAAGAAACCCTCATTGTTTTTCTTTCGGCCCTTAGCGACGAAACTACCGAACTGCGGGGGCTTGAAACCGGTGCAGACGATTATATCACCAAACCCGTTAGCCCAAAAATACTGGTGAGTAAGGTAAATGCCCTGTTTAGACGATTAAATAAAAATGAAGTAAGCGACCTTATTAAAATTGGAGACCTTACCATCGACCGGGAAAAATATATCATCCACTACAAAGACACCGACATTATATTGGCCCGTAAAGAGTTTGAGTTACTGGCATTACTTGCCTCAAAACCCAACAAGGTTTTTTTAAGGCACGAAATACTTAACCAGGTATGGGGTACCGAAGTAATAGTAGGTGACCGCACCATTGATGTGCACATCCGAAAAATAAGGCAAAAATTAAACATGGATTGCATTACCACGGTAAAGGGTGTGGGCTACAAATTTGAGTTGGCCAGCACAGCGGTATAAGTACCGATTGCCGCTAGCTTTTTTAACGGGCCAATCTGTAACTTGCACAGAGATTTTAGCCAATGTTTTCAGCAAAAAATTTATCGCCACAACAATTATCAGGTGTTACCGCAGCCATTATTGCACTGCCAATAAGCCTGGGTATTTACTATTTTAAGCCCGTATGGTGGATAGCGCTTACCTCATTTGCAGTGATATTACTAGGCGCCTATGGCCTGGTGCTGTTTATGGTGCAACAATTTGTTTACCGAAAAATAAAACTCATTTATAAACTAATTGCACAAACCAAGGCCAGCAAAAGAGAAGAGTTTTATTATAAAAACATTTTACCCCAAAAAAGTATTGATGAAGTACGGCAGGATGTAGAAAACTGGGCCAGGCAAAAAAAAGCAGAAATTGAAATACTGCAGCAAAACGAAGCCTACCGCAAAGAGTTTTTGCAAAACCTGTCGCATGAATTAAAAACCCCCATTTTTGCCATACAGGGCTATGTAGATACCCTGCTAAATGGCGCACTCGAAAACCCAGCTGTTAATAAAAAATTTTTAAATAACACCTCCCGTAATATCGATAGATTGGTAAACCTGGTGGATGACCTGGACCAAATATCCCGGCTGGAAGGTGGCGAGCAAGTGCTGATACAAGAAAACTTTATTATACAAGATTTGATAAGGGATGTGTACGAATCACTGAGTATTAATGCGGATGAAAGGCAGATAAAACTTACAATAAAAAAAGGATGTGAGCTGCCCCTTACCGTGTATGCCGATACCGAAAAAATAAGACAGGTAGTTATTAACCTGGTTGAAAATGCTATTAAGTATGGCAAACAGCATGGTGTAGTTGAAGCCAGCATTTACAAGATAGACAGCAAAAGAATATTGGTAGAAATTACAGATGATGGCATGGGCATTGCCGAAGAGCACCTGGGCCGTATATTTGAGCGTTTTTACCGTACCGATACAGCCCGTAGCCGCAAAATTGGCGGCAGTGGTTTGGGGCTGGCCATTTGCAAGCATATTATTGAAGCCCACGGGCAAACGATACATGTACGCAGTGCCATTGATGTAGGCACTACATTTGGCTTTACGCTTCAAAGCAAAAAGGATGCATTATAACAGCATCTATAAAAATCTTGGAAGAGCAACTATACTATCCGCTCTTCAATTTTTCCTGTTAGCTTATTTTTTAGAATCAATTTTTTTGCGCCATAATGCGTCATTTCATCTTTGATTAAATAATAATCAGCATCGTATTCTACCAAATGGCTTTCTTTGCTCAAGCCGGTTTTTCCACGCCAGTCTTCTAATAATACAGGTTCCCACAATTTGGTGGCAGCACTTTTATAGGCAGCATCAATAATGGCGTTAACAATATATCCATCATAAAAATCCTCCCGGGGCGCTGTGCCATTTTCAATGCAATTAAACATCTCAGCAAACATGTGATTATATCCAAGATCGTTCACCTCATCCCCTACCGGAAACAGCCAACCACTATTGCTTTCTGCTTTTTCGGCCACATAATCTGCACCTTTACCGGTGGTAAACATATCCATGCCCGTACGCAAAAAATTATTTATCCAAATGGTGCCTTCTGTACCCATCACTTCGTCTCTTAAATCAAGCCCTCCCCTAAACGTCCAGCTTACTTCAAACTGTGCAATTGCGCCATTTTCGTATTTAATCAATCCAATGGCGTGGTCTTCTGCATCAATTGGTTTTACTTGTGTATCGGCCCAGCACATTACCTCTACAGGTTTAATATCCTTGCCAATAAAACTCCTGGTAATTTCTATACAATGGCAGCCAAGATCTAGTATACATCCGCCACCGGCCTGCTCCTTATCCCAAAACCAATCGCTGTGTGGGCCAGGATGTGTTTCCCGGCTTTTGGCCCAAAGTATCCTGCCCAGTGCACCGCTTTTTACACTTTCATACGCTTTTAAAAATTTTGGTGCATACACCAGGTCTTCCAGGTAACCATTAAAAATACCAGCGTCTTCTACCGCCTTAAGCATACGCAATGCTTCGGCAGCATTGCGGCCAAGTGGCTTGGTGGTGATTACTGCTTTTTTATGTTTGCAGCATAACAACACTGCAGCTTCATGTAAGTTATTGGGTAAGGCAATACATACTACATCGGTATCGGCATGTGCAATGGCGGCTTCCATATCGGTGGTAAAAAAATCGCAGCCATAATCGTCTGCAAATTTTTTAGCGCTCTCTTCACGCCGGCTATAAATGTGCACTATCCTGTCTTTACTACGTTGTCCTTGTATGGCATCTGCATAAAAACGGCCGATAAAACCCGAGCCCAGCATGGCAATTCGTTTCATGATATAATATTTATTGTTTTGATTTTTTAAAATTATATAAAAACAATTAGCCTAAGTAATATTCTTATTGCATCATTTGATGATTTGTTAACAGCCCATTCATATTGCAGCAACATTGCTTTTTAAATTTTGTAATCAAATTTTGATCCTTGGAAAAAAGAAAACTGGAAGTAGCAGTTATTTCTGATGTGCACCTGGGTACATACGGTTGCAGGGCCAACGAATTATCCCGCTATCTCTCCACCATCAACCCCTCCATTTTAGTACTGAATGGCGATATCATAGACATTTGGCAGTTTAGTAAAAAGTACTGGCCACCGGCACATATGCAAGTGATAAAGCAAATAACCAGTATGCTTAGCCGCGGCGTAAAGGTTTACTATATTACCGGCAACCACGATGAAATGCTGAGGCGTTTTGAAAACTTTTCTGCCGGCGATTTTCATATCGTAAACAAATTGGTGATACTACACGATAACAATACCAAAAGCTGGATTTTTCATGGTGATGTATTTGATGTAACCATGCAGTACAGCAAATGGCTGGCAAAACTGGGTGCAGTTGGCTACGATACGTTGATAGCCCTAAATGCCTGTATCAATTATATAAGTGCACAATTTGGCCGGGGCAGGATATCGCTGTCAAAAAAAATAAAAAACTCCGTAAAAAGTGCGGTTAAATACATCAACCGGTTTGAGGAAACTGCAGCAGCTATAGCCATCGAAAAAGGATACCAGCATGTGTTGTGTGGCCATATACATCAACCGGCCAACCGGCAAATAAACACCAACAGCGGCAAGGTAAACTATCTTAACTCTGGCGACTGGATAGAAAATTTAACGGCACTAGAGTATTGCAATAATAGCTGGCAGGTATATCATTACCAGCAAGATGATTTGGTAAAAGAACACCCCAATAGTTTTTATATAGATGAAGCCGCTTATTTACGAACAACCGAACTTTTTAAAATGATGATGGAAGATTTTGTAAAAGCATCTTAATTATGATGAAAGTATTATATGCCATACAAGCTACCGGCAACGGGCATGTTAGCAGGGCTAACGAAATTATACCCTTCCTGCAGCAAAAATGCAAGTTGGATATTTTGTTAAGCGGCACACAGGCAGATGTGCCCGTAAACTATCCGGTAAAGTACCGGCTAAAAGGCTTAAGCTTTATTTTTGGTAAAAAAGGAGGCGTAGATTTTTATAAAACCCTTAAGCAGCTGCAATCCAAAAAGTTTTTAGCCGAGGTAAAGCAATTACCTGTAGAAAACTATGAGCTGGTAATAAATGATTTTGAACCAATAAGTGCCTGGGCCTGCAAACTAAAAAATATTCCTTGTGTATCCCTTAGCCATCAATACGCCGTACTACACAAAAATGCACCCCGGCCTGCCGGATTAGATCCGCTGGCCTTGATGGTATTAAAATATTATGCCCCCTGCAAAACTGGCATGGGTTTTCATTTTAAAAAATATGGACCCGGAATTTTTACCCCAGTAATCAGAAAGGAGATAAGAAATGCAGCACCATACAATATGGGGCATTACACCGTTTACCTGCCGGCTTACGCCGATGAAAAGATTATTGCATTTTTTAGCCGCTTTAAACAATTTGACTGGCAGATTTTTTCTAAACATACCCAAAAAGTATACCGCCAAAAAAACTGTTATGTACAACCCGTAAGTGCAGCAGCATTTACCAATAGCCTGGTTAATTGCGAAGGCATTGTATGTGGTGCTGGCTTTGAAACACCTGCCGAGGCGCTTTACCTGGGCAAAAAATTAATGATGGTACCTATGAAGCACCAGTATGAGCAACATTGCAATGCCGCTAGCGCAGCAGGGCTGGGTGTACCTGTTTTAAAAAGCCTGAAAAAGAAACATATTAGTAAAGTGGAAAACTGGTTAATGGATAATACAACAATGATGGTAAATTTTGAGGACGAAACAGAAGCCATTGTAAACAGCCTGCTTACCACGCATGCCAAGCAGCACACAATCATAGCAACACCTGCTTTGCCTGCACCATTAACAGAGCCGGCTTTAAGCATGCAATAATCATTATTTACCAGCCGCTATACCTTGCAACAATACAACTGCTTCGGCAGGCAAACGGCTATTACTTCTTTTTCCCTTGTACACATAAAAAAAATACTGGCATTGCTTGTTGGA
>JBDKJT010000190.1:0-11065 GCA_039796475.1 Bacteroidota bacterium | reverse complement strand
GAGAGTGCGATAATTATTTTTTTACCTCCCAACTCATCGTGTATTATACGCTGCAACTTTAATGTATTCCAGTCGTACGCTTTGGCCAGGTTACCCGCTTTTACACCTATCACCCACGACTTGTTTTGCCAGCTAAGTGTATCGGTTCCAGTTAGTTTTTTGCGGCTTCTGCCGCTTTCGTAATTAAGGCTGGTATCGTATTGCTTTTCAAAAGCAGCATCTGCCTGCATTACCAGCGAGGCAGGGTTTAATTGCAGCCATTGTGCCAGGGATGTTTGAGTACTAAAAAACTCGGGTAATTGTTGCCCCTTTAGTTTGCCAGCCACCGCTTTGCCTGTAGCCTGCTGCCACCAGCTTTTAGTGCTGGCATCTTCTAGCATCGCATTAAAATGATCCATACCTACCAGCCTGAAATGCTCCTGCCGGCCATTTACCTGCGGATCAAACACTCTGCCGGTGCGGCATACCGTACAATAGGTAACCAGCAGTGGTTTGCCACCAACCGTATCTATTAACTGGTGGTGGTAGCCTAAAAAACGAATAGGATAGGCTTTGGCCTCGCCATTATGCTGCACCCCAATAACAAGGCGGTTACTATCTACCTTATTGTTTGCAGCATTTACCATCGTAATATGCTGGGGTTTATAAAACATATGATCTGCAGCCATATTAAAGTTGATGAAGTAAATAATTACTGCCAGCAACAATAACCATACAGCAGGCTGCCATTTACGTTTCCATTGGGCTTGCAGCAAACCTGCCAGCAGTATTACCCCCCATACACACCTGAATATCCAGCGCCAGCTGTATAAAAAATAGGCCAGGTTAATACTATTTATTTGTTGACTGCCAGGCATGGGCATTATAAAAAAAACATTGGCCGCTTCAAACAAAAACAGGCCCAGCAAACCGAGGTAAAATAGTTTTTTCATGTATGGTATTTTACAATAACCTTATTTTTTGTGTTGAAATTATATGTAAAAAAAGTACAAAAAAATGGCAGTTGTATAGTATACACACTGCCATTTTATTTAATATACTGCTATAACCAGTTTCCCCGGGATGTTGCAGTAATTAGCACCGGTTGAGTTAGTTATTTTGCTAATAAATACGGTTATTCTCCTCCATCCGTTCTTGCTCTTTCAATGGCATAGTTGCCCACATTTTTACCTACTACCAGGCCTGTTTCGCAATCGCTGCGATAATGGATGCCTCCATATAATCGGGAGAGGGATGCTTCTTTAGCCATGGCTTCGTAAGCATTTGCCCTTTCAGGAATAAGATGGCCTAATATGGTAGCGGCAGCACCGCTAAAAGTAGAGTGGCCAGAAATGTAAGAGGGGAAATTGGGCAACCCGGTAAGTGTTTTTATACGAGGATCTACCTGTGATGGCCGTGGATTGAAATAAGTGTTTTTGGTATCCCAGCATACAATGGCTGCATCCATCAAACTCATATTTAACAATGCCATATTACGAGCCCATCTTACCTCGCTATAATTTTTACCAATAAAATCTTCAGCCGCAATAGCATCCCAATGGCCGGGTGGTGTGGCAGTGCTTACACCATCAGCCCAAAAATGTACAATGCGTATTTTTTCACGGTCGGTATTTTTTACCATTTGATATACCTCTTCTGTTTCTATTTTAAATTGCTGGCTGCTGGTAGATGGCGGGGGGCCGGGCCTTAATGATACTGCAGTAACAGAATCCATCAAAAAGGTTTTTACTTTACCAAATGCCGGCAACATAGGTGGCCTTTTGGGCGATTCCTGGCTTATCCAAGGTGTTTCGCCCCGGGCCTTTGTATCTTCTTCCAGCTTGGTCCATAAGGCCTGGTTGCCAGCGGCTGCACCTGCCCTGTCTGTACGGGCACGGGCTACAAATTTTTGCGCCACGGCCCTGCCCAATGCTTCGCCAGCTTCTATATCGCTGCGTACGTTGGCACCGGCAATTATACGGGCTCTTTTATGCTCCTCCGCCTTTAGCTGTATATAATCCTGGTCGCCGGGAAAAAGCAGTTTTAGCATTTCAACTGCAGCACCTGCCACCACTGCATCTTCTGATGGATAGGATGGCAAGGTATTTTTGGGTACCAATACCTGCAGGCTTGAATCTACATTGTAAGGCGCTTTTCGGTTGTACAATGTTTTGTAATGCCAGGCTGCCACCAATGCATCGTATTGCGATGCAGTTACATAGGCATAGGCCCTTGCGGCATAAGGCGGATTGGCAAATGGAAATTGCGGATAGGCCAATGGGTTAGCAGCATCCGGAAACGGGTAGGTGCCATCGTCTTTTTGATATGGAGCCAAGTTATGCTTAGCAACAAGCTCCCGTAAAATTTCGTTCCAGCGCAATACAGCTCCGGCACTCCAATATTTTACGAGTGTTTTTTCTTGTGCGGTTAAATTGTGTTGAAAGCTTTTTATTTCATTTATCTGCGCCCTGTATTCGGGGGTATTGGTGGCAATGGGTGCTGCTACCACTATATCGGTGGGTGCTGTAAGTAAAATGGGTTTCCAGGTGCCGGCATTTAAATCCTGGTTGGCAGGCTGCAATGCAGCGGTATCATCTGTAAGGCTTATCACCTCTTTACTGCAAGAGCTGGCAAAAAACACTGCCGCACTAACTACCAATGCACTTAATAAAATCTTTTTCATAATTAATTAGTTTTAGCAGGTTGGTTATTGGTTGAGGTTGATTTTTGTTTGGGCGAAAAATCGAGTACATAAAACAGCCCTCCATAATAGGTAGTGCTTTGCCCCATATTTCTTCCGGCTATCGTTGTATTACCTCCGCCCACAATAGCCAGTGTATGGTTTTTGGTAACATTGTATTTAAAATTTACGCCCAGTGTAGTAGCATTCATGCGGTTGCTGGGAAAGGGCATATTGTTTCGGGTAATATCAAACCCGCCCTGTGTGGTCCATTTATTTAATACCGCTTCTGCAATCAATTTACCACTGCGGTATCCTGCTCTTACATTTAAGTTGCTGCCATCGGGCATTTGCACTTCGTTGCTTTGTATTAAGTAATTGGTATAGTAAGATGTTCTGTCAATTGTAATATTATCCCTGAATACATAAGTACCTGATGCGGTTACAAAGAGGTTGTTTACCTGGTAATCCAGCATCAACCTGGCCGAAACTGTTTTGCTTCTTAAGCCAATAGACAGGGGTAAAAAATCGGCCACATAATTGGTAAGCGGAAAAGAAACGCCTCCAATGGTATACATGGAAAAGGTACCCGGACCAGCCTCTTTTTCAATAGGCATCCATTTTACAAACAAGCTTAAATCTTGTATGCCGCTCATTCCTTTTAACGTGCCGGCAGAAGCTTTGGTGGTAATATAGGGTGCGCCAAACAATACATTTAGCTTGTTGTTGATACCATATGCACCCATTAAAGAATAAGCATTGGAAGATACAGTACCGATGTTTAAGTTTTCACGTTTTAAAGTGCCTTCCCAATAATTTTTCCAGCTGCTATAGCTATACATTGGGCCGATACAAAGTTGTTTTTTACTCATCATAATAGCATCCATATCTGTTTGCGCCAGGGTTGTGTGGCCTGCCAGCAACACAAATGCTATCATGGCAATGGTTGTTTTTAGTTTAAGCATAATTGGTTTTGTTTATCGAAAATTTAATGGCGGGTACCTGTTTGTACTGTACCCGCCAAAGGTTGTTATTTCTTTTTGGTAATTCTAAAAGCATAACCCAGGTTAATGGAGTAATCTGCAAAGGCAGCATCGCCCTGTATATGTACTTTTTGTGAGGGATCGGTAATTTTATCGTTTTGCATATTTTGCTTGGCAATATCTGCGGCACTTTGTATGCGGTTCTTTTTAAAATTGTAGGGCACGTATAACGATAAAACGTGTTTGCCTGCCCGGTATACAATACCCGGCTCAATAGCCATTACATAACCTGGCCGGCGATAAGCCACCTGGCCGCCAAAGGCATCGTAAGCAGGTATACCCTCCCAACGATAGGCCAATGAAATATCTACATTTTTCTTTTTACCAACAGAGGCAGCAAGGCCACCCCTTAGCAAATACTGATCGGGACAAGCATAAATGTTATATCCAGCCAGGCCAGAGTCGGCCTTTGATTTAAACACCCCGTTAGACTCCTTGGGATTAAACAGGTAATAAGCGCTGGCAAAACCATACAGGTTACGGGCAATTTTTTGAAAAGCCTGTACTTCGGCCGTAAAGCCAATACCACCATCGCCGGGTTGTATAGCCTGGTCCATTACCGCATAGCGTTGGGTACCATTGGCCATAGGGGCTACATCTACTGCATTGTATTTGCCATTGTTAAGCTTTACGCCAAGGCCCAGCAATACATTGCCATTTTGTTTTTTTAATGGATTAAACAGCCAGTAGCTTACGCTAAGGCGGATATCGCCAAAACCCCTTGCAAAAACACTATACCTAAATGTGTCTTTAACAGGTGCCGTTTGGCGCAACACTTGAGAGCGCTCGTTGCTTACCCAGGGCAGGGTGGCATTTACCTGTAACCGGTTGGTGAGGCCATAAGAAAAATTAAGGTCGATGGCATGTGAAAAGATGTTTACAGCATTACCCCTGTCTTTACCATCGGCACCAATACCGCCATTGGTATTTTGGCGATGCTTTTGCTCCTCGGTGCCTACAAAATGGCGCCAGGAGTGAAAGTTGCGGTAGTTAACACCTGCCTGTATATCGCCCTTGCCTAAATTATATGAAGCACCTTGTGCGGAGCAGGCGGTATGTACACCACCCATTTGCCTTACCGCTACACAGCCTTGTGCAGCGGCTTGTTGCTTAACGGCTATTATTAAAATAATTGCAATGCTAATTTTTTTCATTGGTTAATTGTATGCACACAGCAGCATGCTGCCGCTGTTGCGGATGAGTAAATTAAATTGGGCTGGATATTATTTTTCCAGCCTTAGCTTACTCACCACCAGGGTGCCTACTTTTTTACCATGCTCGGTACTTACAATACAGCTTGAGTGAAAGTGAATACCTCCATAAAATCTTGCCCAGTTGTTTTCCTCAGCTGCCTGCCTAAAGGAAGTAAAAGAGCGGTTGGCAATACCAAACTCCAGCTCGCTGGTATCTGTATAGGCAAAGTTATCGCCATACATTTTGGTAAGTGCTTCTGCAGCAGCGGAAGAGACGGTGCTATGGCCGCAGGTATATTCAGGAAAAGGAGGTGTTTGCAAATAAGGACGCCATTCGGCATCAATATATTTATTAATCACTGTTTCTGGTCGTACTGTATTGCTGCGGAACTTTTCGTCCCAGCATTGTATAAAAGCATCAAACATGGCAATGGATGTAAGTGCATAAGATGCGACTGTTTTTCTAAAGTTAGCTTTTGCCTTTAAAGCGGCAATGCCTACAATATTCATCCAATGGCCTGGTGGCGAAAATTTTTTGGTAACAAACATTACGTGGCCCGCCACATTAAGTTTGCCTGCCAGGTCGTCCCAAAATTCTGCAATATGTTTTTGCTCATCTGAAAGACTATCACCGGCATTTTTTACTGCCATTACTTCTTTAAAATATCCACTGTTTTTATCTGTAATATTAAATGTTAGCGGCCTGGGTGGCATAAACTGGCTGGCACTATCCATTACCATAGTGCGTATGCTATTCCAGTGGGGCTCCAATGCGCTGCTGTAAGCAGGCGGTGTGGGTACCCAACGGCCCGGTGTATCTATTACAGTGTACCGGGGAGCACTTCTTGTTTGAGCATAATTATCTTTTTTGCTCCAGGCCATTACGGCGGCACTTACCGCATCTGCATAAGCCAGGGTATTGTTAAACATTTCTGCAGGCATGCCCTCGTTTTTAGCATGTTCCTTTAAACTGTCTACATACGCCTTCATGCTGCCTTCGGGAAAAGTTACGGCCTCGCCTACTTTACAAAACGAAAGCAGGGCTGCAAATTCGTAATCAATTTTTTTGGTTGTATCTGGTTTGGCTACCGTTGTAAACCCATTGAGTTGCCCCGTTAAGGAGGCGTATTCATTGGGGTATCCACCCGCTATACACTCATAAGCGGCGATATTGGCATAGGCATAATTGCGGCTGGCCACAATGGGTGCAAAGCCTACATTTTTTACCACTTCGTTTAGCTCTTTTACCGTTTTACAATAGGTAAAAGCATCTTCAAAATAAGTGGGTTTAACGGGCTTGTTTACACAACCAGTTACCAGTAATACAAATGCCAATACAGCAGGGATGCGTTTCATTTTAATTTTTTGTGCCGGCCTTGCCTTTTACGGCTTTGCCTTTTACGGCTTTGCCTTTATAAGCCAGCATGCTTCAATTGCCACTTAAAGAAATTGAGCTGCTATTATAGAAATTACGAGGATAACAGTAAGCTGTTATTGCAGCTGATACTGTTAAAAAAAGTTAAGCAGTTTTATATTGATCGGGGGGTTGCTCTGCAGGATTGATGTAGGCGTTTTTTTCAAGTACGGAATTTACCAAAACATAAACTTTTTTTGTAAGCAGGTAACTATCTGCATTGATGGATGCAGCTGGTGATACTTCGTAATCGCTTAATATTTTTTGAAATGATTTAGTGTTGTCGGCAGATTTCTTTTTGGTGTTGCTTTGCTGAAAATCGTGGATGATTTTAGCATAGGTGTTTTTTGACTCGATGATTTGCATTTTTTGATGGTTGGGTATGCAAAGCATTTCCAACGAGTCGTTATAAATACGGCATTTTACATATTTGTAGGCTACTCCATTTATTTCCACTTCACCATCTATACGTTGAAAATTTTTATTATTGGTATAATAAGGCAGGTTGGCGGGTTGCTTGATGGAGATTAGATTGGCCTCGTTGTAGGTTTGTTTATCAAGGGCGTTTTCGAGGGCTGCATCCGATTGGTTTGCCAAGTATTGATATACCCATTGATACCCTGCAATATTGAAGGTAAACACACTGAGCATAAATATGGCAGCCAGTTTTCTCATTAGTTAGTATTTGCAATGTAGGTGATTTTTTGATAAAAGGCAGACTGGGCGGCGATTTTTTTTAAAATTGCCCCGCAAACGGTTGCAGCAAACAGCTGCGGCCGGCAAAAACCAGCGGGTATGTACCATCCTGTTTTAACTGCCTACGGGCAGGCAGATTGCAGTGTAAAGCCCGGAGCTGAGGCTTGGTGCCAGGCTTTGTGGCGAGGACTTGCAACGGAAAGCTGCGACGATGCTGCTTGTACTACCGGTGTTGACTGCACCAAATAAAACACTGCATTTATTTAGCTTATAACTACGCTGCTTATTTTACAATATATGTTTTTTTATTGGCGCCAATGCCTTTGAGGGTAAGCTGTTTCCAGCCGGCGGGCAGTACCGATTTTAGTTGTACCAAACCCAGCGGGGTAATATCTATACCGCCAAAACCATTGATTACAGCCTGCAGTATACCGCCGGCACCGGTTGAAAAATAGGGGTTGGTGCCGCCCTTGGTTTCGGCAATTACATTAAAGGGTGGCAACAGGTTGGGTACATAGGCATCTTTAAAAAAGTGATAGGCTTTGTCTTTATCGCCGAGGCGGGCATACAGTAAAGTAAAGATTGCTTGTGTCATTGCAGGTGTGCCCTCGTTGGGTACCCGTACACTGTAGTAGTCCAGGTCTTTTTTTATTTGTTTGGGATCGGTAATTTCTTTTAGCGGATGCGCCAGCAAATTTACATCGGCTTGCTTTATGCCTTCGCCTTTATAAGTGCTGTGCTCGCTGGTAACACCATCGGGCATTTTTAAAATAGGGATGTTGGTAGCTACATGCATCCAATCGGCCTCGGCCTCTATACCCAAAATTTTTGCGGCTTCGGTGGCGTATTGCAAGTTGGCTTTGGCGGCGGCGTTGGTAAAAGCGTTGTTGTCCACATTTTCGGCCCATTCATCTGCGGCTACTACATTTTTAATATCGTACTGGTTGGTGCCGTTACGCTCCACCCTGCTTGCCCAAAAATCTGCCGTGTTTTTTAAAATGGGCCAGCCTTTTTCTTTCAGCCAGGTTTTATCTTGTGTAACACAATAATAATTCCATGCGGCGATGGCAACACATGCTGTGATGTGATGTTCAAAGGGGCCGCTTAATGCCCAAACGGGTGTTTCTTCCACACCAGTTTCGGCACTTTCCCACGGGTACATAGCGCCTTTATAGCCTTTGCCATAGGCATTGCGTTTGGCTGCCTCTAACCTTTCGTACCGGTACTCTACCATGCTTTTTGCCATTGCCGGCTGCAGTTGCAATAATGCCGGAAACATCCACAACTCTGTATCCCAAAATACATGGCCATTGTAACCCAAGCCACTAAGCCCCATTGGCGAGGGGCTGTTGCTGTTGCCTTCTCTTACAAATGAGTACAGGTGATAAATCATGCTATGTATATCTTGCTGTGCTTGTGCGTCTCCATCTACCAATATATCACTTTGCCATAATTGGCTCCAGGCTTGTGTATGCATATCAATTAGCCTGTTGCGGCCTTGCAGCTTGGCAAAAATGGTTAAGCGTTCTGCCTCATTGAGCGGATCGTTGTGATGGGCTGATGTAATAGAAGAACCCACCATTGAATAACTGTAGGTTTGGCCTGCGGTAAGTTTTTTGCTAAACTTTACCAGGTGCATATTATTATCCCACATTTCGTGTATTACCCGGGGTTCGCTGCCATGCGGCTCGGTAAAAATAAATGCATTGCTGGCACACATGGTTAATTTACCGGTAGGGCTTTTTGCGGTAGAGGTTAATAAGCTGATGGTGGTATGTGGCCGATCGATTTCGTTGTAATAATTTTGTACTTCTTTTAAGGCATCTGGCGCCTCCATTACACTGGCACCGGTAATGCTGATATTTTTTTTGGGTGTTATGGTAATATCCATGAGCACCGAATAAGGTAAATGACGCAGGGCATAATATGTATAGCTGATGCTGGCAATATCTTTGTAATTAAAGCTGGTGGTAAAGCTAGCCCGTTGCATATCCAGCTCTTGCTTTATTTGGCTGGCATCTGTATTGCTTATGCGGCGGCCATCTATTTCGAGGTACATATTTAACAGGTTGAAACTTTTTAAAAAATTACTCACCCGTCCACGGCCATATAAATCGTAGGCGCCAGCCAGCACCACATCTTTTACTTTAAATACCTCGGCACTGCTTACAATACCAATTTGGCCATTGGCTACTGTAATGCCATAATAGTTGGCAGGATCAATTTTAGTGGCTGTAATTTTCCATGGATCTACTAACTGTGCCTGCAAAAAAAATACATTACCTATTAGTACAAAACAAGCAATCAACAAGCGTATCATAAATCTTAATTTTAATCACAATTTAATGAGTGAATTTAATTTTATTTGTAAAAAAAAACGCTTCGGCTTACGTATGAAAAAATGGATTGCCACACTGGTTATTTTGTTGATTTGTGTTAGCGCTTTTACTTACCTGTACATACCCAATACCATTAACATAAAGGCCGAAACGGATATACCAGCTACCCAGCAAGGCCTGCACCGTATGCTACTGGATAAAGGCAATGTAAAAAAGTGGTGGCCAGGCACCGCTACAGATACCGCTTTATTGTTGCATGGCAACCAGTACCAATTTATCAACAACAATATTTCGTTGCTGGTAGTGCCTGTAAATAGTAATCACTTTGCCTTGCACAGCTCACTATATATTGTATCTATCCAAACAGACTCGGTGCATTTAGCCTGGGTGGGCCAGGTGCAAGCACCTGCAAACCCTGTAAAAAGATGGCAGGTATGGCGTGCTGCTAATGCTATCAATAATGATTGGGCGGTTTTATTAAAATCGATGCGTAATTTTTACAGCAACAATCAAAATATTTACGGCATAAAAGTAGAGAAGGCATTGGTGGCCGACTCTATTTTGATTACTACCAGTGCAACTACACTAACCTATCCCTCCACCGAATTTATATATCAGCTATTGGATAAACTGGATGCCCATGCAGTGCAGGGAGGTGCCCAAAAAACCAGTAACCCTATGCTGAATATTGAAAAGAACGAAACCGGCAATTATCATGTAAGGGTTGCCCAACCGCTTAACAAAGCATTGCCCGATGCACAGGGTGTGTTTTGTAAAAGAATGCTTGGCAATGGTAACATACTGGTGGCAGAAGTTACCGGCCCCGGCAGCCGGGCTGCAGAGGCTTACAAGCAAATTGCTTTGTATGCCAGCGATTACCAGCGTGTGCCGCCTGCTATTGCATTTTACTCGCTTGTTACTAACAGGCGTACACAAACCGACAGCAGTAAATGGGTTACCAAAATTTATTTTCCTGTAATGTAGGGAGATGAAAACCCAATTACCATCGCCGTATCATTATTACGAGCAATGATGGCTGCTGGTTTTTTATTTATTTGTATACCGCTTATTTTACGAGCCTCTCCTTTTACAAAAACTCCATTTACCACTTCGGCCTCAAAGCGGCCTGCGCCCTTATTAACAAGGATGGTACCAAAATCGGCATCGTACCTGCCTTTGTGTATGTTGTTTGCATAATAGTTGCCGCATAAAAAAAGATCGGGCAAGCTATCGTTATTGGCATTAAAGCTTAATGCATTTCTATAGCTGCTGAGCTGTGCCTGCCAGGGCATGGGCGTAACTGTAAATTTACCGGTGCCATCGTTAAGCATAATGGCGTTAGCAAAATAATCGGCTTGATATACAACACCGCTTTGTACATTTTTTTGACCCAGCAATTCATTAATTTTTGCTTTGGCAAAATCTTGTGCATAGATGTAATCTTTTTTTATAACGGGCATTTGCAACTCCAGCTCGCTTTTACTGGAAAGGGTTACCTCCCGCCCTTCTACAAAAAAAGTTATCACTTGCTCTTTTTTACCGTTGCCATCAAAATCATTAAAGTACATTTTAACTGGCTCGCTGGCACTCGCCTGTAACCGGGTATTTAAACCCAGGTTTCCAGCTACAAGGTCAATATCTCCATCGTTATCTGCATCCAACGGTTTCACAAAATTCCACCAGCCGTTTTGAATAACAATATTTTGCTGGGTATACGTTTG
>JBDKJT010000189.1:0-27555 GCA_039796475.1 Bacteroidota bacterium | reverse complement strand
GGAGTGCCGTTGTATTGTTTCATCAACTCTGGCACTTTTTGCTCTATGTAGTCTTTTAAACTGTTTACCGTTATCATGCTGCCATCAGCGGCAGCACCTTTAAGTGCATCCAGCAATACATACGTAAATATGCCGTGGCCAAGCGAAGCAAACTCGTTGGCAAACTGTTGGGCACCGCTTGCAGCCATCCAGTGTGTACCCGTACTACGAGCCAGCATGGCAATACTTTTTTGCTGGTTACCATTACTGGCCAGCATTGCCTCAAATGCGCCAGCACTTTGGCAAGCATCCAGTATAAACAATTGTTTTTGCGCTTGTATATTAATTGCATATTGCTGTAAAAGACGGGCTGCCACTGCTTTTTGCTCTAGCTCGGCTTGCACATTGCTTAAATTGCTTACATCTGTTGGTACCAGGTAAAACTGTTTATCTTTTCCTATAACGCCATGGCCGGCATAATAAAATAATAACACATCAGCGGCTTTTGCCTTTTGCTCCACCAATTTAAATGCTGTTTCTATACCAGGCTTATTTGCGGCGGTATCAGTAATAAAATAGGTTTGGATATTATTAATCACCGATCGGGTTTCTTTTTCTACCTGCTCTTTAAATGAAGTAGCATCTGCCAATGCATAATTAAGACTCATGCTTTTATTTTGATACTCGTTGATGCCTACCACAATTAAATAAAGTGTGGCATTTTTATCAACCGGTGCAATGGGTACCCCTTTTCTGCTGGTTTCGCTTTTGGGGTTTACCGGCTGGTTACCACTGTTGTATAGCACTGCAATTTCGTCGGGGCTGCTTTCGGTGCGTTGCTGGTTAAGCGCTACTGCCCTAATACTGTTAAGGCCGGGCTGCAAGGGGATGCTGTATTTTTTTATGGTATTGGAGTTGGCATCATCTGCTACAATTAAATTACGGGTTACCAGGTTTACTATTTTACCATTGTGAAAAAGTCTTATTTCATCTACTGCGTCGGCAGGTGCGGTGGCCGTAACCGTTATTTCGGCAGCACCGGTAGTATTTTGATAGGTGGGCAAATCGTCGGTAACCTCCAGGTTACGCTGTATTGCTGCATAAGCAATAGACACTTGCGGGGCAGGATGAAGGTTGGCCACATCGGGTGGAAAAAACTTTTCGCCATTTAATTTGCGACGCAACAAATCGGGCGTGTAAAATTGCTCATACAATTTTTCGAGTGGCAAAGGTTGATTGTTTTGCACAAAGTATAACTCCTTCATTCCTGCTTCGCTGCCATCAAACAACCCTTCGGGTGTAACAAAAATGTATTCGCCTGTTTTTTCTACAAAGTAGTAAGTACCCAGCATTTCGCCGGTTTGTGTATTAAATACTTGTATGCCTTTTTGGGTAGTGGTGGCAAACATCAGTTTTTGATCTTCAGAAAAAGACACTTGTAAAAAATCGGCACTGTTATCCGATTTAAATTCTTTTAGCAGCTTACCCTCTTTGGTAATTAATTTAATATTATAAGCACCTACCTGGTATTGTCCAATTTCGCCGATGGCAATCACGTTATTTTTAATATCGCCCCCTAATACTTTATGCCCATTATTTTGCTGAATTTTAAAAGCAGAGATATAGGCCGGGTCATCTGCCTTAAAAATTGCAAGATTGTCTTGTTGCCGGGTGGCAAACAAATAATAACTGTTATTTAAAAACTGTATTCCGCCAATACACTCACCCGGTTTATTGTTTTCGCAGGATAATTTACTAAGCGCTACTTGCTTTGTTTGCAGGTTATAAATTCGCAAATGCTCGGCTTTATTGTAAGTAACCTGGCAGGCAAAATATTTACCATCGTAGCTGGATGAGCATGCATAATAGCTGCTGCCCATACTTACCAGTTTAGACACTACGCCAGTATTGATATTGATGGCATTTAAGCCACCATTGGTACGGTCGGTAAATACCAGTTGTGTATTATCAAAACTAAAAAAGAAAAACTCACGGGTAATATCAACTGTAACGGGCAGGGCTACTGTTTTAACTATTTTACCGGTTTGCCGGTTACTAATGGTTATTTTTTTATCAATACCTGCTGCTAGTTTTCCATCGGGGCTAAATAAAACGTTGGCAGGTACATCCACCACAGGCCCGGGTTTATAGGTTTGCATATCGAGTATCCTGGCCGTATTATCTTCTGTTGCAAAAGTCAATTGATTATCTGCCTGCAGGCATTGGCTTGTGTTGATACGATAATAAAATTGCTTAAAATCGGTGATGCGGTTTTTAAACGGATCGGTAAAAGCGCCAGTTTCTATATTAAAAAAATTAATTCGCCGGTCGTTATTATACATCACCTGGCTGGTACCGGGCAGCCATACACAAGCCTCGGCATAAAAAATAATTTCGGGTACATCGGCAAATGGCTGTGATGCTTGTTTTAACACTGAAAAATCTTGCAGGTTAATCACCTGTGTTACCAGCGCTTTACTTTTATAATTATTGCCAAATACCACCAGTTTATTGGCATTAGCCACTACACAACCATAAGGAGTATAGGCCGTTTTTTGGCTTTTAAGTAAGCTGCCTTTTATTGGATCGTACATTTGGATGCCTTGCTCTGTAATGCCAACTATATTTTTTAAGGCAGGGCTATAATCGTATTGCTCTAGTTTTTCATCCCGGGTGAGGTCTTTTTTAAAGAGTAATCTACCATTTACAAGATCAATAACCGACCATCCATAATGATGCAATGCCAGCATCCGGTTATCTGCCAACTCAAAAAACTTACAGCCTTTTGTTAAGTCGCCCAAGGCATCTGCGTACTGCCGAATGATATTGCCAGTATTGGCATCGTATACGTACAAGGTACGATAGTCTGATGCATATAAATATTTTCCATCCTTACTAAAGGCAGATCCATCATGCCCTTCGCTTACCCGGTATAATGGCTTGCCTGTTTGTACATTATAGCAAAACAATCCGCTATTGGTAGAGATGGCTACTTTATCCAGCTTATCTGTAATTGAAATTGAATTGGTTTCGGAGGCCGATAAACTTATATCCAGTGTTACTTCAACTATTTTTTTACTATGGATAACATCCCAAATCATTACCGTTTTGTAGGCAATTGAGGCTATGTATTTTCCATCGGAGGTGCAAGCAATTTGCTCCACATTTTTTGCATGGCCATTAGGTATTACCAGGCTAACTTTTTGTGCTGCTGTTACCAATGATGCTAACAACAACCACACAACAATCAATTTTTTATTGGCAGTCATATAAAAAAATAACAGTGCAACCTAAGCAGCACTGGTTTTATTTTAGTAAATAATTTATTAATCGCTTTAACGTAGCTGGCGGGGTAAGCGGTATTTGCAGCAGTAAGAAAATTAAAAATGCAGCCACTGGTAATAAAGTTTACTTAAGTACCAGTGGCTGTAAACCATTACAATATTTGCTTTAACTCGATAGAAAAGCTGAGTTTCATTTTTAATATCAGCGGATTGGCCGGATCATCATTTATCCATATTTCTTCATCGCCATCTTTTGAACCAATTTTGATGCAGCGCAGGTATTTTTCCTGGTCGTCTACCGTAACGGTATAAAAATCATCATCATCGTTGTATTCATCCGAAATGCGTTCGTATTGTTTTTCACCAAAAATGTCTGCACTAATTGTAGTTTCTCCCTTTTCCTTTATTTCGGTAAATACAGCCTTGCTAACCCAAACAGCTGTTTCTTCGGTAAGATTGATATCGCCATTACCAAACCTGTTCATTTGATTATGCGCCAGTGTTATAGCATCTTTACTCATCGTTACATTGCCGCTAATGCCTACATCGCCTGTCATTTTAAATTTAAACGACACGCCTTTATCCATATCCACCACAGGATTGGTTACCCTAAAATCGTAGGTTTGCCCCTGAAAGTTTACTTCATAAATATAAGTACGCTGGGCGCTGGGTGTGGCATCAGCCATTACCTGCGGACAGGCAAACTCTTTAAGCAAGTAAGAGAAATAACTAAAATTATCTCTTAACTGTATGGCATCTTCACAAGCTTTTTCTTTATTACCCATTTCGTTGTACAAGATGGCCCTGCGGCTTAGTACAAAGTTGGTAGAATCGCCGGGTATCATTTCGGTGGCTTTGTTAACGCCATCCTGGTAACGCTTATCTTTTGCATAAAATCTAAAATAGGTACGCAGGTTATCTTCCGAAGTATTACCTGCTGCAAACTGGTTTTCCAGCAATTGATAGGCGTCGGGTTTTTTATCTGCACCATGCAATACCATAGCATAGGTATTGGCAAAAATGGTTTTATATTTTGGCGACAGCATAGCATAGCCTTTTTGTCCGTAGGTTAAAGCCTCGTTTATCTTGCCATCATCTGCCAGCTGGGCGGCATACAACACATCGGGTATACCACTTTTGGGCGATAAGGCCATGGCCGATTTAAAGTACACATCACCCGACCGGGCCTGTTGTTTAAAATCAAATTGGTAAGGGATAAAGGCTATCATCATGGCAGCGGTATCTTTATTTTTATACCAGCTTTTAAAATCGGCAATAACCGATTTATCCATCTTTAAATAAACTTTTGCTGCCGACCTTTTAAAAAAGGCATTTTCATCTTTACGGTTTCTTTTTAACAACGTATCGGCAATAGGAATAACCCTTTTGTATTTTTTTCGTTTAAAATTTCGTTCTAATTGCTTTTTTAATTCCTTAGTGGGTACGGGTGGCACTACTTTAACCACTGCCGCCACGGCTACTGGTTTAACTTCGGTTTTTTGCTGGGCAAATAGCAGGCTTGAGCTTATAACTCCTACTAAGGTTAGCAGCGTTAACTTATTCATATCAGGTGATTTAATTGATTGGGTTGAGTAAATTATTTTATAATAATGATCGGAAAATCGTTGCCATAGCTATAACTGGCCGGGTATTGCGGCGTACCCTTGTATTGCTGCGTTACTTCTGGCACTTTTGCCTGCAGGTAAGCATCCAGTTCTTTTACGGTAAGTTTTTTATCGCCCTGGTCTGCATCGCCTTTAAATGCTTGCAGCAAACAATAAGTAAAAGAGCCATGCCCCAATTGAGCAAATTCTGATGCAAACTGCTCGCTGCCCGATGCCGTAAGCCATTGGGTACCGGTTGACCTTGCTAACTGTGCAATGGCTTTTTCTTCTGCAGCGCCCCTTGCAGCTGCAATGGTTGTTAAAGCGCCAGCACTTTGGCAGGCATCCAGTATAAACAATTGCTTTTGTGCCTTTATATCCTTGCTCATTTGCTGCAATGCTGCGGCGCTAAAGCCCTTTTGCAGTAGTGCATCATCATTGCCGTACAGTTGTGTTACATCGTAAGGCACCAAAAAAAATTCTTTTTGATCGTTGATAACACCGTGCCCGGCATAATAAAACACAAATAAGTCCTGTGCACGGGTAACCGTTTTTACCTGTTCAAACGCTTTACTGATACCCTCTTTACTGGCATCACTATCTTTTAAATATTGAACATTTACTGCAGCAAACAATCCGGCAGCGCCTGCTTTTAAGGATGCTGCAAAAGCTTCTGCATCTGCCTGTGCATAGTTTAAATTATACTTAGGGTTTTTATACGCATTGATACCAATTATCATTACATGCAACTGTATGTCGGGCACCACGGGTTTGGGCAAAATATTGGCAGGTGTATATACTGCCACTAACTCGGCGGGCACACTTTCGGTACGTTGGCTATTTATGGCCACTGCCTTAAAAGTATTTTCACCTGCCGACAGCGTTACCAAAAATGATTTAGTGAGCGACTGCTCGCCTTTGTTTTCATCTTCTACCACAAGGTTACGGGTACTGTGTACCAGCTTACCGTTTTGATACAAGCGTATCTCAGTAATTACATCTGAAAGTCCCTGTGCTTCTGCTTTAATGGTAACTTGCTCGGCATCTGTTTTTATCACCGGCACATCGTCTGTTACCACCAGGTTTCGCTGGCCTGCCTGCAGCGAAATTTTAACCACGGGCGGCGTTTTAATGGTATTTATATCAGGCACTGCATCTACCAGGGTATTATCCCACACTTGTTTTAAGAGGCCGGGCACAAAGTATTTTTCGTACAGGCTTTCCAGTGGTATAATCTCTTTACCACGGGTAAAGTACATTTTTTTCATAGCTCCTTCAGTTGCATCAAAACGGCCATCAGGGGCCAGCAACACCCAATCAGCCGTTTGCTCAAACATATACAGTTTGCCTATCTGCCGTTTTTTTTCAAGATCCCAAAAACATAAACCGCCATCCTCTTCGCTTAACATGTACCGTTCGTTTTTTACAAAAACATAATCGGATACATCATCACCCGTACCTTTTATAAACCCTGCAGCAGATTTGTTTAACACATCTACCAGGCCTATATCCATCCCCCTGTACACTAAGGTATCTACAGGTATTTTGGTAGCGATTAATTTGCCAGATGGGGTAATAAAAGCATTGGCCGATGCAGCAGGCAATGCTACCGCTTCGGACGATTCTTTACCGGTTTCTGCATCGAGGTATATCAATTTTTCTTTAGTGGTAAACAGTATTTTTTTGCCGCCATCGGTAAAGCGAAGATTTTGGATACGATTGGCCTTATACTGCCATTTTTCGTTTTTATCGGTTAATCCCACGCAGGAAATAACGGCCCCCTCTCCTTCTTTTTCGTGGGCATACAAAATCATTTTAGAATTATCGGGGGCGATATCGCAGTATTTATCTAATTGCTCATAAGTATAATACTCCAGCCCCATGGGTATATCCACTATATAAAGCAATTTTAGCGTTGTAATGTCTAGCACATAAATACCTTCATTACCTGTAAGCGCCAATACCCGCTGATCATCAAAAACCTGCATACCCACAAAATTTTTATTTAGGGCATTAATTTTTGAGATAGACTCATATTCAATTTTAGCACGGGTAGGATCAAAGCGAAACAAGCCGTATTGCTGGTTATATAAAAAACCGGTTTTACCATCTTTGGTAAGCCGGTAAATAAAATCGGCGTAATCAATTTTAGCATTGCTTGATATAGGTGGTACCAGCCGCATATTAAACACCCCGTTTTCAAAACTAAGGGTACGATCTTTTAAACAAACTCCATCTATATGCTTAAATACAAACTGTACATAAGCATCCAGCGGAAACTCTCCCAGCCTGCTGATTACTTCGTTTGTTAAGCAATTATTCCGGGTCATTTCAATACCATTAATATAGTAATTACCATTGGGAGCCAACGTCATGCTTTGGCGGGTTAGCCAACCGATTTTGTCGCCCTGCGGTAATTCTTTTTTAGCGGTAGCAGTAAATGTTTTATCATCAAAAACCATGAACTCGTTTTGATACAACAAACCCGTTTTACCACTTAATGATGGATATACAATGCTGTAATTACAAGCATTGATATTGTTAATATTTTTAAACAAGGTTTTAGAGCGGCGCATGGGCAAATAAGTTTTTGCGTTGAGCTCTTGCACATACATTATTTTTTCTTTTTCACCTGCCATTGCCAACAGGTTACCCGAAGCAGCAAAGCCAAATGGGTAGAGGTACATCTTATCGCTAAAATATTTTTTAATGCTGCGGCTTTGTATATCAATTAGCCAACTACCCATTACCTGGTCGTACAACAATAGTTGTTTGTCATCGGGCGACAGGCATAAACGGCTGGCCTCATGCGTAGCCAGCGTTTTGATGGCTATTTGCTGCACACTACTAATAGCTGCCTGGGCCCATTGTACCTGTTGTACCTGGTAAACATCTATACTTTCAGCTTGTATACCCGCTATAAATAATACCTGTGCGTTGGCTGAAAAACACATTGACTGTATTACCACATCCAGCTTTATTCTTTTGGCTATTTCAAATTCATCAAGATCAAAAATATACAAGGTATCTTCTACCTGCATAGCAGTATAACGGCTGTTATCGTCTATGGCCATGGCAATGGCGCCATTATTAAAACGGCCTGTATTTTTATTACCTGGTGCAAAGTTTTTTAATAAGGCACCTTTTTTATTATCCCATATTTTAAACCCATCGTGGCCGGCAGAAATAAGCCACTGATCGTTGGGGCTGATAATTACCGACCTGGCCGAATGGGTGGCGGGGATTATTAGCGATGGTTTTTGTGCCAGCAACTTTACCGGCAAACAAAAAGCCAGTAAAGCCGCCAACAGCAATAGGGTAATTTTTTTTGATTGGTTAGGATAATCTTTTTCGGGTATCATACCGGTGTTTTTTCAAATCGTATAATTGATAAGCGATTGATTACTGGTGGCTAATTTCCACCATTAATGGCACAATGGTACCCGTTATCCAATCGCCCTGTGTTTGGTTGGTATCGGGGTTTTTAATATTGCCAGACACGCTAAAGCCGGGCTTATCTGCCTCATATTTAATTTTGTCTTTTGGTATCAGCTTATCCCCTAAAACCAATTTTATTTTACGGCTTAAGCCTCCTTTTACCTTGCTCATTTCAGTAGCTATTGCGGCCGCATCCAGTTTTTGCCTGGAGTATAAAATCAACAGGTAATCGGTACCTTTTTGATCATCCATTTTTATCACCTTGGTATCCGAAGGAAAAGCTACCACGCTATTGGCACCAATATGGGTGGATATCATATCATCATAAGGCAATATGCGGTTAACCTTGCCTGTAAGGTCTGTGGCAAATGCATAGATATATGCCTCGTCGGCTGCGGTAATGTAAAACCTGAATTTTGTACCAGAAGAATAGGTATTGGTCATTTTATAGGCAACCAGGTCTTCTTTTCTTTCTTCCTCAGTAGCATCTTCCTCCACCACCAGGTTACGGGTACTTACTTTGTTGATATCCATATTATCGCCGGTGTTTAGCTTAAACTCCACATTACCTGCCAAGCTAAATTTGCTTACTGGTGCCGGGGTTGGTGTTGGCTTTGGTTCAGGTTTGGGTTCTGGTTTAGGTTCTGGTTTGGGTTCTGGTTTAGGTTCTGGTTTAGGCTCTGGTTTAGGTTCTGGTTTAGGTTCTGGTTCAGGTTTGGGCTCTGGTTTGGGTTCTGGTTTAGGTTCTGGTTTAGGCTCTGGTTTAGGCTCTGGTTTAGGTTCTGGTTTAGGTTCTGGTTTAGGTTCTGGTTTGGGCTCTGGTTTGGGTTTTAATTCTGCCGGCACCGGGGAGTAAGGGTCGGCAAATGCCTGTAACCCCAGTACACACCATTTAGCATAATCGCTGTATTTTATCCATATAAATCCTCCATCACCCCAACCCGTACCCCAACTGTTGAGCACCCTAAAAGCACCACCTGCTTTTTTATCATCGTAGCCTATTACCAGCATGGCATGGCCAGCATGTTTCCAGTCGCTTAAAGTATCCTCAGGCCTTGTTTCCCAAACATCTGTTTTTATTTTAAAAAAACTCTCGGGCAGGTAAAAGCCGGTAGATACTGGTGTACCCTCCAGCAAGGCTTTTTTGGTGTTATTAATTTGTTCTTCGGCAGATACGGTGTATTTATCTGTGGTAAGCATGCCTTTGGCTGCAAATAGCACCGCTATATCGCTGAGGCGGTAAAGGCTAGCCTCCAGCTTGGAGTAGTAAGATAAAGCAGTGCCGCATGCATAGGGCACTGTGGAAGTTAGGGCATCGCCACTATCTATCATTACAAAAATGGCCTTAATGGGGTCGCTGCCTCCCTGGCAATCATTATCGCCGGCCGATTTTATTTGTTCGTATAAAAATGAGGCAGAAAAAGCATATTTATTAATGATGGTCTTATCGGTAATATTATGCGTTTTGGCATACAGCAAGGTAGCCAATCCGTAACCATTGGCAAATGCTACACAAGTGCCATGGTTGCCCTGATCGCCGGGGGTGGGACAGTATTTTTCGAGTGAGTAAGACTCAGGCATACCCCTGAAACTGCGGAGTGAAAGCGCTACTTTACGGGGTGTACGCTCAATACTGATGGGATTAATATTTGCTCCCATAGATCGCTGTTGGGCAAAGGTTGCCATTGTTAAACAGAAGCTTGCAAGCACAAGCATCATTTTCCTGTTCATATTCAGAAGTTTTAATATCCAAACATACCAGTAATGTTTAACGTCGCAATACCGTATGCAGGGTATATTTTAGGCAACCGATGGTTCCCGTTCACAATAGTTAGCGCTTTTTATCAAAAAACTAACGCTCATTAGTTTGGTTCCCTTATTTTTGTTGCTGCAAAAACACTGTGTTATGAACTTTCAATTTTCTGAAGAACATTTAATGATACAAAAAGCAGCAAGAGACTTTGCTGTAAACGAGTGCCTGCCCGGCGTAATAGAAAGAGATGAACTGCAAAAATTTCCGAAAGAGCAGATTGAAAAACTGGCCGACCTTGGCTTTATGGGTATGATGGTACAACCAGCCTACGGTGGCAGCGGTATGGACACGGTTAGTTATGTACTCGCCATGGAAGAAATAAGCAAGGTTGATGCCAGCGTAAGTGTGTGCATGAGTGTTAACAATAGCCTGGTTTGCTATGGCCTGCAGGAGTATGGTACCGAGCAACAAAAACAACAGTATCTAACGCCTTTGGCACAAGGCAAAAAAAATGGCGAATTATACATTGGTGCATTTTTATTGAGCGAACCAGAAGCTGGCAGCGATGCCACTTCACAACGCACCACGGCCGAAGACAAAGGAGATTATTATTTATTAAACGGCACAAAAAACTGGATTACCAATGGCAGCAGCGCCAGTGTATACCTGGTAATTGCACAAACAGATATTAGCAAGGGTAGCCATGGCATTAATGCATTTATTGTAGAAAAAAACTGGCCGGGTGTAGTGGTAGGTGCCAAAGAAAACAAAATGGGCATCAGGGGCAGCGATACCCACTCCATATTATTTAATGATGTAAAAGTGCCTAAAGAAAACAGGATAGGTGCCGATGGATTTGGTTTTAAATTTGCCATGAAAACCCTTGCCGGTGGCCGTATAGGCATTGCATCACAGGCGTTGGGTATAGCCAGCGGAGCTTACGAAAGGGCTTTGGCTTACAGCAAAGAGCGAAAAGCATTTGGTAAAGAAATTATGCATCACCAGGCTATACAATTTAAGCTGGCAGATATGGCCACCCGTATTGAGTGCGCCCGGTTATTGTGCCTTAAAGCGGCCTGGGAAAAAGACAACCATCTTGACTATACTCTTAGCGGCAGTATGGCTAAAGTATTTGCCAGCGAAACAGCCATGTGGACGGCAACCGAAGCTGTACAAATACACGGCGGATACGGTTTTGTAAAAGAATACCATGTAGAACGAATGATGAGAGATGCCAAAATTACCCAGATATACGAAGGTACCAGCGAGGTACAACGCATTGTAATTAGCCGCAGCATTCTTAAATAAACCTTCTGCCTGCATTAATTTTTATCAGTTAACTTTAGCCACTGATAATACAATTATGCTTACACGTTTGATTTTACTAACGGCTTCCATTAGCCTGTTACATTGTGCAGCCGCACAACAATCAGAAAAAGTATACCTGATAAAGGCAGGCAAATTATACGACAGCGAAAAAAACATTTTTGTTGCCAACCAGCAGGTACTGGTTAGAGGCACAAAAATTGAAAAAGTAGGTGCCAACCTGCAAAAACCTGATGGCGCTGAAGTAATAAACCTGCCAGGCGCCACCATAACCCCCGGGCTTATTGATGCCCATACGCATGTACTAACCCTGCAAAAATTAGAAGTAGCGCTGGAGCAGGATGTATTGGAAAATACCGACATCGACCGCAGCCTGCGTGCCGTACAAATTTGCCGCTCTTACTTACAAGCAGGTTTTACCAGCATACGAGACCTCGGCAACTCGGGCATGTTTCTCGATCTTACTTTACAAAAAGCCATCCGCAAGGGCTGGGTACAAGGGCCGCACATGGTAATATCTGGCCCCATATTAAGCCCAGAGGATGGGCAGTATTTTAACCTTGCTGCTCATAATCGCCACATCATTGAAGATGAATACCGGGTGATAAAAAATGTAGCCGATGCCAGGCAGGCTGTAAAAGACCATATCTCCATGGGTGCAGAGGTAATAAAAGTAGTGATGGGTGATGGCCGCCTAACATTACCCTTAAACGAAGTGAAAATGATTGTGGAAACAGCACATAGCTATGGTATTAAAGTAACGGCACATGCCACTTACGATGAATTAATTAACCGGGCACTGGAGGCAGGTGTGGATGGTATAGAGCATGGATACAATATATCAGACAGTCTGCTTGAAAAAATGGCCCGCCAAAAAGTATACCTGGTACCTACCTACAGCAATAAAGATTGCTTTTTACAACTTTTTGCCGATAATAACAGCAAGCAAACGCCTGAGCAATTGCAAGGCCTGGATGACTTTTTAAAAAGCAGCAATACCATTGTAAAAAAGGCTTTTGAAAAAGGCGTAATGGTTATTAATGGATCTGATATGTACATCTACTCCAAAAACCCCGGGCTGGCTGCTAAGGGCACTTTGCTTTTCTTTTACGAGGCATGGACAAAACCTGCGGATGTTTTAAAATCCGCCACGCTAAATGCCGCCATTGCCTGTGGCATTGATAGGTATACAGGTGTGATAAAAGAAAAAATGTCGGCCGACATCGTAGTATTTGAGGGCGACCTTGAAAAAGATTTTAAAACCTCGGTACAACAGGTAAAACTGGTAATGAAGGCCGGGGAAATTATGGTGAAATAAATGCACAATATGGCTGTTAATATTCAGGCCTACCAAACTATACAGCAGCAACTGGCTGCAAAAAAAGCCACCCTGGTAGCCGTTAGTAAAACAAAACCGATACAAGATATATTAGCGCTTTACCAGCTTGGGCAGCGTGATTTTGGAGAAAACTATGTGCAGGAGCTGGTAGATAAACAAGCAGCCCTGCCCAAAGATATCCGCTGGCATTTTATTGGCCACCTGCAAAGCAATAAAGTAAAATACATTGCCCCTTTTGTACACTTAATACACAGTGCCGATAGCCCAAACTTATTAAAAGAAATTAATAAACAGGCTGTAAAAAATAACCGCAACATCCAATGCCTGCTGCAAGTACATATTGCCCGGGAAGAAACAAAATTTGGCTTTAACGAAGCTGAATTAATGCAGTTGCAATTGGCGGCTTATCAAAATATTACCATTGCAGGCTTAATGGGCATGGCAAGTTTTAGTGATGATGCTAACCTGCTACGCACCGAATTTAAATGCCTTAAAAGCCTGTACCAGCAATACCTCACTACCTTTTCGCCTTCGCCTGCCAGTTTTTCAATTTTATCAATGGGTATGAGCAGCGATTATACCATTGCACTGGAAGAAGGCAGTAATATGGTGCGTATTGGCAGTATATTATTTGGCGTAAGAAATAAGCCCACCGCATGAGCAGCCAAATCATTGTGCTTTGTATCGCCGCTTTTGCTGCAGGCTTTATAGATGCCATTGTGGGTGGCGGCGGTTTGGTACAAACACCTGCCACATTGGTAACCCTGCCCCAATACCCGGTGGCCACTTTGCTGGGCACTACCAAAATCCCCTCATTTACCGGCACCACTATCGCCTGTTATCAATACACCCGTAAAGTAGCGGTACAATGGAAATTGCTGGGCCTTATGTGTGGCATAGCACTGCTGGCAGCCATAGCCGGATCGTACACCGTAAGCATGGTAAGCAACCGGTTTATGAAACCCATTATTTTTGGGGTACTGATAGCCGTGGCATTGTATACCTACAGCAAAAAAAACTTTGGCAACAGCACCACAAAAAATTTACCTGCCGCAACACAAGTTTTATATGGTTGCCTATTTGCCCTGGTTATTGGTTTTTACGATGGCTTTATTGGCCCCGGCGCCGGTAGTTTTTTAGTACTGTTTTTTATTGGTGCACTGGGCTTTGATTTTTTAAAAGCAAGTGCACATGCTAAATTTGTAAACCTTGCTACCAATACCGGTTCAATCATATACTTTGGCGGCAGCGGGCATATTTTATTTCAATACGCTATACCCATGGCAGTATGCAACCTGGCCGGCTCATTTATTGGCGCCCGGTTGGCCATACTAAAAGGCAATAGTTTTATAAGGGCATTTTTTTTGCTGGTAATTGCCGCCACCATCATCCGCTTTGGGTACGATATATTTATTAAACACCCCTAAATGAAAAAAGTTATTATCATTGGCGCTACATCAGGCATTGGCAGGGCGCTGGCTACACACTATGCTCAAAACAATTGGCTGGTAGGCATTACCGGCAGGCGAAAAGCATTGCTGGATGAGTTACAACAGGCTTATCCGGCTAATATTGTTAGAGAGTGTTTTGATGTTACCGGCACAGACAATATAGCACACCTGCAATTTTTATTACAACAACTCGGCGGTCTTGATTTACTTATTTACAACAGTGGTATTGGCGACCCTGCTGATGAGCTGGATATTACGATAGACCTTAACACTACCAAAACAAACGTACTGGGCTTTGTGGAAATCGTAAATTTTGGTTATAACTATTTTGCCAAACAAGGCCATGGCCAAATTGCAGCCATCTCCTCCATTGCCAGTATCAGGGGTAATAGTTTTGCACCTGCTTACAGCGCAAGCAAGGCATTTGTAAGCAACTATATGGAGGGGCTGTACATCAAAACAAAAAAACAACAACGGCCCATCATCATCACCGATATTCAACCCGGCTTTGTACAAACTGCCATGGCAAAAGGTGACGGGCAGTTTTGGGTATCGCCACTCGAAAAAGCCTGCCAACAAATTGTACAAGCCATTGCCCGTAAAAAACGCATAGCCTACATCAGCCGGCGCTGGCGACTTATTGCTGGTTTAATGAAAATTTTGCCAATCAGCATTTATAAAAAAATTGCCTAGCCATTGCTGTTGCCTTTTTTAAAATTGTGCCGTAAAAACATTTGTTAAACCTTTAACAAGCGGCGGGTAATTTGGCATGGTATTGCAGCAATTGGTTTTTATCAAATATCTTTACCATGCATTACAGCACTACCATGCAGGCAACATTTGAATCAGAAAAAAACAGGAAAGCAGCTATCTATACCGCTATCATTTGTGGTACCTTATTGATATTGGCATTTTTTATTACCTGGACGATACTGCCACCTACCCAACCGCTTGCGCAAGACCTTATTGAAATTAATTTAGGAAATAATGAAGAGGGTTTTGGAGCAGAGCAACCCTTGATAAAGGGCCAAATGTCGCCCGAAACCGAAGCGCCCACAGTTACTGAACAACCGCAGCAAGCCAACACAACACCGGCGGCAGAAACAGTACAACCCGAGGAGGATGCACCCGACGATGCTGCGCCTGTTACCAAAACAGCAAAGCCTGTAAAAGAGCCCAATAAAAGTGTAACACCCATAGTAAAACAACCTGTTAAAAAACCCAGTACCGAGCCGGTAACAACCCCTGCCCCCAAGCCTAAAAACCCCGTAGCCACTTACAAAGGACCCGGCAACGGAAAAGGCAACGGTGCCGAGGAAGATAATGGCTTTAGGTACCAGGGTAATAAAGCAGGCGGTAAAGGAGATGCCGGCGACCCCTCGGGCAAGCCTGATAGTTATGGCAATACCCCCGGCGGCAAAACAGGTGTAAGTGTTGCCCGTGGCACAAGGCCGCTAAACCTTGGCCAGCTAAGGTTTGAGGATGATTTTAATGAAAACGCCAAAGTATATGTAGATGTACGATACAATAGTAATGGTGGCTTTATAAGCGCTACCATTGCCAAAGGCAGCACCACTGCTAACACTACCATTTTAAGTATTGCCCGCCGTAAAGCGGCTGAGCTTAAATTTCCGGCATCGGCAGATGGCGGCATTTCTACCATCCTTTTTAATTTTAAAGTACAGAACTAAACAGTCTAGTTGCAAAACAAACTGTGCTGTTTATATTTGTGTTGATGACGTATCAGCAAACCATCGAGTACTTGTATCAACAACTGCCCATGTTTAGCCACATAGGCGCTGCTGCTTATAAAAAAGACCTGCACAATACCATTGCACTTTGCCAGGTACTGGATAATCCGCATACAAAATTTAAAACCATCCATATAGCCGGCACCAATGGCAAAGGCAGTGTTAGCCATATGCTGGCAGCCATTTTACAACAGGCAGGTTACAAAACAGGCTTATACACTTCGCCCCATTTAACAGATTTTAGAGAGCGTATAAAAATTAATGGCCAAATGCTGCCACAAGATTTTGTGGTAGATTTTGTACAACGTACCCGGGCGGCCAACGAAGCTATACAGCCTTCGTTTTTTGAGGTAACCGTTGCCATGGCTTACGATTATTTTGCCAGCCAGCAGGTAGATATCGCCGTGATTGAAACCGGCCTTGGCGGCAGGCTTGACAGTACCAATATTATTACACCGCTGTTAAGTGTAATTACCAATATTGGATACGATCATATGAATATACTGGGCGACAGCCTTGATAAAATTGCAGCAGAAAAAGCCGGCATCATCAAACCCGGGGTACCCGTAGTAGTGGGTGAATACCTCAACGAAACCAAGCATGTATTTATCAAAAAAGCGGCCGCCTGCCATGCCGATTTATTTTTTGCGCAGGATGCCTGCCTTATCAGCAATACTGTTTTAAACACTTATCATTTAAGTTGTGATGTTACCACTGTGCCGGGTAACCAAACACATAGTTACACACTTGATTTAAATGGGCTGTACCAAATAAAAAACCTGCGTACCGTATTAAAAGCGGCAGAACTGTTACAACAGCTGGGCTTGCAGCTTAGCAACGAGGTAATACATCATGCGCTGGCGCATACCAAAAAACTTACCGGGCTGCATGGCCGCTGGGAGGTAATTGCCGATGAGCCCACCATTGTACTGGATGTAGCCCATAACGAAGATGGGATGAAGCAGGTAATACAGCAACTGGCATTGGTACGGGGCCAATACAACAACCTGCATATTGTAGTGGGGATGGTAAAAGATAAGGATGTAAGCAAAGTACTATCGCTGTTGCCTAAAGATGCCTTGTACTATTTTACCAATGCCCATATACCAAGGGCTTTGCCTGCAAAAGAGCTGCAGCAAAAAGCATTGCTGCAGCATTTAAAAGGTAATACTTATGATGATGTAAATACCGCCATAGCAGCAGCGATGCAGCACAACGATGTAAACGACCTGGTGCTGGTATGTGGCAGTGTTTTTTTAGTAGGAGAAGTAAACAGGGCTCAGCCAAATGCTTAAATACAGCGGTGAAGCAGTTAACTATCTCCCCGGTAAATGGGCGCTTTATACGGTAGCCGCTGCAGCCATTGCATCTAATTTTTGAAAAGCATACAACAGGCAGCAGGTATGCAAGGCCTGTGCAAACTGGTTTTGCTGCAGCATGGTTTTTACCGTAGCAAGTGGTACTAATTCCACGGCTATATCTTCGTTAGCATCCAGGCTTTGGGCGGCCACTTTTACACCACCGGTAGCCAAAAACAAGTGGGTGTAATTATTTAATACCCCGGGGTTAGCGGCTACCTTACCTAAGTAGATAATATCATCAAATGCATAGCCTGTTTCTTCTTTTAGCTCCCTTGCCATAGCAGCAGATTGCTCCTCGCCGCTATCAATAAACCCACCGGGCAGCTCCATCATTGTTTCGTTTACAGGATACCGGTACTGCCTTACCATTACGGCCTGCCCATCGGTGGTAAGTGCAAGGGCGCAGGCACTTTCGGGCAGCTCCACCACAAAATATTCATCTACAATTTTACCATCGGGCATCTGGCATTTATCTACCCTTGCGGTAAAATACTTATGCCGGGATATATAGGATGATGCAAGTGTTGTCCACTTCATACTTGATGTTTTATGTTACTTGGTTATTACCAACCCATCCGTTGTTTTAAGGCAGTAATATGGGCAGTATGGTGGCGGCTATGCCAGGCATACATACCCAGCAAAAACCAAAGCGTCATTTGCCGGCCATGCTCGGGGTGCACCACGGTTCTGTTCCATTGCTCAGCAGTAATTGATTTTAATACTTCCGTCCAGCGGGCATGCAGGGCATGTAATAAGGTGATAGAAATATTGATGGGCAGCTGTTGTGTATCGCTCATTTGCGCCCATAACTTTTCTTCGTAGGGCTTTATGGTAGGGTTATCTTCTGTAAGGCCCAGCTTAAAGCGGATATAAGCATTCATATGGCTGTCGGCCACATGGTGCACCAGTTGCTTTACCGTCCATCCGCCGGGGCGGTAAGGCATATCCAGTTGTGCTTCATCCAGGTTAAGCACTGCATTTTCCAGGTGTTGTGGTAAAAAGGTAATGTCTATCAGCCAATCCTGTAATTGTTTTTCAGAAAAAGGCTGTGGCTCGTATTGGCCAATGGGGTAACTTAAATTTTCCATAAACAGTGGGTTGTATTGCATTAAAAAAAATCACCAGTAATTACAAAAATAATTACTGGTGAGCAAGCCTATTGCTATTGAATAGATTATTTTTTTTCTTCAGCTGCGGGGGCGCCGGGTTTTATATCCAGCAATTCCATTTCAAAAATAAGGGCAGCACCGCCTGGTATATCTGCACCTGCACCCCTATCGCCATAGCCGAGTTCGCTGGGTATATACAGCTTCCATTTATCGCCTTTGTGCATTAGTTGCAGGGCTTCTGTCCAGCCACGTATTACAGCGCCTACAGGGTATACCAATGGTTCTCCTCTTTTGTACGAGTTATCAAATTCTTTACCATCAATTAATGTACCGGCGTAGTGTACTACAAAGGTATCTTGCATGGTAAGCATGGCGCTGGTGGGGTCGCCGGCACGCAACACTTCGTATTGCAGGCCGCTGGGCAATGTAATTACACCGGCACGTTTTTTATTCTCTTCTAAAAACTTTTTAGATTTTGCTTTTTCTACATCTGCTTTACGGGATGCACTGCCCTGCAGCATGGTTTGTATTACCACATTGCATTGCTCATCGGTAAGGATGGTGCCTTTTTTGGCAAACACATCACTAATGGCTTTTTGCATGGCAGCCTGGTTTATTTTAGTAATGTTTTGTGTTTTTAAATTGTTGGCAATATTTACCCCAACGGCATAACTAAACGAATCGATTGCTGTACGCAATACAGCGGGGGTGGCCGCAGTGCCGGCCGTAGTTTTTACAGGCTTAACACCGCCTGTTTTTGGAGTGGTTGATTTTACCTGTGCCTGTGCAGCAGCACCCAGCATCATTACACACATTACCAGAAAAAATTGTTTCATTGTTTGTTTTTTAATTTATTGTTTAGGAGTTACGCTTCTCTAATGTCTTTTCCGGTAAGCTGTATAAACACATCTTCCAGGTTGGCCAGCTTTACCTGTTTGGGCCTTTCAAAGCCTGTTGCTACCAGCTCATCAATTAGTTGATCGGGGGTATTAAGGGCAATGATATTGCCTTCGTCCATAATGGCAATCCTGTCGCAAAGCTGCTCGGCCTCATCCATATAGTGGGTGGTAATAATAACCGTGGTGCCTTTATCCCTTATATCTTTTATCAGCTGCCAAAGGTTGCGCCTTGCCTGCGGATCTAGCCCTGTAGTGGGCTCATCTAAAAAAACAATTTTAGGCTCGTTGATAAGGGTGGTGGCAATTGAAAAACGTTGCTTTTGCCCTCCGCTTAATTCTTTAAACTTATTTTTTGCCTTATCCTCCAGGTTTACCAGTTTTAGCAAGGCAGTGGCATCTGTTTGTTTGTTGTACAAGCCGGCAAACAAATGCACCAACTCTACCAACGTAAGCCCGGGATAAAAACCGGCCGTTTGCAATTGTACGCCTATAATCTTTTTTATTTCGCCGGGGTGGGTATCCAGGTTAAAACCATTTACCATCACTTCGCCACCCGATTTATCCCTGAGGGTTTCTATAATCTCCAGGGTGGTAGATTTGCCGGCACCATTGGGGCCCAGTAAACCAAATATTTCGCCTTCGGCCACCTCAAACGAAATACCCTTTACAGCCTTAAAGCTGCCATAAGTTTTGGTAAGATTTTTTACAGAAATAATCGGTTGCTGCATAAGCTGGCCCATCTTTATTTAAAGACAGTGTATACCTAAACGTATAAACCGGGGGCTTCATTGTCTTTAATGGGTGGCCAAAGGTAATGAGTTTGCCTGTACCAGCATACTGCCCTGCCAGCACATTTGCCACAGGCTGTATAAAGCTGCTGTGCAAGGCATTAAAAATGCAGCTCCATCATAATATCGGCGGTGGCATAGTGGGCATTGGTAACCGGCACATAGGCAAAGCCATATTTTTCGTACAGCGCCAGGGCGGTGGTAAGCTGGCTGTTAGATACGAGGTATAATTTGGTGGCGGCCAGCTGCTTTGCCCGGTTAATGCAATGGGTTATCAGCAATTTGCTAATGCCTTTGCCCTGCCAGGCCGGGACTACCGACATTTTGGCCAGCTCATACACCCCGTTGCCCTCACTTATTAATGCAGCCGTACCGGCTATGCTGCCATTTACCTCGGCTAAAAAAATAGCGCCGCCCCCATCCAGTATTTCGGCCTGCGGATTATCCAGCATCTTCATATCTGCCGGCTCCATTAAGCCATACTGGTACAGCCATGCCGCATTAAGCGCTTTAAAATCGGCCGCATGGGCAGGGCTGTAAGCAATAATATTTATTTGCATAATTATATCGTATTATAATATCCGGCCATCTCTTGTACCATCAGCCGGCTGCCAATATACAAGGGCGAACGCTGGTGTATATCGGTAGGTATTATCTCTAATATACGCCGGGTACCGTCGGTGGCTACCCCACCAGCTACCTCCAGTATAAAGGCAAAGGGATTGCACTCGTACATCAGCCGCAGCTTGCCGCCGGGTTTATCTTTAGTGGCGGGATACATAAATATACCACCCTTTAATAAATTGCGGTGCACATCGCTTACCATACTGCCAATATACCGTTGCGTATAAGGGCCGCCGTTGGTTTTATCTTTACGCTGGCATACCTCTATATACTGCTGCACCCCGGTGCTAAACTGGTAATAGTTGCCATGGTTAACAGAATATATTTTGCCGGCAGGCGGGCATTTTATATCGGGGTGGCTAAGGGTAAACTCACCAATAGACGGATCGAGGGTAAAACCATTTACGCCCCGGCGGGTGGCATATACCAGTATGGTAGATGAGCCATAGATAATATACCCGGCGGCTATTTGCCTTACACCGGGCTGCAAAAAGTCTTGTACCGTAGCCGGGGTACCCTTGGGCGTTACCCTGCGGTACACACTAAATATAGTGCCGATAGATACATTTACATCTATATTGGCGCTGCCATCCAGCGGATCAAACAGGCATACATACTTGCTTTGGTTGCTTACCTCATCATCAAATATTACCACTTCATCCAACTCCTCGCTGCCAATACCGGCACAGCTTATACCATGGCGCAGTACACCCATTACCTGCTCGTTGGCATATACATCCAGTTTTTTTACCTCCTCGCCCTGCACATTGGTATTACCGGCATCGCCCAATATATCTACCAGGCCGGCCTTGTTTACCTCTACATTTACCCGTTTAGCCGCAAGGCCTATATCTCTTAGTAATCCTGATAACTCTCCCGTGGCATTGGGAAAGTCTCTCATTTGCTGAATAGTAAATTCATCCAGGGTTTGTACCCGGCGGTTAATAACACTCATCGCAATCGTTTAGTAGTTTTAAAAAAAATAAAAATCTGGCAATCAAAAATAAGCTAATGTGTGCATGTGGTAAGGCAGCCAGCTTGGGCACTTGCCGGCATATTAAATAATATCAAACATAATACGCCACCCATTTGTAAAACAGCTGCTGCTCAATTAGCTAATTAAATATATTTGTACACATAACAGTTAAATATGAAAGTTTTTAAGTTTGGTGGTGCCAGTATAAACAGTGCAGAAAGAATAAAAAATGTATCGGGCATCATACAGTCGTTTGCGGCGGATAAAATACTGGTGATTATATCTGCCATGGGCAAAACCACCAACCAACTCGAAAAAGTAGTAGAAAGTTTTTTTGCCGGTGATAAACAAACAGCCCTCGCCCTTTTTGATGAAATAAAAAAAGACCATACCGAGGTGGCCTTGCAGCTTAATGGCAGCGTGCCGGCACAGTTTACCGATATATTTACCGAGGTAGAGTGGCTGCTGCATGATAAACCCGTAAGGGATTTTGATTATTATTACGACCAGGTGGTGTGCTGCGGCGAGCTGCTGAGCACTGTAATTGTAAGCCATTATATGAACCTTGCCGGCGCTGCCAATAGCTGGATAGATGTAAGGGATATTGTACGTACCGATGATAATTTTAGAGAAGCAGGTATAGATTGGGCCTTTACCCAGCAAAAAGTAAACGAGCTGGTAAAACCACTGTTAGATACTACCGGCGTAGTAATTACACAAGGCTTTATTGGTGCCACCGACGAAAACGAAAGCACCACCCTTGGCCGGGAGGGCAGCGATTACAGCGCCGCCGTATTTGCCAACATGCTGGATGCACAAAGCCAAACCATTTGGAAGGATGTAGAAGGTGTAATGAATGCCGACCCCAAGCTATTTACCGATGCTGTGTTTATTAGTGAGCTATGCTATGATGAGGTGATTGAAATGGCTTACTACGGCGCACAGGTAATACACCCCAAAACCATTAAACCACTGCACAATAAAAATATACCCCTGCATGTACGCTGCTTTATAAAACCATCGCTGCCGGGTACCATTATTAGTAATAAAGCCGGGCAGCGGCTGCCGCCCATTATTGTGCTAAAACAAAAACAGGTATTGCTGCACCTGCGCTCAAAAGATTACTCTTTTGTAGAAGATACCCTGGTGGGCAAACTGCACCATTTGCTAAACGAACTAAAAGTGCGTACCAACCTATCGCAAAATGGCGCCATCAGCCTGTTATGCTGCCTGGACGACAGGGCCGATAAAATAGAAAAGCTTGCCCTTGCCGCCAGTGAATATTTTGAGGTGCAGGTACAAAAAAACCTTACCCTGCTTACCATACGCCATTATACCAGCGATGTAATACAACAGCTTACCGCCGACAAAACCACCGTATTAATGCAGCAAACCACCGATACCATACAGGTTTTAATGCAGGATGAAACCGCCTGATGCAAAAAAGCTGTATATTAACCAGTAAAACTATACACATGAAAAAAATGCTATTGCCTGCGTTGCTTATTACCAGCCTGTGGGCTTGTAACGAGCAAAAAACAGCTACCCCCGCCACTACCGAAACCACCCCGGCTGCAGCGGCCGATGCCAGCACTGCCAACGCTGCTACCACCCCCACGGTAGAGTATGCTTACCCCGTAAAGTATAAAGATTGGGCAATAGGCGACCCCCTAAATATTAAAACCACGCTGGAGGTGTACAAAGCCTGGGACGACCGCAAGCCCGAAAACCTGGCCGCCCTTTTTGCCGATACCGTACGCTTACGCATACCCGAAGACAGGCACGAAATAACCATACCAAAAGATAAAATTGCCGAAGCCCTTGGCCAAAACAGGAGCATGTACAAAGCCACCTCCAACGATATACTCTCGGCCGTGGCCCTGCATGATAAAGCCTCCGGCGAAGATTGGGTGATGATTACCACTTATAATAAATGGATTGAAAAAAATGGTAAAAGAGATTCTGTTTTATACCACGATAACTGGAAACTTACCAATGGCAAAATAGCTTTTTTAATGAGCTTTTATAAACTGCCCACCAAGGAGTTTTTAAGCAAGGCCGATCCGGCTAAAAAGCCTTAGGCAATGCCTTATACCCCAATAAAAAAAGCAGGCCAACGCCTGCTTTTTTTAATCTTTTACCCTGCCCTGCTATTAATTTACAATATACTCACCCCGCTTGTTTATCAATATCAGCGGTAGTTGTTTTTTATCTTCAAAATAATCGTAAGCGGCTTTAAGCGTTACGGCAAACTGCTGCAGCTGCTGGTTAAATTTAGTAGCCTCTGCCAAATACTCAAACGATTTTTTTACGCTGTACTTTACCGGGTACACATGCACCGGTATAAAATCTTGCCCATTATCTTTAGCATAGGTAGCCATTACATACAGCTCCTCAATAGGCTTATCGCTAATGGCAATACAGCCCGTACTTACACAGCCGCCATGTATATAAATATCATTACCGGGGCGGCGGGTGTCGCTTAGCACTTTATCCGATGCATTGGGATAGTTAAGCCCAAGCGCCAGGTGAAAATTGCTGTTGGGCTTAAACTCGTTGATGTAATAAAACCCTTCGGGCATTTGGTAATCGCCTTCCATACGCTTGGGGCCAATGGTACCGCTTTGCATACATACCCGGTAGGCCTTAAACAGTTTGTATTTATCCTGGTCTTTTTCTTTTACCCATACCTCCAGCTGCCTGTCGTACTTAAAGCTGCGTACAAAAATTTCGCTGGGCGGCCATACCATCTTTTTAGCTTCAAACTGCTTGCGCAGGGTATCCTCAATTTTTAAAAAACCGGTAGCCAGCTTACTTGTAGGTTTGGTAAGCCCGGTGTACGAGGTGGCCGATTGTGCACCGGCAGCAAGCCATGGCAGCAGCGCCAGCATACAACCCAACAGCCTTAAGCAAAATCTGTGTTTCATCAATACTATATTTTGGGGGCGGCCTGCCCCATTGCCGCACAAATATAAAGGCAAAAACAGTAATGCCCGGCACTTTAGTATTTCTTTAAATACCCCGCCAGCACTGCCTGCAGGCATAAAAATACCTGCCAGCAGGCTGGCAGGTAGGTACTACTATTGGCAGTAAGGGCAAGGCTACAAGTTGCCCCGGGCGGCCTGCTCTTTTTCCAGCGCCTCAAACAAGGCTTTAAAATTGCCCTTGCCAAAGCTTTTGGCACCCTTGCGTTGTATAATTTCAAAAAACAGGGTGGGCCTGTCTTGCACGGGCTTGGTAAATATTTGCAGCAGGTAGCCCTCCTCATCCCTGTCTATCAATATACCCAAATCGGCCAGCGGCTGCAGGTCTTCATCAATAGTACCCACCCGCTGCAATACCGTTTGGTAATAACTGGCCGGCACTTTTAAAAACTCAATACCCCTGTGCTGCAATTGGGTAACGGTGTGTACAATATCGTTGGTGGCAATGGCCACATGCTGCACCCCCTCGCCATTGTAAAAATCAAGGTACTCCTCTACCTGGCTCTTTTTTTTGCCCTCGGCCGGCTCGTTTATCGGAAACTTTACATAGCCATTACCGTTACTCATTACCTTGCTCATCAGCGCCGAGTATTCGGTAGATATATCCTTATCATCAAAACTTAAAATGTTTTTAAACCCCATTACGTTTTCGTAAAATTTTACCCAGGGGTTCATCTGGTTCCAGCCCACATTACCCACGCAATGGTCTACATACAGCAGGCCCGTATCATCAGGGTTGTACAGGCTGTGCCAAGGCTGGTAGCCGGGCATAAACACCCCATTGTACTGCGTACGCTCAATAAACAGGTGCACTGTATCGCCATAGGTATGTATACCGCTCATTACCACGGTGCCCTGCTCATCGGTAAGGGTTTGCGGCTGCATGTACGATTGGGCACCCCGGCTGGTGGTTTGTTGCCAGGCGCTGGTAGCATCGGCTACCCTTAAGGCCAGCACTTTTACCCCATCGCCATGCTTGTAAATATGGTCGGCCAGGGGGTTGCCCATTTGCAGGGGGGTGGTTAATACAAAGGTAAGTTTGTTTTGGCGCAGCACATAGCTAGCCCTGTCTTTTACACCCGTTTCGGGGCCGGCATACGCCAGGCTTTTAAACCCAAAAGCGGTTTTATAAAAATGGGCCGCCTGTTTGGCATTGCCTACATAAAACTCAACATAATCGGTGCCCAGCAAGGGCAAAAAATCGGTGGCCGCCTCAGCGGAGCCAGCCGGCACTATAGCAGCAGATGACATAGCTATTATTTTAAAATAATTAAATAAATAAAACCGGGCATACCTGCCCCGGGCCGTTTAGCACCCGGCAACCGAATCCATGGCCAGCGCAAGCATTAGCAGTGAGTAGTGGCTACGCTTATCGGTAAATAATTTATGTGGATAATCTGGCAGCATGGTGAGGCCGTAAAGTTAATCGTTTTTTTTAAAGGCCGGCAGCAAAGCAGGCATATAATAGCCGTACGCCAGCGGCGGTGCAGGCAGCAGCAGCGGCCCGGCTATACACTCTTACGCCGGCACAAGCCCGGGCACAAGGGCCTCACCGGGGTAACCGTTACTATCCGGCGTAGCAGCCCGGCAGCAAAGCATGGTGCAGCAGTATACAAGGCAGGGCCATTGGGTGGCAGCAGCCCTACCCGGCGGCACAGGCCCGTTGGCTAAGGGGTGGCCTGCCCCGGCTGCATACCCGCCAGTATAAATACATCTTGCGCAAGGTAGCGCCAGTTGCCACCCTCGTAAGGTTTTTCGGCATGTATTACCTGGTTGTTGCGCAGGCGGGCAATGGTAGAGGCACTGTAGCCGGTAAGGGCAATTACATCGCAAAGTTTTAGCCAGTTACTGTCCCGGTATTTTAGGGGCACTTTAAATTGAGGAATCATTATATGGGTTGTTTAAGTACAAGGGATAAAAAAAGTACCAACCCTGCTGCGGCCGCTAAATGGGCGCTGGTAGTTGGTACTGTTAAGATAACACAATTAATAACGGGCCGCAATACCCTATAATCGGTATGTATGGCCAGCCGCCCCCTACTGCACATATTTGCTGGCCACGGGGGTGCATACCTGCTGGTTGTTGCAGCCACTTACCTGCACCCTAAACCAGTATTGCCGGCCCGGCACCAGGTTGCTAAACTCGTAGCGGCTGCGGCTGCTTACACAGCTTTGCCATACCACGTTGGGTGCCGGCAGCGTATCGGTATACTCGTGGCTAAAGCTAACGGCGCCCTTTACCCTTTTTACCCGGCAGATGATGGTGCCGCTGCCCAGGCCGTTTTCCAGCATTGGGTTGCCGGGGTCTTCCAGCTGTATGGGTTCGGGGGCTTTGGTAACATCAAAGCCGCTGCTGAGCAATACGGTAATATTGCTATCGGCCATAAAAATTACCCAGCGGCCCAGTTGCTGCAATACCTGCTCCAGCAGGGCCCTTTTATCATTTTTAATGGCCACATTATCTATACCCAGTTTGCGGGCCTCGGTAAGTGCGTTGCTGTAGGCCGTGGTAGCCACCTGCACATCGGCCAGTGCCGGCACGGGGTTGGCAAGGGCGGTGTTACCCGTCATCTTCTCAATAATAAGGTGGGCCTTTACCAGCAGTTCGGCCTCGGTGTACTGCAAAAAACTTAGCAGTAAGGATGGATTTTTTTTCATACGATGATGTTTTAATTAGTAAATAAATTTTTTAATACCAGCAATAACCACCGGCCAAAGCAGCTTAGTATACAAAAGGCAGCGTGCCTGGTGCAAAAAGCACAGAAAGCACAGAAAAGCAGCTTTTACCTTTGCCGCCAACGCCAAAACATTAGGAGAAGATGGCCAAACATTAGGAGAAGATGGCCAACTATTAGGAGAAGATGGCCAAACATTAGGAGAAGATGGCCAA
>JBDKJT010000188.1:0-9304 GCA_039796475.1 Bacteroidota bacterium | reverse complement strand
ATCCTTCTTTTTTTATAATCGACTAAAGCAAGCGGATGACTATTCATCCGCTTTAATAATAATCCGCTGGTTATTGTGTGAGTTGTCTGGCATAATAATTTCAAGCTGGTATATACCACTTGTAGTTTGTGCAGGCAGGTTAACGGTTTGTGAAGCACTGCCTCCATAGTGCCGCAATTGTGCTTTGTACAACACTTGCCCGTTGATATTACTAAGCCTGATATGATAATTGCCAGCAGGCTGGTTAACCATTTGTAAGTGCATGGTATTGCCTTTTACAGGATTGGGCGATACCGTAACTGCTGCAGGCTGCTTGCCAATAGTAACCTTTACAATTGGCGTGTAACTGAATTGCCCGCCATTGCTAAGCAATTTTACACGATAGTAGTGTACGCCTGCTGTCGCAACAGCATCTATCCATTGATACATTGTATTACCAGTTGCTTTGATAGAGCCTGCAGTATTAAAGCTGCTGCCATCTGCAGATTTTTCAACAATATACTGTTGCATATTTACTTCGTTGCTGGTATGCCACTCTACTGTAATTTGTTGTGCTTGCTGGTAAGCTTTTATCCCGGTAATCGTTACAGGTAAAACCTGGAAGGGTTTTAATACCAGTTTAAGCCTGTCGGTTGCTGCACTGGCAGCATCATTAGTGATGGTGAAAGTATAAGTGGTAGAATCTGTTAAGCTAACAGGTACGCTGCTGTTTAAAAATTTATCCTCTAAAAACATTTGCATGCCTGCATCACCCATGTTGTTGGGCAGTAACGTAATTTGATAACTGATCTTTTTTAAGCGTGATAAAGTATAATGCACAGTATCATCTTGTGAGGGTAATATTCTTTTTTCCATCGCAAGTACATTGCCCGCTTTAAGCATGCCCAGGTTTTCGCCAAAATTGTTCATCTTTCTGCCATCGGCCGCATCAATGCTATTGTTGTATTCCGGGCTGAATAAAAGAATGTTGCCGTCTGCCACTTGGGTTCCGTTGGCGGTTATGGCATACAGCTTACTAATAATGCTTTTTACAGGTGTGGTGCCCAGCGGCCTGAAAACCATACTGCTGCCAGATGTTTTAGAGCTTTCTGCTATTGTAATAGTGCCTGATGAGCCAATGGCTTCTGCAAAAAATGCAGCACCCGATTGTATGTTATTACTAATAGATCCTGAATTGCCATAACTGCCACCACCTGGTACAATAATATAATCGCCATTTACTTGTGTAAGTGTTTGATAAGCTCCCAGGTTGTAAGAGCCTGGCAGTTTAGGATCCCATACATAAAAAGCAGTGCCTACGCAACCCCCGCTGGTAGCCACATTTCTAAGATCAATGGCAGAAGCATAAGGATTGCCAATCAGCTTAAATTTATCTGCCTGCACTGTAATGGCTGATTGGTTGCCGGTGTTAAGCGTACCAGTAGATCGTAAAGTTGTGGCATTAACAGAGGCGATGCTGGATGAGGGCGAAACGCTTCTGCTTCCCCTGATGTAAATAAAATAGCCAGGTTCGTTAGCAATGCCTGTGGCAGTAGAGGTTACGCCAACCAATTCGTCATTATTCTCGTCGTAACTAAGCATAGAGTTGTTAGGTGTGTAAAAATCAAAACCATTGGCCGACCAATTAGGCGCAGCAAGATTGCTGGTAATATTGGTGCCATAGCCAGGGTTGCCGTTTACACCTGCAGCCTGGTTTTCTTGCCATGCTTCTTTAATGGTTTGTCCATTGGTAGGTGCCGCCAGCAGCCGCCAGGCACGATAGCTGTTTTGGGGTATGTATCGCTCCACAATTACACTGCCGGTTATATACCCGCCACTGGTACTTCCTGCGGCAATATTAGCAGTACTACTTTCTGTAGAAGCGATAGTGTAATAACCACCAGCCGCCAGTACACCTGCTGTTGGGGTGTGGGTGCCAGTTAGCCTTAAGGCATTCGTAAGCGTAACCGTTTGCCCGCTGCTATTGATAGTGAAATTATTAAGGGCATTGGTAGTGCCTGCAGTTGTTTGATCAAATGATAAACTTGGGCTAACAGTGCCATTTATAACAAGGTTGCTGGTGCTGCCTGCCCTTATGCCTCCACTGCTTGTATTAGTTACCAAGCCTTTAAGGGTAAGGGTATTGCCATTTATAGACAATTTTCCGGCAGTAAAAGTGGTGGTGCCATTTACCTGCAAATCATTATCCATTGTTATTACCTGGTTGTTGCTGTTAATAATAAAATTATTAAGCGCATTAGTGGTACCAGCTGTAGTTTGATCCATGGACAGGTTAGGGCTTGTAGTAGTATTAATGGTTAAATTACTGGAGCTTCCGCCTCTTAGGCCACCGCTTACTGTATGTACAAAAGTACCTTTTAAAGTGAGTGTTCTTGAGGAGATGGCTAGCTTACCCTGCGTAAAAGTGAGGTTGCCATTCACCGTAAGATCGTTACCCAGGGTAGTAATATTGCCTGTATGATTAAGTGTTAAATTGTTAAGTGCATTGGTAGTGCCCGCCGTAGTGGCATCAAAATATAATGTTCTGTTATAAGCGCCGGTTACTACCATATTACTACTGGCAGAGCAGGTGAAGTTTCTGCTGCTGGTGCCACCCGATACAGGGCCTTCAAGCGTTAAGGTGTTGCTGCCAATTACCACTTTGCAAGGAGTGCCACTAAACGCCAGTGTGCCATTTACGGTAATACTACCTGCCAATGTTTTAACAGAGCTGTAAGCATTAAGGTTGCCATATTTTTGACTGGAGTTAAGGGTAGCGATTGATTGTGCAGAAGTGCCACTGTATTCTATCGTACTGGTAGCACCAATAACATGAGTGCTGTAATTAGATGGTAAAGTGCCATTGCCTGCAATACGCAAAGTGGCACCATTGGCTACTGTTAAAGTGCCACCTGCACTAGTTCTATTAGCAGTAAAAGTATTTACACTAAATATGGCCGCACTTACAGTTAGGTTACCCGCCACACCAATGCTTCCGTTTACTTCTTTTAAGCCCGAACCTGCTATAACCAGGTTGCCATAGTTTTGAGATGAATTTAGTGTAGCCACAGTTTGTGATACACCGTAATACTCAATTGTACTGGTACTGCTGATAACGTGGGTATTAAAATTTGCAGGTATGGTGCCGCCGCCTCCAATACGCAGGGTGGCACTATTAATAATGCTAAGTGTGCCGGCAATCGTATTTCGGTTAGCTGTATTTTCTTTTAGATCGAGCGTGCCTGTATTGCTGATGGTAAGGTCGCCTTCAATCGGCAGGTTTCTGCCACCCGTACTTACCGTACCACTTGTAATTACCAAGTTATTAAATTGAAAAAGATTGTACGGTAATGTAAAAGTGCCGGTAAAGGTGATGGTTCCGAAGTTGGTTTCATAAATTCCACTAAAGCCGGGGTCGCCTTCGGTAACCCTGCCGCAGGTAAGGCTTGCAGCAGCGTCCATGGTAATGGTGCCTGTTGCACCTGCAATATCACCAAGCGTAATATTATCAGTTACCGTTAACCCACTAGTGCCAACAAACAAAATGGCACCGCTGCTGGTTTCGTCGCCAGTGCCTATTGTTAAATTGTTGCAAACTGCACCCGTAGCCTCAATACTTACAGTAAGGCCATTGCCAATGATGGCATCGTCGGCTGCAGTAGGTATACCAGCGTCCCAGGTGTTGGGGTCATTCCAGGCACCGTCTTGTACAGCGGTAATGGTTGTTTGAGCATTGGCCAGAGTTGTAAAACCCAGTAGTACCAACATGAGTATAGATGCCCTTAAAGCAATGCTATGTTTTTCTCCGGGTACCTGGTCAATACGTTTTTCATTGAACAGGGTAATCTGTTTCATGATGTCTTTTGTTTTTTGGTTAAATAAAAATTGTACTCAGTGATGCTTTCCTTTCCTGTGATCAATGAGAGCATTTTATTTTTTGCAGTATTGTGCGATGCAGCAATGGATATTGCCGGATTTGATACTGCAAACCATATTCAAAAAACTCTGTTATGCTCAACGCAAATAAAAAATCAATATTGTAATAGCTGATTGCTGTGTAATAGCATAACACAGGCTTGTGGGATTTTTCTTAATCAATTGCTATTTCGTAATTTATTGCAAACACTTAAGGGATAAGCATTTTAGCAAATGCCGGGGGGCTAAAAAAAATTGTTTACAACGATGATTGATGGCGGGTAGAAAAATTTCTAATTTTTTTCAAATAAAAATTGGAGCGTTTTTGGGTGGGATTAAATAATGCCAAATACACGGCCAAGCTCAATAAGCTCTGCAATATTTTTTACAGATAGCTTGTCAAATAACCTGGATTTATAGGTGCCGGTAGTAGAAACGGTAATGTTTAATTGGTCGGCAATTTCGCTAATGGATTTTCCCTTCATCATTAGTGTGGCTATGTCTAACTCCCTGGCGCTTAATTTGTCAAAAGGGTTGCCGTTTTCTTTTTTGCCAATATCCCCGGCCATAATATCTATTAGTGTTTCGCTTATATAGCGCCTATTGCCTAGTACAAGATCGATGGCTTTTTTTAACTCAGCCATACCAGCATTTTTTGATACAAAGCCCATAGCACCCGCTTTTAAAAAGCGTTTGGCATAAATATTTTCAGCGCTCATCGAAAACATGAGCACTTTTACATCTGGATAGGTGATGGTGATGTATTCTATTAAACTAACCGTATTGGTGTCTGGCATTTGTACATCCATAATCACCAAATCGAAGTGGGTGCTTTTTAATTGTTTGAGTGCCGATTTTTCATCATGCGCCTCATAAATGGTGGAGGGCTTATACAGCTCTGTTAAAACTATTTTAACGCCGGCTCTTACTACTTCGTGATCGTCGATTAGTAGAAAATTACGCATAGCTCTTTTTATTAAGGTACAAAAATCAGTTGTAATATTTATACTACAAACATTCAGCTCATTTCATTACCTGCGGGGGCTGGTAAAATATCTTTCTTTGTTTCTTTAAAAATATAATCATCCAATATCTATAAGGAAAACAGTCGCTTCCTTTGAAATCCTTTCCTGTGGTCAAAAGAAAAATGAGGTATAAAAAATACTTCTGTTTTTTAGGGTGCAAAATTTTTATGTGCTGAAATTTTGCACCCCTTTTTTTAACAATTATACTAATATAACAAAACTGCTTTGTGTAATAAATTATTATTTAAAAAATATTGCATCAACAGCTATGCTAATAATTATACACTGTCTGTTGCAAGAAGCACCAGGATATCAAATTGCATTGTAGAAAAATTTCGAAAACTGTATGGTAGATGATTATATAAGTTGCCTTGATTGATGTGTATATAGCCGCTAAATAAAATAAATATGTTGATTGCTGGTTATCAGTGCTTAAAAATATTGAAATTACAGTTACGGATATCCCGATAAATCTCATAATAAAAAGTGATAAAGATTAGTTGAAATAGTGTTTTTTTTTAGTAACTTAATAGAAGTAAGGATTTACTGAGGCAAATAGATATTTTAATAAATCTTTATCCATGCACCCAGTACATATTTTACTTATCGAAGACAATGAAGGAGATATTGTTCTTTTACAGGAGGCCTTAAGCGAAACAAAATTATCCGTACAGCTCTCCTGTGTAAGAGATGGCGAAGATGCTATATCATTTTTACAGCAAGGCGGTAAGTATACAACTGAAAAGTGGCCAGACATGATTCTGCTGGACATTAACCTTCCTAAAATTGATGGTAAAGAAGTACTGAAATTTATTAAAACAAACCCCGGGCTTGCGATGGTGCCTGTAATTATTTTAACTACATCTTCTTCAGAAAAAGATATGCAGGATGCCTACGCCAATCATGCGGATTGTTATATTATTAAGCCGGTAAGCCTCGAGTCTTTTGTTAACGTAGTTGATACCATAGAAGATTTTTGGAGCCGAACCTTAAATAAGCAGAAATTGAATTTAAATGGAAACTAACCTGCGAAAAGCAATTTTAATTGTTGAAGATAATCCTGGCGATCAATTGTTGCTTACGGAGTTACTCACCTCATCTGCATTGTCTTTTAACCAGCTAATCTATTCCTCCACCATTGCTTCGGCCAAACAGGTATTGGAAGAAAATGAGGTAGACGTAATTTTGTTAGACTTAAGTTTGCCAGATAGCAGCGGCCTTGGCAGTTTTTTTTCTTTAAAACCATATACCTACGAAATACCGGTAATCATACTTTCTGGATTAACAGATACCGAGCTAGCGTTAAAAGCCATTAGCGAGGGGGCACAGGATTATTTGGTAAAAGATGATTTTGATGAACGCCTGCTGGTAAAAACAATCCAATACAGTATTGAAAGAAAAAAAAGCTTAGCCGCATTGCGTACTAGCAACGACCGGTACAACCTGGTTAGTAAAGCCACCAACGATATGGTGTGGGACTGGAACCTTAAAACCGGCAGTGTGTATAGAAATGCTGAGCAGTTTGAGCGAATTGTAAAGTTGCCAATCAATCAAAAAGACCAGTCTGGTGATTATTGGTTATCTCATTTTCATCCGGATGATAAAGATATTTTAAGCCAGTTGATGGAAGACATCAACAAGGATATCAATAAAAATAACTTTGAAATAGAGTATCGATTTTTAAACGGCGATCAACAATACATTTACTTAAATGAACGTGGTTATATTATTAGGGATGAATGGGGCAAAGCAGTGCGGCTTATTGGAGCTACACAAGATGTAACTGAAAAGAAGAAGTTTGATGACGAACTAAAACGACTGTCATTTATTGCCAGGGAAACTGTAAATGCAGTAATTATAACCGACCCCGATGGAAAGATTGAATGGATTAATGAAGCTTTTTGCAATATTTCGGGATATACACTGGCAGAAGTTGCCGGCAAACGACCGGGCGAATTTTTGCAAGGGCCAGAGTCGAGCAGGTTGGTAATTGATTACATGCGTAATCAGATAAATAAAATGGCCCCGTTTGAGTGTGAAATAATAAATTATTCAAAAAACGGCCGTAAGTATTGGGTAGAAATTGAGGGCCAGCCAATGTTTGATAAGTACGGAAAACTAACCCATTATTTTGCGATTGAAACTAATATTACAGAGCGTAAGATGGCCTTGCAGGCGCTAAAAAAATCTGAAGAGCAATACCGATACCTGTTTAATAACAACCCTGCTTGTATATTTATTTGGTACCTAGATGATTTTACCATTGCAGAAATTAATGATGAAGTGGTAAAACAATACGGGTATACAAAAACAGAAATGTACGGCATGACGATACTAGAGCTTAGATCGGCCAGCGATTTTTCGCTGGTACGTAAATTTGCCCGTAAGGTATTAAGTGAAGAGTCGTTTAAAGCCACAAGTGTATGGAAGCATTTGCACAAAAACGGTAGCCAAATGTTTATGCAGGTAACCGCAGAAAAAATTATGTATAATGGCCGGCCTGCCATTATTTCGCTGGCCATTAATATTACCGATAAATTACTGCTGGAGAAAAAACTGGAAGAAGAAAAACGAGATAAAGAAAAAGCCATCACTCAAGCAGTAATTACAGCGCAGGAAAGAGAACGGGAAGAAATAGGCCGTGAATTACACGATAATGTAAACCAAATTTTGGCCAGCTCCAGGCTGTACCTTGGTCTTGTACGAACAGAGCAAGAGGTGGTGCACCCTTGTATCGACGAAACAGATAAACTGATTAATTGCGCTATAGAAGAGCTAAGGGCTTTATCTCACTCACTTATTCCACCTTCGTTGGATGAAGATGACTTTATAGATGCATTAAATGCGATTGTAGAAGTAACCATGATAGGTAACACACTGCATATAGAAAAAGATCTTGAATATTTTAATGAAAGCCAGGTGTCCGATAAAATGCGGTTAACCATTTATCGTATTATCCAAGAGCAGTTTAATAATATTTTAAAATATGCTAAAGCTTCTCATGTACTATTAAAATTAAGTAACGAGGGTGATGTTATTACCTTAATCATTAAAGATGATGGGGTAGGTTTTGATCCTGCAGAAAAAAGCAACGGCGTTGGGTTGATTAATATTAAAACAAGGGCATCGTTGCTAAATGGTAAGATGAGTATTATTTCAGCGCCCGGTAAGGGTTGCGAACTAGTAGTGCAATTCAGTTAGTCATACATGGTTGTTGGTTAAAGGCCCTGCTACGGCAGGGCTATTTTTATGTAAAGCAAGGCAAATAATTGTATTTGCCTTGCTTGAGTGGATGTAATATTTAAGCTTATTTATCTTACCAGCGATATGTTGCCGTTAAGCGCCAATACACTATTGTTGTTACAGATAAGCTCTATATTATAAACAAATACATCGGTATTTAGCTTGCTGCCTTTATAGCGGCCATCCCATCCAGATCCCGGATCATTGGCGTTAAAACTGCTTTTTTCAAATACAGGCTCACCCCAGCGGTTAAATATTCTCATTGACTTTATTTTAAATAATCCCACGCCTCTTGGATAAAACACATCGTTTACTCCATCATCGTTGGGCGAAAATAAATTGGGTACAAAAACATTGGTGCCATTACAGGTAACAAATACCGTTATCCTGTCACGGGCGCTGCAGCCACCCTTGTTTTTTACTTCCACTGTGTACTCTGTGTTTTGATCTGGTTTGGCCGTAAAGCCAGTAAAGCTATTTCTAAATATGCCGGAAGTGGGTGTCCAGTTTACTTCGGTTACATCAGTAGTAATCACCGCATCCAAATCAACAGGCATGCCTACCGTAATTGTTTTGTCTGTGCCAGCTTCAACTTTTGGTATGGGGTATACCGTTAGTTTTACAAAGCCGGTATCCTTAAAGCAGCCTTTGTCGTCGGTGCCTACTACCCTGTAGGTTGTAGTGCTGTCTGGTTGTGCAACTGGGTTGGCAATTAATGGATTGCTTAAGCCATTGGCAGGCCACCATTGGTACTGGTGGGCCCCCGATGCCGTTAATTGTTTGTTTTTGCCAGCGCATAATTTATCGGGTTGAGTGTATTGTATGGTAAATGGCTGTTTTACCAAAATGTCTATGGTGTCTTTTTTAACGCAACCCTGCGCCGAAGTGCCCGTTAGTATATAGCTGGTATTGTTAATTGGGTTGGCTATTGTATTGGCACAAGTATCGCAGTTGAGTGTGGCGGCTGGCGTCCATGCATACCTTGCTGCACCCGATGCCCGTAATGTAAATTGCTGGCCACGGCAGGTAGTAGTATCTGGTGTATTATTAAATACCGGTAAGGCAAATGCATCTACCATGGCTTTTACGATGGTACTGCATCCATTACTGCTATTGCCGGTAAGTGTAATTGTATGCAGCCC
>JBDKJT010000187.1:0-17021 GCA_039796475.1 Bacteroidota bacterium | reverse complement strand
CAATATTATTTTTTTTATAAGGGCAATTTGGCCCAGGTGATAGTGGCTATGTTCAACCAGGCCGGTAAGGTTTCGGTAATAATTGCCATACTTAACATCGCAAAAAATTTCGGCCAGTTTTTCGTCGGGTAACTGTTCAATTAATAATGCTAATTGTTCGGCATCTGCAAAAGTTTGCTCCAGCAACGTATCCCAATCTTGTTGGCATTGGATGGTCGGGTGGTTGTAGCTGTACTTATCATGTGCATCCAGCGGGCCCCCTTGCAGCACTTGCAAAATGGCTGCTGTATAATAGTGTATATGGTATACCAGCGCAGCAATGCTATTAAGGGTATAAATATTGGTTGAGGCTTGCTGCCAACTTAGCCCAATGGTAGTTTCTTTAAGGCTTACACTCGTCCAGTTTCCTCCAAAAAACAATTGTTTTAAATGGGTAGCTATTTGATGTGTGGTATGCATAATCGTATGTTTTAAAATAACAACTTTTATTGTTACTGCCAGCACTAGTAGCAGCAACATTGTTGCATAAGCTTACAAGCTGCTATTGTTTATGTTTGGTGCAGGCCGGCTTTTATTCCATAGCTGCCAATTGTGGTTTGCTATTGGCGGATGGCAAAATACAATCATGCAATTATTTTCCCCTGTATTTTTTGTTGTAAAAAAATAAGCAATTTGGTTACTGCATAATATTAATCTTTTATTCCTGCTGCTTCAATCCAATCATTTTGTATTTTACAAAAAATCTTGTAATGCAACCTAAATCAACGCTGCCATCGCTTAAGTATATTTTAATACCCATTCTTTGCTGGATTGTTTTTTTTATAAAGCATACGTATCATTTTAGCTGGCTAAATGTGCTGGCTGTACCTGCTTTGTTGATGTGTACCTTACAAGCGGTGCATCATGCAGAAGTTATAGCTCACCGGGTAGGGGAGCCTTTTGGTACCCTCGTATTGGCCCTGGCGGTTACCATCATTGAGGTGTCGCTGATTATTTCTATGATGATGGCAAGCGGGCCAGATGGCTCAGCATTGGCAAGGGATACCGTTTTTGCTGCCATCATGATCATCATTACCGGTATGATTGGCATTAGCCTGCTATCGGGCGGTATCCGTCATCGGGAGCAAAGTTTTGGTATGCAGGGCGTAACCACCTATCTTATTACATTGCTGGCCGTATCGGTACTTACGCTTATTTTGCCCAACTACACCACTACTATCCCCGGCCCTTATTACTCTGTTAAACAGTTGGTATTTGTAGCCATCGTATCGTTGTTGCTGTATGCCAGTTTTATTTTTGTACAAAATTTTAAACATAAGGACCTTTTTGTTGATGAGGTAGCAACAGAAGAAGAGGATACCGAACCAAAACCCAGTAAAAAGGAGGCTATCTGGAGTTTTGTATTACTCTTTGTTTGCCTGGGTGCTGTTATTATGCTGGCAGAATCGCTTGCGCCCGATTTGGAAGATTTAATAGACCGGTGGAATGCACCTCACTCGCTGGTAGGTATTATCATTGCCATTGTAGTATTACTGCCCGAGGGGCTCTCTGCTTTTAAAGCGGCTTCTGGTAATAAACTGCAAAAAAGCTTAAATCTTTCTTTAGGATCAGCGCTGGCAAGTATTTGCTTGTCTATCCCCACGGTTACCTTTTTTTCAATTGTGTATGATTTGCCTTTAACACTGGGTATAGATGCCCGCTCGTCGGTAATTTTTCTTTTGGCTATGCTGGTATTAATGTTGTCGTTTCGTACTGGTAAAACAATTATCCTGCAGGGGATTGTGCTGTTGCTCATCTTTTTTACCTATATTTTTATGACGATTTTCCCCTAGCAGTAAGCTGCCATTGCCCAATAGTGTTGTTGATTTATTAAAATGATAATGATAAAAAAAGCCGGCTGTATGTACAGCCGGCTTTTTTTATTGAAAGCTGGTAATTGCATCCAGCCGGTAATTTATTTATTCATTGCTGCGGCCATTGTTTTGCCAATATCAGCAGGGCTAGCCACAACGTGTATGCCGCAGGCTTCCATAATTTTCATTTTAGCAGCAGCTGTATCGTCGGCACCACCAACAATAGCACCAGCATGGCCCATGCGGCGGCCCGGAGGTGCAGTTTGCCCGGCAATAAATCCAACTACAGGTTTTTTGTTGCCCGTGCTTTTAATATACTCAGCCGCTTCGGCTTCCATACCACCACCAATTTCGCCAATCATTACAATAGCATCGGTATCGTCATCATTCATAAATAATTCCACCGCTTGTTTGGTGGTAGTGCCAATGATAGGGTCTCCGCCAATACCAATAGCGGTAGAAATGCCTAAGCCCGCTTTAGCAACCTGGTCGGCCGCTTCGTACGTAAGTGTACCCGATTTTGATACAATACCAATGCGTCCTTTTTTAAAGATAAAGCCAGGCATAATGCCTACTTTACATTCATCTGCAGTAATTACACCGGGGCAGTTAGGGCCAATAAGCCGGGTGTTTTTGCCCTGCAGGTAATTTTTTACTTTCACCATATCCTGTACCGGGATACCCTCGGTAATACATACCACCAGCGCAATACCAGCATCTGCCGACTCCATAATGGCGTCTGCTGCAAATGCAGGAGGTACAAATATGATACTCACATCGGCACCAGTGGTTTTTACGGCATCAGCTACGGTATTAAAAACGGGCTTATCTAAATGGCTGCTACCACCTTTGCCGGGGGTAACACCTCCAACTACATTGGTGCCATACTCTATCATTTGGGTGGCATGAAAAGTGCCTTCTGTACCGGTAAAACCCTGTACTATTATCTTGGAATTACTGTTAACTAATACTGACATAGCGGAAATTTAAGTGGTGCAAAAATAGGGGGCTTCGGCCACACCACAAACAAACAACCGGTACCCGGGTAATTTTTTTTAATACAGGCCTGCCACAAAGCCAAATTGTTTGGGTGTATGCAGCCGAATGTAGACATTTGTGGCCATCAGCTGCTTTAAATGAATGGGCTGGTTATTATTAATACTCACCAGATGAATGTTGTAATTACAGATGGTTATACGCTTAACCCCGGCGACCTCAGCTGGCAGGAGTTTGAGCAATTGGGCAACCTGCACTACTACCCCCGTACACAGCCGGTAGAGTTAATTGAGCGCTGCTACAATGCCAGCATTATTATCAGCAACAAAACACCCATTACTGCTGCATTAATGGAGGCTGCTACCCAGCTAAAGTTGGTAGCTGTAACTGCCACCGGGTATAATAATGTAGATATAACGGCAGCCACTAAACGAAATATTACGGTATGTAATGTGCCGGCTTATGGTACTTACAGTGTGGCCCAGCATTGCTTTGCCTTACTGCTGCAGCTTACAAACCAGGTAGCCATTAATAGCAACAGCGTTGCTGCAGGTAGCTGGCAAACGGCAGCCGATTGGTGTTATAGCCTGGGCCCTTTAACCGAACTAAAAGATAAGGTAATGGGTATTGTAGGGTTTGGAAAAATTGGCAAGCAGGTTGCCACTATAGCGCAGGCATTTGGGATGAAGGTTATTTGTTTTGGTGGCAAGGAGCAGCTGGATGCTGTAAAACAGGTAAGCTTATACCAATTGTTTATACAAAGCGATGTGGTAAGCCTGCATTGCCCACTTACACAAGATAATACAGGCTTTGTAAATAAAGAGATGCTGGGGTTGATGAAGCCGGGTGCCTTGTTAATTAACACTGCCCGTGGTGCCCTTATCAATGAAAAAGATTTGGCACAAGCCCTGCATCAAAATCGTATTGGCGGTGCAGCACTTGATGTGCTCTCTGCCGAACCGCCAGCATCTAACCACCCACTTATTGGTATACCCAACTGCATTATTACACCACATACAGCCTGGCTGTCTGCAGAGGCCCGTAAACGAATCATGGATATTACATTGTATAATATTCAATCGTTTATTTTAGGCAGGGCTGTAAATGTGGTAAACAAGTAATTGGGTATAATTTTTTGGGATGAACATTATAGTAGCACCAGATAAATTTAAGGGTAGCTTAACCAGCAGGCAGGTATGCCAATGTATGCAGGATGGTATAAAGCAGGTATTACCTGATGCGGCAGTACAATGTTTTGCAATGGCCGATGGCGGGGATGGCTTTGATGATGTGATGGGCTATTATTTGCAAACACAAACCATTACAAGTACTACAGTAAATGCCCTGCGGCAACCCTTGCAAGCAAGCTGGCAATGGCAACCGCTTACTAAAACAGCCATTATTACAGTGGCCTCAGCCAGTGGGTTGGCCTTGCTGCATCCATGGCAGTATGATGCAACAAAAGCCAGCACCTACGGCACTGGCTTACAAATAAAACAAGCTTTACAAAAAGGAGCACAGCATATCATACTTGGCCTGGGCGGTAGTGCTACTACTGATGCTGGTATGGGTATTTTAGCTGCGTTGGGTTTTCAATTGCTGAATGCAGAAGGCATTAGCCTGCTGCCATCCGGAGAAACATTGGCCGATATAAAGCGCATTATTCCACCAGCTGAAATGCCGGCGGTAACCTTTACGCTGGCCTGCGATGTGGAGCATGTAATGTATGGCAAAAATGGAGCGGCAGTGGTATTTGCGCCACAAAAAGGAGCAAGTATTACAACGGTAAAATTGCTGGATGATGGATTGAAAAGTATAGCCAGCTTGCTGCAACAACAAACCGGTAAAAATTTAGCCCAGCAACCGGGGGCCGGTGCAGCAGGTGGCATTGCTACAGGCTTGCTAAGTTTTTTTAACGGATCAATGGTAAAGGGAGCCCAACTCGTATTGCAAACAGCGGGCTTATCAGCCGCCCTGCCGCAAGCCAGCCTGCTGATAACAGGCGAAGGATGTTTAGATAGCCAAACGGCCTATGGAAAAGTAATTGCAGTGGTAAATGCAGCTGCACAACTACAAAATGTGCCGGTAATGGCTATTTGCGGACAAATTACAGTTTCACCACAACAACTAAACCAGTATGGCTTTAGGTGCACCCGGCAATTAGTTGATACTAAATTGCCCCCAGCTAAAGCCATGCAACAGGCTAAAGCATTGCTGATACAACAAACTGCAGCTGCGGTACGGCAGTTTGTTAATCAAGCCTCCTCAGCAGGGTAATGTAAGTAGGAAAGTGATCGCTGTAGCCATAATTGTAAGTGGTGCCATCCCAGGTACGTTTGGCATAACCCCTAAACTTACCCGTTTTTTGCACCATAAACTCCCGGTTAAAAATATTAGCCCTGTAATAATGCAGGCCCGGCTGGTCTTTTTTTAGCCAGCCTTCTGATAAGATAATTTGGTCAAACAATCCCCAGGAGTCTTGGTAGGCCAGGGTGCCAATACCCTTTTTATAAAAGTCTACCCAGGGGTTAAAAAGTTCAGGCGATTTTACATCTTCCATCCGGCCTTTGGCTTTTAAAACCTTTGTAACGCTGGGGCTAATGGGGTCGTCGTTTAAATCGCCCATTACCACAATTTTTGCCTGGGCATTGATGGCGGTTAAAGAGTCTATCTTGGTTTTGCATACCATAGCTGCAGCAGCCCTTGCCGGTGCAGACCGTTCTTCTCCACCGCGGCGGCTGGGCCAGTGATTTACAAAAACATGGATGGTGTCTTTTAATAATACCCCTTTTACATATAATACATCCCTGGTAAGAAAAGACTCTTTGCTACCACCGGGCAGTTCTACAAATAATGGGGTGCTGCTGAGGGGCTTAAAATATTTGGGGTTGTACAGCAGGCCTACATCCACACTTCTAATGTCGGGTGAGTTGTAGTGGATATATTGCAGGTTGTATTCCTTAAGCAGCGGTTGTTTTACCAAATCGGCCAATACCGTATCATTTTCAATTTCGGCTACTCCTATAAGGGCAGCGCCATCAGGCGTTAGCTCTTTACCAATTTGCGAAAGCACTGCAGACAACCGGCCTAATTTATCCCAATAAACAGCGCTGTTATAATTATATGGGCCACTAGGTAAAAATTCGTCATCATTTTTGGTAGGGTCGTCCAGTGTGTCGTACAGGTTTTCAAGATTGTAAAAGCTAATTACCACCGGTTGGTATTGGTGATTTTGTGCCATTGCACTAACAGTAAGTACTATTAGTACTGATAAGAGGTAAAACTGTTTTTTCATAAATAAGTGAATGGTAAAGTTAGGTAAACTGCTAATATCAAATCTTTAATAAATAATTATTTGATAGTTATGGTGGTATTTTTTTGCTAAAATATCATTTCTCACCCCTTATATTTGTAGTTTTTAACAAAATTAACCACGGTGAGAAAATTAAAATTTGCAGCATGTACGCTGGTGGCCATGTTTATAATGGTGCCCGCTGTTTTTTCCCAAACTCCCAAAGAAGAACAACCTGCTGCAGCCGCTGAGCAAAAAAAAGTGGATACCTCCATTATAGAAGATGCCAAGGCTGCGATACTTGATAACATACCGGTAATATCGCTGGATGAAAACGATAACCAGGATGGAAGTGCTCAAAACGTTTCCTCGGTGCTTTCTGCTGGCAGAGACCCTTATTTTAATGCCGCCACTTTTCATTTTAATGCCGTACGCTTTCGTTTTAGAGGGTATGATGCAGATGCATTTAGTACCATGATGAATGGGGTGCCCATGGAAAACCTTGATAATGGTTTTACGCCATTTGGTTTGTGGGGTGGCCTTAATGATGTGGTACGTAACCGGGATGCGGTACTTGGCCTGCGGCCAACCCCTTACGCCTTTGGCGATTTTGGCGGAATCACTTACCTGGATACAAGGGCCAGCAAACAACGTAAACAAACCAGTATTAATTATGCCGTATCTAACCGTACATACGATAACCGGTTTATGATAACGCACTCAACAGGCCTTAGTAAAAAAGGCTGGGCTTTAAGTATTGCCGGCTCACGCCGATGGGCAGGTGAAGGGTATGTGCCTGGCTCTTATTACGATGGATGGTCGGGTTACCTGGGCGTTGATAAACGCATTAACAGCCGCCACCTGTTGTCGTTTGTAACTTTTTATACCCCTACCGAAAATGGCCGGCAGGGCTCTTCGGTAACAGAAATGACAGAGTTGGCTGCCGATAATTTTTACAACCCTTTTTGGGGCTACCAGGTAGGTAAAAAAAGAAACTCGAGTGTGGCAAAAATTAAGCAACCGGTGTTTTTACTTACCCACGATTGGAAGGCAAACGATAAAATAAGCATTACCACTGCCGCCTCTTACATGTTTGGCAATCGCAGTGTAAGTGCGCTGGACTGGTACAATGCACCAGACCCCCGGCCAGATTATTACCGTTACCTGCCCAGCTATGTAACCGATCCGGCACAAAAAGAACAGCTAAGGCAGGCAATGATGAATGATGTAAACCTTCGCCAGGTGAACTGGGATAAACTATACAATATAAATTATGCCAGCTACGAAACCATCCGCAATGCCAATGGCATACCCGGTAATACTGTATCTGGCCGCCGCTCCCGGTACATTTTGGAAAATCGTAACATCTATACCAACCGTATTAATTTAAATACGGTAATGAATGCCTCACTGGCATCTAATATTGATTTTACTGCCGGGGGCTCTTACCAGTATCAAAAAAATCATTATTACAAAACCATCGAAGATTTATTGGGCGGTATATTTTATGTAGATCTTAACCAGTTTGCCGAAAGAGATTTTCCTGATAATCCACTAGCCGGCCAAAACGACCTGAATGCACCCAACCGTATCTTAAGGCAAGGTGATAAATTTGGATATAATTATGCCATAGATATACAGCGGGCAGCGGTATGGGCACAAAGCCAGTTTAAGTTTAGAAAAATTGACTTTTTTGTAGCTGCCGAGCACTCCTACACCTCGTTTTTTAGAACAGGCTACACCCGGGTGGGGCTTTTTCCTAAAAACTCTTACGGAAAATCAGACAAGCAAAATTTTTACAATTACTCCTTTAAGGGTGGAGTTACTTACAAGCTTAATGGCCGTAATTATTTTTATGCCAATGGCGCCTATCTTACCCGTGCCCCATTTTTCGACAATGCTTACATAGCCCCCCGTACCAGGGATTTTGTGCAGGATAATTTAACCAACGAAAGGATTGTTACTGCCGAAGCCGGTTATGTACTTAACTCTCCCATAGTAAAATTCAGGGCTACTGGTTTTTACACCAATGTTAAAAACCAAATGAACGTATTAACGTTTTATGACGATCAGTTTCAAAATTTAGTAAACTATGCTTTAAGTAATATTGGTAAGCAACATTTTGGTGCAGAGCTGGGGTTAGATGTAAAGTTGGGTATGGGCTTTAGCTTTAATGCTGCGGCTAATATTGCCCGTTATTATTATGATACCCGCCAAAAAGCTACGGTAACCATTGATAATAGCTCAGAGGTATTAGCTACTGACGTTACAATTTATTCAGAAAATTTTAGGGTGGCTACTCCGCAGGAGTCGTACACCGCTGGCTTTGAGTATCGTTCACCAAACTTTTGGTTTGTAAATGCCAATGTAAATTACTTTAATAACCTGTGGCTCGATTTTAATCCATTGAGAAGAACCACCGCAGCCGTATCTGGCCTCGATCCTAAAAGTGATTTATATAAATCAATTGTAGATCAAACAAAACTCGACGATCAAGCTACTGTTGATGTTTTTGGCGGCTACTCCTGGAGGGTAAACAACCGGGTAAAATCTTTAAAAAAGAATATGTTTTTGTTATTTAACCTGGGTATAAATAACCTGCTGGATAATAAAAAAATTGTTTCTGGCGGCTTTGAGCAGTTACGGTTTGATTATGAAGAAAAGAACGTTAATAAATTTCCACCAAAAAGGTTCTACTCATTTGGCCGTACCTTTTTTGCCAGTGTAGGCTTGCGCTTTTAATTCAACCATCATTCAATCAAAAGAAAATAATATACAATGAATAAGTTTTTTAAATCTGTATTGCCGGCATTACTGTTGCTTACCGGTTTAGCAACCATCAACAGCTCTTGTGATAAAGAATTTGATCAGCCGCCGGTATATGTACCACCATCCATTACAGCCAACACCAGCATTAAGCAATTAAAAGCATTGTTGGTTACATCCGGTTTACCAGTGCAGGTAACCACCGATATTATTATACGTGGTATTGTAATTGGCGATGATAAAAGCGGCAACTTGTATAAAAACCTGGTGATACAAGATGAAACCGCTGGTATTTTAATTAGGATGGATGGCACTAACCTGTTTACCTCTTACCCCGTGGGTACAGAGTTGTTTGTAAAATGCCGTGGCCTATACCTGGGCGATTACAACCGTTTAATACAACTAGGCGGAGGCCTCGATAATAGCAGCACTCCACCAAGTGTTACCACTATTGCATCGGGCTTATTTAACCAGTACCTGGTAAAAGGCTCGTCTGGTAATGTGGTAGTACCCAAAGTGGTAACGGTATCACAACTAACAACAGATTTACACGACTCATTACAAAACAGGCTGATAAAACTGGAAGGATTTGAGTTTGCAGCAGCAGATACATCAAAAACTTACGCCAACGTAACCGTAGATCCCCCGGTATCTGTAAACTTTGTATTACGCAATTGCTCGGCTAGTACTATTACATTACGCAATAGTGGCTTTGCAGATTTTGCACCAATAAATGTACCCAATGGCAATGGTAGCATTGTAGCTATTTACTCTGTATTTGGCAATACAAAACAACTTACTATTAGAGACACTAGTGATGTACAATTTACCGGAGCCCGCTGCACCACCGGCGGTGGTGGAGGAGGCGGTGGTGGCACCGGCACCGAATTGTTAAATGAAACTTTTGAATCGCTTACCACTACAGGTAACCCTCCTATTGCATTAACCGGGTGGACAAACCTGGCAGAAGCTGGCACCCGTCGTTATGATGCCCGTACCTTTAGCTCTAACAAGTATGCTCAAATAACTGCGTTTGGCAGTAACGATGCAGCACTTACCAGCTGGCTGGTAACAAAGGCGGTAGATTTGGGTGCTTATGCCACTAAAACACTTACGTTTGATTCAAAGGCAGGGTTTGCCAATGGCGCCACTTTAAAGGTATTGGTATCTACTAATTTTACTGGTACTGGCAACCCATGGGCATCCGGCGTTACCTGGACGGATATTACCTCACAGGCAACCTTGTCTCCCGGGCAGGCATCGGGCTATCCTGCCAACTTTACCAGTTCGGGCAGTATCAATCTCAATAGCTACACTGGCACTATATATATAGCGTTTAAATACGAGGGTGCCGACCCCGCCGGTACAGGCAGCGATAAAACCACTACCTGGCAGCTAGACAATATTAAAGTATTGGGTAATTAAGTACGGTTGTAAAATTTTAAGTAGTTGGGTGTGTCTTTGGGCACACCCAATTTTTTTTTTTGACAGCTTGTCAGCATTAATGCAGTGGCATTGATTTTGCCAGCAGCACTAAAAAATATTACTTATGCAAAAAGGTAACATACGGGTACAAACCGAGAACATTTTTCCCATCATTAAAAAGTTTTTATACAGCGAGCACGACATTTTTGTGAGGGAATTAGTGAGTAATGCAGTAGATGCCACCCAAAAATTAAAAACACTTTCTTCTTTGGGCGAAGCAAAAGGGGAGCTGGGCGATATTAGTATCGAAATAAAAATAGATGCCGAAAATAAAACACTTACCATTGCCGATAAGGGTATAGGCATGACGGCAGAAGAAGTGGATAAATACCTCAACCAGGTGGCATTTAGTGGCGCAGAAGAGTTTTTAAATAAATACAAGGGCCAAAATGAAAACAATATTATTGGCCATTTTGGATTGGGCTTTTACTCCTCATTTATGGTGAGCGATAAAGTGGAAGTAGTAACCCGTTCGTTTAAAGAAGGGGCTAAAGCAGTAAGATGGGAATGCGATGGTAGCCCGGAGTTTACATTAGAAGAAGTAGAAAAAGAACAACGTGGAACAGATATTGTTTTACACCTGAACGAAGAGAGCAGGGAGTTTTTAGAAAACCATCGTATACAAACCATCCTTGAAAAATTTTGCCGCTTTTTACCCGTACCAGTATTTTTTGATGGCAAACAAATAAACAATACCACACCGGCATGGACAAAAAAACCATCCGAACTTACTACAGACGATTACCAGGATTTTTATAAAGAAATATATCCTTACAACGAAGCACCCCTGTTTTGGATACACCTGAATGTAGACTATCCATTTAACTTAACCGGCATTTTGTATTTCCCCAAAATCAAACAAACCTACGAGATACAAAAAGATAAAATTCAGCTGTACAGCAACCAAGTATTTGTTACCGATGAAGTAAAAGATATTGTGCCCGAATTTTTAATGCTGCTGCAGGGTGTGATAGATAGCCCCGATATACCTTTAAACGTAAGCCGCAGTTACTTACAGGGCGATCCAAACGTAAAAAAAATAAATGCACACATCACCAAAAAAGTAGCCGACAAACTGGATGAAATTTTTAGAAACGACCGGGCTGCTTTTGAAGAAAAATGGGAAAGCCTTGGCCTGTTTGTAAAGTATGGTATGATGACGGATGATAAGTTTTTAGATAAGGCCAACCGCTTTTTAATAATGGAGGATACAGCGGGTAAATTTTACACACAGGAAGAATATAAGCTGGCTACAGAGGCCCTGCAAAAAAATAAAGAAGGCAAACAAGTAATATTGTATACCACCAACCCGGTACAGCAAGATGCCTATATACAAGCAGCGGTAGCCAAAGGGTACACTGTAGTAAAAATGGAAACCCTGGTAGACGCTGCTTTTATTAACAGCATAGAAATGAAGTGGGAGGGAGTACAATTTACAAGGGTAGATGCAGACATTGTAGACAATTTAATTGATAAGGCAGAAAATAACGAAAGTGTGTTGGCAGCGGCCGAAAGTGAAAAACTAAAAACACTGTTTGAGCAGCAAAAATCTGCAGTGCATACCACGGTGGAGGTAAAAGGGCTTAGTACAGATACTGCACCGGTAGTGGCTACAAGGCCCGAGTTGATGCGGCGTATGAAAGATATGGCTGCAGCGGGTGGGGGCATGGCATCGTTTTATGCCAACATGCCAGATGAGGTAACACTTACTGTAAATGGTAATCATCCCATATACACTGATATATTGGCCGAAACCAATACCGAAAGACAGGAAATGCTGGTAAAAAACCTTGCCGACCTTGCGCTGCTAAGCCAGGATCTGTTAAAGGGTAACGATCTTACTAGTTTTATAAGCAGAAGTGTGGAGTTGCTGGGTGGTAATAAAAAAGCAGCAACCATTATCACAGAATAATCATTTGTGTATAAGCGATAGTATAAAGCATCCGGCTCTTTAGGGCCGGATGTTTAGTATTGATACTTCAAAATAATGATGGCTTTGGCTATGGTAAACCTCTTTAAAACCTTTTTGAAAAAAGAGTTTTTTGTATAACGGGTTGGCGTAAATAATATTTATTTCACGAGGATGTTGCACCATGCTAGTGCAAATATTGGACAGCACTTTATCCATCATATACTCGTCAAACGGATTAAAAAGCAATAGGCAATCGGCATCTGCTGGTATGGTAAAAAATGCTGCGTCGCCACATATTACCTGGTAGTTAATTTTAGGCAGCATTGCCTGTGTGGTTGCCAGGTTTTTTAATGCAATTTTTTGCAGTTTTTCCGACCATTCGATACCCGTTACTTTTGTAAAACCAAAATGGCAAGCCACACAAATAGCCCTTCCTTTGCCACAACCAATATCAATAAAATGATGCCGTTTATTAACGGGTATATTGCTCAGTGCATTTTCTAAAACATGGTAGCTCACAGGCATGTATATGGTGGCATGCAGCATGTTGTTGGACTGTTTTTTTAACGCCTTTAATTCATCTGCGCCGGTGCTGTTAAGCTGGTATTTTTTTTCGCCATTTATCTCTTGCCGAATACTCATGAGGGCAATGCGCCAGTTCCAGTTAATACCGAGGTAAAAAAAATATTGTATAAGTGCAAGATATTTCAAGGCAGCGGTTGTGGTTTAAAAACAAATAGGCTTAGGCTTCCGAAAGTTTTAAATCAATCATTTTTAGTTGAACCTTTGTTTGGTCATTCCACTCATTTAAATCGATGGTAAATACTATATCCAGTGGTTTTTTTGTTTCCAACAGCGGGTATTTATCGGCCATATTAAAACCAATACCGGTTAGCTTGCTGTTATCTTGTTTTAAATCAAACCGTATATGGTTTTCTTTTACTACCCGTGAAAAGCCAGTATCCAATACCCCGGTGGCAATAAATACCGGCCGCATATTTTCTGGTCCAAAGGGTTCCATCTGTTGCAAAATTTGATAAAAGGCAGTTGTTATTTGTGATAAATGTACCCGGGCATCAATAATTATTTCGGGTATTAGTAGCTGAGGGTCGATGCTGTTGCTCACTACCTTTTCAAATGCCTCGGTAAAGTCGGCTACTTTTTCGGGCAATAGCGATAAGCCAGCTGCCGCAAAATGGCCGCCATAGCCAAGCAGGTGTTGCCGGCAGGCATGTATAGCTTCGTACAGGTTAAAGCCAGCCACACTCCTGGCACTCCCTGCAGCAATATCGCCACTTTTGGTTAGTACCACCGTAGGGCGATAGTAGGTTTCTATTAGCCGGCTGGCCACAATGCCCACTACTCCTTTATGCCAATGCTCTTTGTATACAACAGTTGATTTTTTCTGCTGCAGTACTACATCGTTTTTTATTACGGCAAGGGCTTCTTCAGTAATGCTGCTGTCAGCCTCTTTACGATCGCTATTATCGCTGTGTAGTTGTGCTGCAAAATCGCTGGCTTTTTCTTTGTCTTGTTCAATAAACAATTGCACCGCCTTACGGGCATCATCCATACGGCCTGCTGCATTTACCCGGGGAGCTATTACAAACACTACGTTGCTGATAGTAAGCTTGGTTTGTATGCCTCCCAACTTTATCAATGCGGCAATACCGGGTGATGGATTGTGGTTAATGGTTTGCAGGCCATAGTAAGCCAATACACGGTTTTCGCCTGTAATAGGCACTATATCAGCGGCAATTGCGGTGGCTACAAGGTCAAGGTAACAAAGATATTCCTGCTGGGGTATGCCATGCCGTTGGGCGAGTGCGGTTATCAGTTTAAAACCTACCCCACAGCCGCATAACTCTTTATAGGGATAGGGGCAATCTGGCTGTTTGGGGTTTAAAATAGCTTTGGCCGGTGGCAGCACTGTATCGGGCAAATGATGGTCGCATACTATAAAATCAATGCCAAGGGTAGCAGCATAGGCAATCAGTTCTGTTGATTTTATGCCACAGTCTAAAGACACAATAAGGCTGAAGTTTTCCGCAGCAGCAAAGTCTATCCCCATTTTGCTGATGCCATAACCTTCCCTGTATCGGTGCGGTATGTAAAAGTCTACCAGGTGTGGCTGATGTAGTTTGCATAAAAACTGGTACATACTGGCTACCGATGTAGTGCCATCTACATCATAATCGCCAAATACTAAAATTTTTTCACCATTATAGATGGCCGTTTGGATACGTTCTACTGCAAGCTGCATATCCTTCATCAGGTAGGGATCGTGTAAATCCTGTAGTTGCGGACGAAAAAAACTTTTACACTTATCAAACGTATCAAGCCCTCTTTGTACAAGTATTTTACAAATAACGGGGCTAATTTTTAATGCATCTTGCAGTTGCTGTATTTTACTCTCGTCGGTTTCCAGCAGTTTCCAGCGTCTGTTCATGAGTAAAATTATGGTGTATTAATATTTTCTGTCGGTAGTGTATCGTACTAATTTTTCCAGGGCATTTCTTACTTCCGATTCCTCAAATTCATACAAAATTTTTAGAGCTTCATCCCTGTAATGGTGCATTTTTTCTGCGGCATACTTTATGCCGCCGCTTTTTTCAACAATATCCACCAGGTATTTTACCCGTTGCTTATTGGTGTTTTCGTTTTTAATGATGTAAATGAGCTCTCTTTTGATATTGCTGCTGGCATGATTGATGGTATAGATAAGCGGCAACGTTAATTTTTTTTCTTTAATATCGTTTCCCGTTGGTTTGCCCACATCTTCGCTGCCATAATCAAAAAGGTCGTCTTTAATTTGAAAAGCGATGCCAACATTTTCGCCAAAGGATTTCATTTTTTGGGTAATAGCTTCATTTTTACTGGTGCTCCAGGCTCCTACTCCGCAGGCGGATGAAAGCAAGCTGGCTGTTTTACTCCTGATTATTTCAAAATAGATATCCTCGTTGAGGTTGAGCGACCTGGATTTTTCAATTTGCAGCAATTCTCCTTCACTCATTTGCTTAACAGCATCCGACAGTAAGTGCAGGTGTACAAAATCCTCGTTACTGGTTGATAAAAGCAGGCCTTTAGAAAGCAGGTAATCGCCAACGAGTACGGCGATTTTATTTTTCCAAATAGCATTAATGGAAAAGAACCCCCTTCGTTCCAGCGATTCATCTACCACATCGTCGTGTACAAGGGTTGCAGTATGCAGCAATTCTACCAGGGCGGCGGCACGGTAAGTGCTTTCGTTAATACTGCCGTGCAATTTGGCACTCAAAAAAACAAACATTGGCCTAAGTTGCTTGCCCTTGCGTTTGATGATATACCTCATAATCCGGTCAAGCAATGGGGTATTGCTTTTAACGGATTCTGAAAATTTTTTTTCAAAAATGCCCAGCTCCTCGCCAATTATTTTGTTGATGAACTCCATTGTGCTAAAATCAGGCAAGTTAATTCACTAAAAATACCGGTCAAAACTATTTTTAAAACCCGGGCTAAAGTAACGGTTTCGCATGGCCGATTGTTTAATTTTAGATTGATGCAGCTTATTGATTACAAATAGAGTCTGTGAGTGGGAAATATAACCCAAATGCCTGATAAAGAACCTAAATAAATCATAAAAAAATTTGGTTTTTAAATCTCAAGTGATATTTTTGCATGTAAACAACTTGTAATTTCAGAAATTAACAAATAATCATTCAGTTATGTCAAGCAAAAAGTACAAATTTTTACTAGGGCTCATAACCCTTATGGCCACTACAACTTTTGCCCAAATGGGTACGAGTTATAGTGTGTTCGACTCTTCTGTGATCCCTTCGAAAAGATTGCCCCAGCAGAATGAGTTCTGGAATAACACATACAATTTTCCTTCTAAACCACGTAACATGTGGGAAGTAGGTGCATCACTTGGAACTTTAGGCATTGGCGGAGACGTTACTACTAAGTTTCCTACTTTGGGTTTTACTGCCCATGTTAGAAAGGCTTTTGGATATATCTTCTCAATGAGATTGCAATATTTAAATGCCACTGGTAAAGGTTTAAACTGGCAGCCTGCTTTAAACTATCGTAAAAACGAAGCATGGGTTTCTGGAGCTGATGGTGGTAACTTACCTACTGGTGTTACTTATAATCCTTGGGTAAGAGAAGATGACGGAACACTTACCACCTTAAGGGGTGGAGAAGGTGCTTCAATCTTTTACAATTACAAAACAAAAGTTCAAGATCTGTCATTACAGGCGATCGTAACTTTAAATAATGTTCGTTTCCACAAACAAAAAACTGGCTTCACATTTTATGGTGGTGCTGGTTTAGGTTATACTTGGTACAATGCAAGAATTAATGCATTAGATGCAAGCAACCAGCCTTACGCAACTGCTGGTGCAGCTGGTAACAAGGTTTTCGACCAGGTATTTAATACTTACCGCAATAATGGTTTCATCTACGAAAATCGTAAAGATATCCTTAAGCAGTTAAAAGCAGGAATGGATAATACTTATGAAACTGCTGCGGAAAGTGATGGCGGTGTTCGTCGTCCTAAATTGGGCAAAAATACTTTAAAGCCATCTGGTACTGTATTAGCAGGTATCGCCTTCAAATTAAGCAACAGGGTAAACCTTGCTTTAGAAGATCGTCATACTTTTGTTAAAACAGATTTGTTAGACGGTCAACAATGGCAGGAGCATGCTGCAGGTGATGCGGTATTAACCCGTGATTACGA
>JBDKJT010000186.1:0-10601 GCA_039796475.1 Bacteroidota bacterium | reverse complement strand
TATTTAGTTGAAGAAAATTTATTTTTTCGGACGGAGTATTAATTTAACTCCAGTATATCCTTGTTTCATTTCGGAAACAATTGTTTTTTGCCTGAAAGGGATAATGTAGGTGGTATTGCCTTTTTGGTATGTCATTAACGAATTGGTAATGAGTGTATTACCAGTTGTAACCTTGTTATTGGTTAAAATTGAACCCTTATAAGACAAACCAGTTTTTAAATTGGATGAAAGGCTGGTTTTTAGGGTATAATTGGTACTTATATTTAAAACAGTTCTTAGTTTACTCTTTTTGCCAGCACCACGGTCAGCAAAAGTAACACCCGTTAATCCCAGCAGGATTAAGGCTATTAATGCTATTTTAAAGTGCTTGTGCATGAATAAATTTTTAGTAAAAGTAAATAAAACTTTGTTAAATGATCAACCGTTTGTAAATCTTTTTACACAATCTTAACGATGCAGCTTCAAAATTGTTACAAAAAAGAATAAGATTCCATAAAATTCTTTTAATTTACAATAACCTAAGCACTATGAGTAAACATCCTTACAGGCAAGACAGGGAAGAATTAAAAGCATTACTGGAGCAGTACGAAAACCTGAAAGCTGGCAAAAGCCACTCTTTTTTAGAAGAAGATTCATTTGAAAAAATAATAGACTATTTTGATGAGAAGGAAGAGCTTGTAAAGGCTTTAGAAGCAACAGATTATGCCATTGATCAATATCCCTACTCTGCATCCTTGCTGATAAAAAAAGCCGATTTATTAATAGCCACTAAACAATACCGGGATGCATTAAGTTACCTGCGCCAGGCAGAAAACATGGATGCCAGCGATATCAATCTATACATATTAAAAACGGATGCCTACCTGGCATTGGATAAACAAGAAAAAGCTGCTGCAGTACTGGAGGCAGCTTTAGATAGTTTTGAGGGAGATGAAAAACTGGAGCTCCTATTCGACCTGGCAGATGTATACGACGATTATGAAAATTTTGATAAGGTATTTGATTGCCTTAAAATGATATTGGAATTAGACCCCAATAATGAAGAAGCATTGTATAAAATTTGCTTTTGGACAGATTTTACCGGTAGAAATGAAGAGGGGATTAAACTGCATCAGCAAATTATAGAAGCATTTCCGTTTAGCGAACTTGCCTGGTTTAACCTGGCTGCGGCCTACCAGGGCATAAGGTTGTACGAAAAAGCAATAGATGCCTACCAATATGCAGTGGCCATTGACGAAAAATTTGACTATGCATACCGCAATATGGGGGATGCTTACCTGCGTTTGCGTAAATACAAAGAAGCCATTGAGGCATTACAAAAAGTGTTGGAACTGGCCCGGCCAGAAGATGTTATTTACGAAGCTATTGGCCATTGTTATGATAAAATGCATAATTATGCACAAGCCCGTTTTAATTACCGCAAAGCTACCCATCTAAATCCCGATAATAGCCAGCTTTTTTACAAAATTGCCTGCACCTACATGAACGAAGGTGTATGGGAAAGTGCTGTGAAAAATCTTGAAATTGCCATGCGTACCTATAAACAGCAGCCCGAGTATAACCTTGCCCTGGGCCAATGCTATATGGAAATGGGTAATGTGGAGCTGGCTGTACAATATTTTGGCAATGTGGTACGCTCTAAACCAAAAAATACCAACGGATGGCTGGAGTTGCTCCGTTGCTTGTATAAAACCAATTGCTTTGAAGAAGGTGCAGAATATGTTGAGCATGCCTTAGAGCAAACACAGCATAAACCAGTGTTTTATATCTACCGTTCTGCATTTTTACTGGCATTGGGTAAAACAAAAGAAGCTTTGCTGCAGCTGGAAGCAGCAATGGACATTAACCCCAAGTTGATTAAAAAACTGGTTGACCTTAACCCCTCTATTCTTCAAAACCAGTTAATAGTAGATTTAATAGCCCGCTACAAGCGTAATAAGTCTATTTAAAGCGTTTATTAACCCGATTGGTAAATGGCTTTTTTGCAGTATTCATTGCTTTTATTGCTCAATAATTATCTTTGCCGCAATTTTAAAAAAAGCAAGTATGAATTTTTTTCTATCCCAGATGCCGGAACGTAATGCCAAACCACGTACAAATGGTATTACCATGGTAATGGATAAAGGGCTTAGTTTGGATGAGACCAAGAATTTTATGAGCATTGCCCATATGCATGTAGATGTTGTAAAACTGGGATTTGGTACAGCCTATGTAACACCTAACCTTAAAGAAAAGTTAGCCATATATCAATCTTATAATGTGCCGGTATATTTTGGAGGAACATTGTTTGAAGCCTTTTTAATTCGTAACCAGTTTGAAGATTATATCAATACCTGCAAAGAATACGGGATTAAATACATGGAAGTAAGCGATGGCTCTATTTCGATACCACATGCAGAAAAATGCGGATACATCGAAAAACTTACTAAACATGGAGTGGTATTAAGCGAAGTGGGCAGTAAAGATGCTGCACACATTATTCCCCCTTACAAATGGATAGAACTGATGAGGGCAGAAATAGAAGCCGGCTCTACCTATGTAATTGCAGAGGCCAGGGAAGCAGGTAATGTTGGTATTTACCGGGGCTCAGGCGAGGTAAGAGAGGGGCTGGTACAAGAGATATTAACACAAATACCTGCCGAAAAAATTTTATGGGAAGCACCACAAAAAGCTCAGCAATTATACTTTTTGGAGCTTATAGGTTGCAATGTTAACCTGGGCAATATTGCCCCTTCGGAAATTATAGCCCTGGAAACAATGCGTATCGGTTTAAGAGGAGATACGTTTAGCCTGTATTTGGAGAAAGAAGAAAATCTATAAAAAAAACTGCATGAAATTGTATGGGTTGATTGGTTATCCCCTTGGGCATTCCTTTTCAAAACAATACTTTACCGATAAGTTTTTAAAAGAAGGCCTTACAGACTGTATGTTTGAGGCTTTTCCTATCCCATCTATTAAAGATTTTCCGGCCCTGCTGCAAGCTAACCCTAACCTGCAGGGGCTATGCGTAACCATACCTTATAAAGAGCAGGTGCTGCAATTTGTAGATGAACTGTCGGACGAGGTTAAAGCCATTGGCGCTACCAACAGCATAAAAATTAACCAAGGAAAACTTACAGCATATAATACCGATATAACAGGCTTTAGCAGTTCGTTTAAAAAATTGTTGCAACCACAGCATACCCACGCATTGGTATTGGGCACAGGTGGTGCCTCCAAAGCGGTACAATATGTGTTAAAGCAACTGGGTATAACATACCTGGTGGTAAGCAGAAACCCTGAGGCAGCTGGGCAAATAAATTATACCGCTATCGATGCAAAAATTTTGCAACAATACCAAGTAATAATCAATTGTTCGCCTGTAGGCATGTGGCCTAATATTGATGAAGCACCTTGTATACCCTATCATTTATTAAGCTCCTCACACTATCTGTATGATTTAGTATACAAGCCCGATGAAACTTTATTTTTAAAAAAAGGGGCAGAGCAAGGTGCATTAACGGCTAATGGCTACGAAATGTTGGTGCTGCAGGCAGAAAAAAGCTGGAGCATCTGGCAGGAGGCTTAATTGTTTTTTTGTAAAATATCCAAGGCTGCAGCAGGTATGGATACTGCTTTTTTGGCCGCATAATCATACGTAATCATACCCGTTTTAGCATGTGCCAATATTATTTGCTCGTTATTGCGATTGGTAAGCAGCCGATAGTATAAGCTAAAGCTCACCCTGCTTATTTCTCCACAAAAAATTTGTACAGAAATTACATCTCCGTAAAAGGCTTCTTTTTTAAATTCTATTGCCAAATCACTCATAATAATACCACAGCCGGCAAATGCTAATTCAGATAATTGGTGTTGTGCTAGCCATTGTAGCCTTGCTTCGTGCAGGATAGCTACAAAGGCATCGTTACCAACATGATTGCCGTAGTTAATATCAGAGATTCTAACGGGGATGCTTAGCTGCGCCAGTTGGGTAGATGGCATCTCTAATTTTATCCTGCTCATTTAGTATTGCTATTTAACATGGTATTGTTGATAGATGGTCTAAAAATTCGACCAACTTTTTAACAGCCTTTTTTCGGTGGCTAAATTGTGCTTTTTCATCCATCGTCATTTCTCCAAAGCTTTTATTGCTGCCGTCTGGCATAAATACTGCATCGTATCCAAAGCCACCCGTTCCTTTTTTTGCTGGCAAAATGGTGCCATGGCAAATGCCATCAAATAAATACTGCTTCCCATCTAGTATTAAAGAAATAACTGTTTTAAAATAGGCTTGCCTGTTGGTATAAGCCTGCAGCTGCTGCAATAGTTTTTCAATATTGTCTTCGTTGCTTGCCTGCTCGCCAGCGTACCGGGCGCTTTTAACACCGGGCTGGCCTTGCAGGGCGGCTACAAAAAGCCCGGTATCTTCACTAAAGCAATGTTGCCCGGTAAGCTTAAAAATAGTAGTTGATTTTATGGCAGCATTTTCTTCCAGCGTATCAAAGGGCTCAGGTATATCTTGCTGTATACCGGCATCTTTCAGCGATATTATATCAAAGCGGTTGTGAAGCAGTTTTTTTACTTCTGCTACTTTGTTGCTATTGTTAGTGGCAAATACCAATTGGTTGATCATACTCAGATTTCAAATACTTTTTTTAGAGCGTTCCATAATTTTGTTTTTTCCTCCTTATTATCCCGCAGGTTTAACAGCGAAGGTGCATGCAGGTATAACTGGTTGCTGTATTGTTGCAACTGGTATTGAGGAAAAGAAAGTGGTAGTTGAATTGACTCGGGAGTAGCGCCAAATAGCAATACCTTTTTAGCTTTAAAAACGGTAGTAAGGGTGTTGTAATCAACAGTTGGGTTTTTAGCAATATTAAGTATGCCCACATCATCCATATTTAAATGACATGCACCTATTATACCCAACAAAAAGTTAAGCTCATCATCTGGTAAAAAAGCTACGTCTTTATTATTTGCAATAATTAAGATATGTTGTTGGTTTTTACCCAATATGGCAGCCGCCTCGGTTTTATCGCTTTTGTTGTTGGCAGCTAACCCGCTGGGTTGTTGCACCAGGGCATTTTCGTACAACTGTTGCACCACTATGCCCGGTAAAACTAGCGTGTTTAAACTCATGGTAACTTTCTTTACTCCGTTAATTTTTGTTTCTTTGCGGTAAAAATAAGGATAATGGAAGCTACAGCCACATTTAAGATAACCCGGTCAACAGAAAGTAAACTCAGCAGCATTAACTTGGAAAATATTCCGTTTGGTAAATTTTTTACCGATCATATGCTAGAGGTGGATTATGAAAATGGTGAATGGAAAACACCAGAAATCAAGCCTTACCAGCCCCTCATGTTTGAACCATCGCTGGCAGTATTTCATTACGGGCAGGCTATATTTGAAGGTATAAAAGCTTACCAGGATGAGGCAGGCAATATCAATATTTTTAGGCCATACGATAATTATCAGCGTTTTAATACGTCGGCTCTTCGTATGCAAATGCCCGAAGTGCCCGAAGCTATCTTTATGGATGGCATGCGCCAGCTAATTGCCGTAGATAAAGCGTGGATGCCACAAAAAGAAAACCACTCGCTGTATATCCGGCCATTTATGATTAGTACCGATGAGGCCATTGGCGTAAGGGCAAGTGCCAAATACAAGTTTATTATTTTACTTAGCCCCACAGGCCCTTATTATGCCAACCCCATGCGTATTTATGTAGAAGAAAAATATGTAAGGGCTGTACCCGGGGGTATTGGCTTTGCCAAAGCGGCGGGTAACTATGGTGCTGTAATGCACCCTTCGGCTGAGGCACTAAAAAAAGGATACGACCAGGTGTTATGGATGGATGCATTGGAGCATAAGTATGTGCAGGAGTGTGGCACCATGAATATCTTTTTTATAATTGGTAATACCGCAGTTACGCCCGGCCTGGAAGAGGGAACCATTCTTGCCGGTGTTACAAGAGATAGTGTTATCACCTTATTAAAAGAGATGGGGCTTACTGTACAGGAGCGGCCCTTAAGTATTGATGAAGTAATAACAGCCTTCAAAGCGGGTGAACTTACAGAGGTTTTTGGTACGGGCACTGCCGCTACTATTGCGCCTATCAAAGAGCTGGGGTACAAAGATTTTAACATGCATTTTGATGTTGACAGCTGGAAGGTGTCGCCTGCTGTAAAAGATAAAATGAATGCAATTCGTTATGCACAGGTGCCTGATAATCATAATTGGTTATACAGAGTGTGAATAAAATAATTTTAAAAAAAGTAAGAGGGAAACATAATTTTTGTTTCCCTCTTACGTTTTGATAAGTGTTAAGTAGTATAAACACTTGTACCCACAATGGTTGTACGCTTTCCGGTATCCGTAAAATATGAAAACTAAATCCAGGTATTTTTTTACTATGAAGACAAACTCTACCCTTTTTTAAGAGATTACCCTCATACCTGTTTCTGTTTTACCCTCCCGAAAAGTGAAAATAGTATTAGTGTTTAGCTAACGCTTGTTGACAAACTATACGCTTAAGTATGGCTTTTTTGTAAAAGCATGCCTAAGTAAAATTTTCAGCAGAACAAACCGTACCCAATGCAGAAGATTTACGTTTTATTTATTTTACTGGCAGGCCTGTACACTGTATGGCCCGCTAAATTAGCTGCTCAAACCTGTACAGGTATAACCGCTACTGCCACCGCATACGAATCAAGGTGTGCCGCCACCGGCTCTATAAAAGTAGTTGTATCGGGTGGCTCCGGCTCTTATAGTTATAAGGTTACCGGTAATGTAAATACCAATTTTACTTCTACAGATTCTATCACAGGATTATCGGCAGGCACTTATACGGTTACAGTAAACGATATTGTACGTAATTGTACCTATAGTATTACCAATGTGGTAGTGCCGGGTACTTATAGCGATCCCCGTTTTACTTTAAAAAGCGAAGATGTAAGCTGCGATAACGGAAGCAATGGAAGTATAAAATTAAATGCACAATCATTTGGCCGGGCCCCTTTTCAGTACGCAATTGTAGCGCCATCACCAATGGGTGTGGGCACCAGCAATAGCACGGGTAATTTTTCTAATTTAAGGGCAGGTGTATATACCATAAGGCTAACAGACTCTTGCGGAGGTATACAAACAAGGCTGGTTACAATCAATAATTATACTTGGCAAATTGATTCTTTTTATTTTTGGAAAGCGTCATGCGATACAGCCCGGGGTTATGTAAGGGTTAGCGATAGCAAGGGTAATATAAGTACCATAACAGGTCTTGCCGGCTTTAGTTATGGTGTGGTAAGAAATCCGGGCGACACTATCTGGTCGGCCAATGCACAATTTGCATTTTACCTTGCCGGTCAGTCTACTTTTGAAGTAGTGGTAAAAGACCCCTGCGGTAAAGTAAAAAAGGCCCTTGTAAAAGTAAATTTCAAATCTTCTATCGCAAGCTCCGTAAGGATAACCAATACCACCTGTAGCACTTTTACGGCATCACTTAGTAACGTTAGCAACTTTACCCGTCCATTATTTTGCTTGTATGATGGCGTGGGTACTAAGCTAAGCTGTAATGGCACAGGAGCTTTTAGCAATCTGCCCTATGGCAGTTATTGTATCAATGCGTACGACTCTTGCAGCGATACCACCATCATCCGTTGCTTTAATGTAACTGCACCGCCGGTGAGTGTAGGCAGCGATGTAAATATTTTTAATAAAACCTGTTATAGTTTTTCGGCAGCCATTACCGGGCAAATGGGCTTAACCAATCCTACATATTGCTTGTACGATGCCAGCAATACCCAGTTGCAATGCAATAATTCTGGTGTATTTAATAATCTCTCGTACGGCAGCTATTGTATTACCATCAAGGATAATTGCCGGGATACCACCATTACCCGTTGTTTTAATCCTCGTAAACCAATGCCGGTATTACCAGCGGTATTAGTGCCAGCTTATTATACCTGCACCAATTTTGGGGTGGTGGTAGGTGGGGATAGTCTTACCAATCCCAGGTATTGTATCGTAGATATTAATGGTAATACACTTACCTGTAATACCACCGGTATTTTTGATAGCCTGCAATATGGCTACTACTGTATAGCTGTTTACGACTCTTGTTACGATACTACCATTACCCGTTGTTTATCAATACTAGGTCCGCAGGTTACCAATACCACTAGTGTAGCTACTTCTAACAGAACCTGTAATACTTTTACCGCCACGGTAAGTGGGGCAGGCCTTATTAACCCCACGTATTGTTTATATAATAGCACTAACGTACTGGTAAGTTGCAATACATCAGGTATTTTTAATGGCTTGGCATATGGCAATTATACAGTAAGCACCAGGAATGGTTGCCCGGATACAACATTTACACTTGCTTTTTCAGAAACACCACCCTTGCCATCATTAGATGCTACGGTGGCGCAAACCCATAAAAGTTGCAATTCGTTTACCGCAAGTATTACCGGCCAACTAAATCTTACCAATCCGGCCTATTGCATTTACGATGTAAATGATAGTATGGTGGCTTGTAACAGCACCGGTATTTTTAGCAACCTGGCCTATGGCAGCTATTGTATTAAAATAAAGGATGCTTGTTTTGATACTACCATTATCCGCTGCTTTAGTGCCGATCCTGCCCCAATTGATGTGGTGGTGAGCTCCCGCCGATCTTGTACTTATGGCTTTGCAAGGATGGGTGTAACGGTATCTGGCGGCAGTATGCCGGTAAACATTAGGGTATACAGGCCAGATGGCACCCTGCTTATTAACCGTATGTACAATAGTACCCCGGTTAACCTGGATAGTATACCCGGTATATTAACAAGCCAAAAATACAAGGTGCTGGCCATAGATAATTGCGGCAGCCGGGATAGTGTATCTATTACAGCTTCTGCAAGTGTGTTTAGCAAAAGTGCCCTTGTTATTGCCCGTTGCCCAAGCTCTACCTGGACGAATGGTTCAGGCACCATCCAAAGTAATGTGAAAGCCAATACTGGTAATGTATCAGTACGGATTATTAAACGTAATTCTGCCAATGTAAATATTGCCCCAAGTGTAGTTTCGGGTGGCATATTTACATTTAACAACCTTGCCCCCGCCCGGTATGTGTTGAGGTATACTATTAATGATGCCTGTGGCAGGGTTTTTTATGATACCCTTACTGTAAGGCCGTATCAATATCCCAATCTAAACCGGTCATCTGCATACCAGTGCGATCAAAATGGGTTTAGTATAGGAGCGGTTGTATCAAATGGCCTTGGCCCCTTTAGTTACGAAATCATCGGTAGTACACCGGCCACTCCATCGCTGGTAAGCCCACCACAAACAAGCCCGATATTTAATATAAACAATGGTACCAGCTACTCGCTGGTTCGTTTAAGAACTACGGATTTATGTGGCAACGCCAGTTTGCAAGATGCCAGTATTTTGCCTTTGGCCAACAATGGCATTACAGCATCGTTTAACTGCTTGCAATTAAATAGTACATTAAGTGTAGATACTATTAGTAATGCTACTTATGCCTGGTACCGAAAATCAACCTTAACAAGTACAGATAGTACATTTATATCCTCCAGCTATAGTATTTACCTGCCCTTTGTACTACCGGCAGATACGGGTTATTATATGTGTAATATCAAAGTGAATAATGGCTGCATTAACCGGAGTTATTATTACCATTTGGATGGAAGTTGCTCTCAAATACTGCCACTAAAGCTCGAAAGCTTTGCAGGCCGTTTTGCCGGTACAAAGGCCGTATTAACCTGGTCAGTTACCGCCAACCCCGATTTAAAGCGGTTTATAGTAGAAAGAAAAAACAACCATGGAAACTTTTACCAGGCAGGCACGGTGGAGCTAACGGCAGGCCAGGGCGGTGGTCAGTACTATTTTATAGATTCTTTGCCATACCAGGGCGATAACTTTTACCGCATCAGGCTGGTAAGCAATTCGGGCAACCATTATACCAGTAAAGAAGTGCTCGTAACACCATTAAAAGTGACCAATACCATTTTAATTTATCCAAATCCGGTTCAAGATCAATTTACGGTAGAGTTTAATGCGGTGCAAAATCATCAGTACAAATTAAAGTTGCTTAATTTAATGAACCAGGTGGTAAAAGAAGTAGACTATAATGGCGCCAGCCGGGATCGTTTACAAATAAAACGTACCCCCACCATGTTAAGCGGCGTATATTTTGTGAAAATCATCGACTTAAATACCAATGAGGAGATGTCTCAAAAGATAATTTTTAGATAGAAAAACGCTGTTTTGCCCTTTATTTGTAAAAAAATCTACCAGTACTAAGAAAAAATTAGCGATGAAAGTTTCTTTTTTAAAAGAGAATTCCTACCTTCGCCGTCCAAATTTAAAGGGTCTACAATGCCTACAATACAACAGTTAGTAAGAAAAGGAAGGGAAATCATTAAATCAAAGAGCAAATCCAGGGCGCTGGATGCATGTCCTCAGCGTAGGGGCGTTTGCACAAGGGTGTACACTACCACTCCTAAAAAACCAAACTCTGCACTTCGTAAAGTTGCCAAAGTACGTTTAACCAATAAAGTTGAGGTAATTGCTTACATCCCCGGTGAAGGTCATAACCTGCAAGAGCACTCTAT
>JBDKJT010000185.1:0-9061 GCA_039796475.1 Bacteroidota bacterium | reverse complement strand
ATACCATGGTGATTTAGGGCGGGTAGTTTACGGCATTAAGTTTACCCATTACAACCTTACCGGCCGGCGGGATTTATTAAGAATAATTTTATTAAACGGGTTTACCCGAAACATTTCTTTTTCTTACTTTAAGCCGCTCAGTAACCAGCAGCTTACGCAAGGTTTTTCCATGGCCGGAGGCTATGTTCAAAACAAAGAATTTATCTATAAAACTGGCTACGATAACAAGCCGCTTTTATTTAATAATGGCAACTTTTCCAGAAAAAACATCTTTGCAGGTGCAGGCTTTAATTTTAGAAAAAACATACTTACCTCCAACTATTTTAGTGTTACCTACAACCATATAGCCGTAGCCGACTCCTTACTAAAAGATCCATACAACCCGGCATATTTTAACAGCAGTAACAGTACCCAAAACTTTGTAGACATTGCCTATACCTGGCAATATATTAATGCCAATAATGCAGTATATCCTTTAAAAGGAACCACTGCATTGATAAAACTTACCAAACGTGGCCTTGGCCTTAGTACAGGTACCGATATGCTGGCTACAGAAGCCAGCTTTAACCAGTATTGGCCGCTAAAAAATAACTGGTATGCCAGCCTGCAGTTATCTGGCAAAATAACCTTGCCATTTAATCAGCCCTATATTAACCAGCGGGCACTTGGCTATGGCGATGCCAACCTGCGTGGGCTGGAGTTGTATGTGGTAGATGGCGTAGCATTTGGGTTAAGCCGCCAAACACTCAAAAAAAAATTGTTTACACTCAATGCGCCCAACCCGTTTAAATCAAAAAAATATCCCACCATACCTTTTACATTTTTTGCAAAAACCTATGCCGACCTTGGCTATGTATACAATAAGCCAGCCTACCAAACCAGCCTTAACAACAAATTGCTGTATACCGGTGGTTTTGGTATCGATATTTTTTCGCTGTACGATGTTACCCTGCGGCTAGAATACAGTTTCAACCAGTTAGGCAAAAACGGCCTATTTTTACAGGCTCAAAGTGGTTTGTGATATTTTTACCAAAGCAGGTATAATACAACTATGCCAGCCCAAAAACGCAACAAATGAAAATAGCCATCTATAGTCGTGGCATAGAAAATGACCAGAACAGGGATATGGACACCTTTTTGGAAGAATTGTATGCCCATAATATGGAGCCGGTATTTTTCCAGGATTTTTTTAACCAGATTTATTCTGCCATTCACATAAAAGGTAAATACTCCACCTTTAGTTCTGCATCCGACTTAAACGATCATGTAGATTGTATGATAAGCCTGGGTGGCGATGGCACCCTGTTGGATACGGTAACCCTGGTGCAGGATAAAGGCATCCCGGTACTGGGCATAAATTATGGCCGCCTGGGTTTTTTAGCCAATATTGGTAAAGAGGAGATGCACTCCGCCATCAAATCCTTAACAGAACGTACCTATGTAATTGAAAATCGTACACTCATTCATTTGGATGCTGATTTGCCCGTATTTAAAAATCAGCCGTATGCGCTAAATGAGTTTACCCTGCAAAAAAAAGACTCCTCCTCCATGATTAAAATACACACGTATTTAAATGGAGAATTTTTAAATACCTATTGGGCAGATGGATTGATTGTGGCAACACCCACGGGCTCTACCGGCTATTCGCTTAGTTGTAATGGCCCAATTGTATTTCCCGAAAGTGGCAGTTTTGTAATAACCCCCATCGCACCACACAATCTAAACATTCGACCCATTGTAGTGCCAGACGATAATATCATTTCGTTTGAAGTAGAGGGCAGAACCGATTCTTTTATCTGTACCATGGACAGTCGCCGGGAGGTGGTGCCCAAAGAGGCGTTACTGGCTGTAAAAAAAGAACGTTTTGGTATTAACCTCATCCGGCTAAACGAAAATAATTTTTTACAAACCCTGCGTAATAAGTTATCCTGGGGCTTTGATAAACGAAACTAACTACCCCGGGTAAAGCACTGTTGCCTGCCATGTCAGCAGCAATTTTAACAAACTATTGCTTACATTGCAATTGATAAATAACCCTTATATATTTCCTTTGCCAGTAAGCAAGGCTGAGCTACAAACCGGTTACCGGTGCCCGGCACAACGCTTGTAAGGCAAGCGATAAAGTACAAATACAAACACATGAAAAAACTATTGCTTGGTGTTTTAATAATTACAGCCCTGCAGCCTGTTGCCCGGGCTCAGGATGGATATGAGGCCAACCAATTGCAGGGCGAGTTTGGCGTAACCCTTGGTATGGCTCATTATTTTGGCGATTTAAATACCCGGGCAGGCATCAACCGGCCTAAACCTGCAGTAGGCGCTTTTTACCGAAAGCAATTTAATAACTACCTGGGCGTAAGGCTATCGGTGCATTATGCACAATTGGGCTATAGCGATACTTATAGTAAAAACGATTACCAAAACAGGCGAAACCTCAGCTTTAATACAGATATATGGGAGTTTGCCGTAAGCGGCGATTTTAACTTTTTTAAATTTTTACCCGGCGACCCCCGCTACCCGTTTACACCTTATGTAACACTGGGTTTAGGCGTTTTTAGCTACAACCCTTATGCTTACCTAAACGATAAAAAGGTTTTTTTAAGGCCACTCGGTACCGAAGGGCAAAATATTGCTTATGTGGGTGCCGATGGCAAAACCCGTAAACCCTACGGCAGCATGGCCATGTGTGTACCCATTGGATTTGGCATAAAATACAATGTAAGCGAAAAAATTAACCTTAGTTTTCAAATTGCACAGCGCCTTACCGCCACCGATTATCTTGATGATGTAAGTAAAACATATATTGGTGAAGATAAATTTGCACTATTACCCGATGGTACACCTACCATAGCCCGAATATTGCAAGATAGAAGTTTTGAAAAAGGCGTACCCATTGGTGTAGAAGGCCGCCAACGGGGTTGGAGCAAACAAAAAGATCAGTATATGATTGCAGAAGTAGGGTTTACTTTTAACATCAATTCGTACAAATGCCCCAGTTTTTAAAACAGTAAACAGCAAAAAAAGCCCTCATTTTTTTGAGGGGATAAAAAAAAGCCCTACTTTTAAATACAAATTACCGTACTCTAATATTCTCCGTACCGAAAATCCACTTATTTTATTTCCATTAGCTGTGATAGAACCATAGTTTATTCATCACCAAACGAATGCTATGGCTTTATTCCGTTACTGCGTATTGGCAGTAATACACCTGTTTGCTTGCACACACTTGCAGGCGCAAACGGTTTATTACCCCGCCGGTGCCTCTCACTTACTGCAATCAACTGCTGCAGATGTAGCCATGCTTTTGCAAAAAGCAACTGGCGTAAATGTGCCGGTACAAACGTATACCCAGCTGCCGCAAAATGGCATCATACTACAGTACGATACATCCATATCCGGCAATCAAACCTGCCGGGTTACCAGCAATGGCACCAGCTATATCCGTTTTGCAGCTGCACAGGATAATGGCTTGCTGTATGGCATTTACCAATACCTGCACCAGTTGGGCTATCGGTTTTATCAGCCCGGCGAGTTGTGGGAGGTGGTGCCGGTAATTGCGTCTTTTTACACAAAAACCGATACGCTGTATGCCGGCCGCTACCGGTATAAAAATTGGTTTATCAGTGGCGGATATAATAAGTGGATGATGGATAATAACCCTGCTTTTGATTGGGATATGTATCCCGGCGATAATGGCCATGCCTGGGCATTGTATATGCGCCGAAATTGTATGCTGGGCCAGCAACGCTTTGCCGGCCACCGGGATGATATTATGACCGGCAAGTATATGGATGCATTAAAAGCCAATCCTTGTTATGTGGCTCCTTACAATGGATCGAGGGTGCCTACCGGCCAATCGGTAGCAGACGTTAACAACAAAAGTGCCATGCAAGGCTGGGCCGAAGCAATTTACCAGCAATACAATCAATACAGCAATACTATACTAGCCAATAAAAACATCTACCCCGATATTTATAATAATTTTAATTACGCCAACCAATCGGTGGGGTTAGAAGTGCCCGATGGCGCCCATTGGGCAAACACGGCAACAGGTGATGGCTGCAGCAACAATACCGCATTGCTAACAGAAAGCGACCAGCATTTTACCCTGGCAGGTTATACCGCCGGCGTTATTGGTAAACAGTATCCAAATAAACGGTTTCAGGTGTATGCATACGATACCCATGCAGATGTGCCGGGTGTAGCTACACCCATCCACCCGGCATTGGATATACAGGTTGTACCCACAGCATTTCAAAACCTTACCAGCGCCAGGGGCTTACTAAGCAGGTGGTATAGCCGTAGCAAAAACTTGTCTGAATATCATTACCTCAACCTGCCACAGTGGAGCGGAGAAACACCTTCCTTTTATTTAAACGACTTAGTGGCTACGGCCGAAAGAATAAGCGGGCAACAAGCCCAGGGTATTGTGCTGGAAGCTTCTCCGGCTAAATTTGCCAGCCTGCCTTTTTTGGCAGCACTTAACAACCGGTTGGTATACGGCACAGGTGTTGAGCAAGAGGTGCAGCAATTTTGCCAGCAACTTTTTGGCAATGCCTCCACTGCTGTGCACCAGTTGCTGCGCTGGTGGGCAGATGATAAAACTGTAATGCTTAACAATGGCATACAGGATAACCTGTATAAGCTACCCCTGTATGCAGCGTTGATATATAAAGCCAGCCAGCAGGCCACGGCCGAACCAATGTTGGTGCAGCAGCGACTGGCCGAATTAAAAATGTACCTGCACTATATGCTGCTTTATTACCAATGGATAAGCGACCAGCGGCCTGCAGAAGCAAAAGCCAGCAAAGCCATTGCATTATGCAATTACCTGGCCCGTATTCATACATATAAAATTGTAAATAGCTATTTTTTAATAACGGATGTGGTAAATAAATATCCCGAAACGCATGAAGTATATACGGCTTACAATACCAGCAATGGTACGGCTTACAACAATCTTTTGCCACCGGTAGATTTGCAAGAGGCCAACCAGCAATTTGCTGCAGATTACCTGGCACTAAAGCAATATTCTGGCAATTTTAACCTGCTGGATGCCGCTACCATACAGCAAGAATTTACAAAAAATCAGCTGGTACCGCTGGATACCATCGCCGTAAAGGTTAATTACACTTATGCAAAAGATTATGCCAGCCGTACAGAGTTTTTTATACTGGCGCCGGCAGCCGGCAGCTTTACGGTGCAATACAGCCCACATTTTGAAATAGCCGGCAAAGGGTATATTAATTTTACGGTAGAAGATGCCAGCCAACCCTTATTGGTATTAAAAGATTTGTCCATCGGCCATCAAAATACGGCTGGGTCTTTTACTGTACAGTTACCGGCTGGCGGTATTTATAAATTTAGCATGGTATCCCGCCATAAATCCGCTGCCGATTTAAACATTATCACCGGGGGTAACTTTTTTTATAAAAACGGTCCCTACCTTGGCAATACCATCGAAAATTACCGGGGCAACCTGGCAAGCTTACCGGGTTATTTTTATGTGCCGGCAGCAATACAAAAACTATATTTTAGCATCAACAACTCTAACCCGGGCGGCAAAGGCTTTGCCACAGCCGCCCAAATAAGCCAGGCTTTTTTATTCAATAATGATAAAGGGCAGGCTGTGCAGCCAGTATTGGCCAACCTTACCGACTCTGCTTATTTTTACCTGGACGTACCTGATGAAAACAGCGGCCGTTTTTGGCGGGTAAACAAAATGGAGCAGTACCGGCTTTGCTTTGCCAATAGCAGTAATATACAGTGGTATGCCCGCCAAAAAAGCTGCGATACCTTTAGCTTTACCAGCAGTGTATACCCAACGCCAGGCGGCTGTATAACCCGTTGTATTACCAACTTAAAGGGCGAAAACCATTGGGAAATTGTAGATGGTGCCAGCACTTACCAGTTTACCAACCAGCAACAAATTCAGCTGCCGGCCACTGTTTCTGCAGCAGCTACGGTAACATTGTATGATAAGTACCAGTGCGCTGTTAGCCAACGCCTTGCAGATAACAAAGCGTATCAAAAAGCCATGGCAGATTGTGTAAGCGAAGCAATACTACCCGTACAATCAAGTTCAGCAATCATCTTTCCCAATCCCGGCAACGGTGTTTTTAGATTTAAAAAAGATGGGCAGGTAATAGTAGCAGAAAAAATACTGCTTTTGCAAGCATCTGGCAGGCAGGTAGCCCATTTTACCAATTGCAGCGCTTTTGATATTTCGGGCCATCCTGCGGGGGTGTATTTTTACCATGCTTCCATAAATGGCATTTTATACCGCGGCAAGCTGGTAAAGCAATAGACATTTGGCTCAAATGCTTATTCCAACTAAATTTTATTACTTTTGCAACCCCTGTAAGCGCAGGGGCTTTTTTTAACTATTTATGTAAAGTATGAGCATACTGGCACAAATTGATCAGCAGCGTTTGCCAAGGCATATTGCCATCATTATGGATGGCAATGGCAGGTGGGCGCAAGAAAAGGGCGAAGATCGTTTGTTTGGCCACCTGCATGGGGTAGAGAGTGTACGAAATATTGTAGAAGGTTGTGCTGAGCTTGGTATTGAATATTTAACCTTGTATGCTTTTAGCACAGAAAACTGGGACCGCCCTGAGTATGAAGTAACCGGCCTGATGGAATTGCTGGTGGATACCATTCGAAAAGAAGTGCCTACGCTTAACAAAAACAATATTAAGCTGCATGTAATTGGCGATTTAAACATGCTGCCCGATAGTGCTAAAACAGCCCTTAAAGAAGCCTTGGAAGAAACAGCCCCAAACACCGGGCTTAACCTGGTAATGGCTTTAAGCTACAGTAGCCGTTGGGAGCTGGTAAATGCAGTAAAAAATATTGCAGGGGCGGTACAAAAAGGATTGCTGGAGCCGGATACCATATCGCAGGAAACGGTACAAAAATATTTAGCTACCAGCGAATTTCCCGACCCCGAGTTGATGATAAGAACCAGTGGCGAATACCGCATCAGTAACTTTTTGCTGTACCAGCTAGCGTATGCCGAGTTGTATTTTACCAATACCCGGTGGCCAGATTTTAGAAAAGAAAACCTGTACGAAGCCATCCTTAATTTTCAACAGCGGCAGCGGCGTTTTGGAAAAACCGGTGAGCAGGTTACCAACGAAGTAGATACCAGTAGCTAAACAATTAATATCCCCATCCGGTGGCTTTTTCAGCAAATAAAGCATGGATGGTTTAACAAATACTTTTGATAATTGCAAGTAATTTGCCGATCGTAAAAAACATTTGATGCACAGGATTTACCAGAACTTTTTACTTATTGTTTTTATAGCTTTTTTCAGTAGCCCGGCCCTTGCACAGGTTGATACATTGCCCCCGGTATCCATCAATCCTCAACTATTAGAAATTTTTGATTCAAAATTTGCCAAAGAATATACCATTGCTGGTATAACCGTATCTGGCAATAAATCTTTTGATGAAAATCTTATTATATCCATTTCCGGTATGGCCATTGGCGATAAAGTACAAATACCGGGTACCGATATATTTAGCAAAGCCATCAATAAATTATGGAAACAAAGCTTGATTGCCGATGTACAGGTGCTGCTTACTAACCTTGTTGGCAATAATTTATATGTTGAGCTAGCCATTGTAGAAAGGCCCCGGCTGGCAGATTATCGTATCACCGGTATTAAAAAAGGCGAAAAAGACGATTTGGATACCAAATTGGGCCTGTCAAGAGACAGGGTGGTAACCGATAACATGAAAGTAAGTGCCGTGGATATTATTACCCGTCATTTTGCGGATAAAGGATACCGCAACGTAAAAGTGGGTATAACAGAAGTACCAGCTACCGGCGTAAACAATGCGGTAGTGCTAACCCTGCTGGTTGATAAAGGCAAAAAAGTAAAAGTAAACTCACTCAACTTTGCCAATAACGATAACATTAAAGATAGCAAGCTTAAAAAGCAGATGAAAGGCACCAAAGAAATGACTCGCCTTACCCTGCATCCGCAACGCTACCAAAGCCCTTACAACGATAGCATTACCGATATGTCTTTTGGAGAATATGCCAAAGATTATGGCTTTTTATCGGTTACAAAAACCAAAGAATTTCTTGATCCCTATTTCAGGTTTAAATTATTTAGCTCTTCTAAATTTAATCCCAAAAAATACGAAGAAGATAAAGTAAACCTGCTGGACTACTACAACTCACAAGGTTTTAGAGATGCAGTGCTAATAGCAGATACTACCGTACCCAACCAGCAAGGCAACCTGGATATACATATTAAAGTAGATGAAGGCCGCAAATATTATTTTGGGGATATAGCCTGGAGGGGCAATACCAAGTACAGCGACTCTGTGTTAAACCTTTTTCTGGCTATTAAAAAAGGAGACATCTACAACCTGGAGTTGCTTAACAAAAGGCTGGGTAAGCAAATGAGTGCAGAGGGCGGCGATATACAAAGCCTGTATATGGATGACGGCTACCTGTTTTTTAGTGTAGACCCTGTAGAAACCTCGGTGTATAACGATACCATCAACTTTGAGATACGGATGAGAGAAGGGCCGCAGGCTACCATCGGTAAAGTAGACATCATCGGCAACGACAAAACCAAGGATTTTGTGGTGCGCCGTGAATTAAGAACGGTACCCGGCGAAAAATTTAGCCGTGCAGATATCATTCGTACACAGCGTGAGCTTGGCCAATTGGGCTTTTTTAATCCCGAAAAAATTGCACCCAATATCGTACCCAATGCCGATAATGGTACGGTGGATATTAGCTGGGGGGTAGAAGAAAGATCAAACGACCAATTAGAGCTATCGGCAGGTTTTGGAGGTGGTATTGGCCTAACCGGTACCCTGGGTATTACGTTTAACAACTTCTCCATCAATAATATTTTTAATAAAAACACCTGGGATCCTCTACCCTCTGGTAGCGGGCAAAAGCTAAGCGCAAGAATACAATCAAACGGGCGGGCTTTTCGTACCTATAACCTTTCGTTTACCGAACCCTGGCTGGGCGGTAAAAAACGAAACTCATTTTCGGTAAGTTTTTACAATACCCGCCAATCTAACTCGT
>JBDKJT010000184.1:0-16081 GCA_039796475.1 Bacteroidota bacterium | reverse complement strand
ATTATTTTTCTAAACCGGTAAGTATGGAGTTACTGCTACTTACTATCCGAAATATTTTACAACAAAAACAAAAGCTGAAACAGCGTTATCAAAAAGATTATACCGTAGAAATAAAAGAATTGGCAAGCTCCAACAAAGACAAATATTTTATAGAAGAATTGATAAAACTAATTGAAGATAACCTTAGCAGCCCTGAGCTGGATATTGATTTTGTATGCACTCAAATTGGCATGAGCCGTACAAAATTATACAACAAAATAAAAGGTATAAGCGGCCAGGCAATAGGAGATTTTATACGCACCATCCGGTTAAAAAAAGCTGCACAATTGCTAACACAATCTGATGCTTCTATTACCGAAGTAATGTACAGTGTGGGGATACAAACACAATCATATTTTTCCAAAGCTTTTAAAAACGAATTTGGAAAAACACCTACCCAGTTTTTAAAGGAAATAGAAGCAGGCAGCAAACCATCAAGTTAACAACTGCATTTGGCAAACGTTACTGTTTGCTTACCTGCTGTAACAAACCTGCTACTTGGTTTGATAAAGCGGGATAACTAGCTGCTTTTATCAGCTCATTGGTTATTAGTTTACTGCCTAGGCCTACCGCCATAGCGCCGGACTGCAACCAGCTATTGATGCTGCTAACAGACGCATCTACCCCTCCGGTAATTACAAAATTAACAGTAGGAAATAAGGGTTTAATTGCTTTTAAAAAGCTGGTGCCCAACAAATCTCCCGGAAAAAGTTTGATGCTATTACAACCAGCTTTAATTGCTGTATGTATTTCGGTTGGTGTCATGCAACCAGGCATCCAATCGATATTATTTGAATTTGCAACCTTACAAACAGACGCATCAAAAAAAGGGCTGATTAAAAAATCGGCTCCAACATCTATAAAAGCCAAAGCTTTTTGTGTAGTGCCAACGGTGCCTACGCCTATCATTAAATCTTTTAAATGCGTATTGCGGTATTGAATTAATGCAGCTACATTGTTAATAGCCTGGGTACCCCTGTTTGTAAATTCAATTACTCTTATACCGCCGTTGTACAAGGCTTGCATTATATCAATACATACTGCTGCGTCATCATGGTAAAATAATGGCAAAATTGGTTGCTGCTGCAGGGCTTGTTTGATATTTATTTTTTTCATGGTAACCGTGTAAATATTTGGGCTAATGTTTGCAGGGTATAATCGCCAGGCTCGTATAATTTGCCCGTAGCAGCTGTAACGGCAAAGTTTACTGTTTGCAATACTGGCCATTGCTTACGAATACCATATATAAGCCCCGCCATAAAACAATCGCCACTGCCAGCTTGGTTTATAATATTTTTAATGGGTATAATAGCGGATGTTATTGTTTGCTGATGCTGATGCAAAACAGCAAAATAAGTATCTGCCATACGAAAAGTAAGAGCAATCGTTTTTACCTGCGGCCAGTTTAATTGTATTTGTTGTATACATTTATCTGCTGCAGCGGTAAGTGTATTAAACGAAGTATCTCCATCAGCAATATCATGGCGAATGCCCAACAGCTGCTGTGCAGACCAGACATTGCCCATCACCACATCGCAATACTGCATCAACCCGGGCATTACAGTGGATGGCTGCTGACCATACTGCCAAAGTTTTGGCCTATGGTTAAGATCTACAGAAACAGTGATGCCTTGTTGTTTTGCCGCTTGTAAAGCTTCTGTACAAAGGGCCGGCATATCGCTATTTAGCGCCGGCGTGATGGCACTAAAATGAAACCAGGAGCAGCTTTGTAGTAAACCAGGCCAATGAAGGGTACCCGTTTTTAGCATCGAAAAAGAAGAGCCTGCCCTATCATAAATAACACCTGGGTTTTTAAGATCGGCGTGTGCAGGCAGGTAATACAGCCCTATCCTGTCGCCTTGTTGCTGAATACCATTGGTGCGGATGTTTTTATGCTGCATCAGATTGATAATAGCAGCTGTAAGCTGGTTGGGCGGAAGTGCGGTAATATATTTTACAGCTACATCCCAATTGGCAAGGGCTGTTGCAACATTAAACTCTGCTCCACCAATATACACAGGCATACTGCACTGCTCAATCCAAGCACCATTAGCTGCCGGGCTAAACCGAAGTAATAATTCGCCAAAACAAGCTACCATACCAAAAGCGTTTTTAGCAGTTTAAATAATTTTTTGTGTTGTTGTAACAAATGTCTTTTACCATATTCCCAATCCATTTAATATCGTTGGGCAATAGCCCTTTTTCCATTTCGGCACCCAGTACATTGCACAATATTCGTCTAAAATATTCGTGCCGGGGAAAAGAGAGAAAGCTGCGGCTATCGGTAAGCATTCCAATAAAACGGCTAATCAAGCCCGTATTGCTAAGTGTATTCAACTGTTTTTCAATGCCATCTTTTTGATCTAAAAACCACCAGGCGCTACCCCATTGTATTTTGCCGGGCATACTGCCATCATTAAAATTACCAGCCATGGTAGCAAAAACTTCGTTGTCGGATGGATTGCTATTGTATAAAATAGTTTTGGCAAGTTTGCCCTTGCTATCCAATTTATTTAAAAAAACAGAGAGCGGGTGAGCATGTAAAAAATCACCCATACTATCTGTGCCGGCATCAGCACCTAGCAGTTTTTGCAAACGACTGTTGGTATTTCTTAATGGGCCCAGGTGAAATTGCTGCACCCAGTTTTTCTCATAATTCCATTCAGCCAGCAGCAGCAGCATACAACTTTTAAACTGCTGCTGCTCTGTAAAAGAAAGTTGCTTACCCATCCGCAGGCGTAAAAAATAAGCTTGTATCTCCGCCTCCGTAAAATCAGCTACCGGCAGGTACTCCAGCCCATGATCACTTATGATACAGCCAGCTTGGGCAAAGTAATGATGGCGTTGTTGCAATGCCGCTACATACTGATCAAAAGTAGTAATAGCTATGCCTGCAGCAGCTTCCAGCAAACCAAGGTATTTATTAAAAGCTGTTGCGTCTGAAACGTCTATCGCTTTATCAGGTCTAAAAGCGGGCAATACTTTTACAGGCACCTGCTGTTGCTGTATCCATAAATGATTTTCTAGTGTATCTACCGGGTCGTCGGTTGTGCAGAGCAATTGTACATTCATTTTTTTTAACAGGCCATGTACCCTGTAATCATCCTGCTGCAACAAATGATTGCATTGTTGGTAAAGCTGCGTGGCTGTATCTTGGTTTAATAATGTTGTAATGCCAAAATACCGTTGCAACTCCAGGTGTGTCCAGTGAAAAAGTGGGTTTCTTAGTGTATGGGGCACTGTTGTAGCCCAATGCAAAAATTTATCCTCGTCGCTGCTGTTGCCGGTAATAAACTGCTCTGCAATACCATTGGCACGCATGGCTCTCCATTTATAATGATCTACAGATAACCATGCCTCTGTAATATTGGCAAACTGGTAATTGTGGGCTATTTGCCCCGGATGCAAGTGATTGTGATAATCAATGATGGGCATACCGGCAGCATATTCATAATACAGCCTTTGAGCTGTAGGAGTATCCAACAAAAAACAATCATCCAAAAATGGTTTCAGCATATCGGTAGTTTTACAAAATCATCTCTTCTTTTTCGCATTACTTCATTTTTGTGCAACGGTGTATGTATTCAACTCAGTTAAATTGTAAAAAGCATACCCGGTATTTGCAATCTTTCAGCAACTATTTATTACCATCTTGCTTGCCTGCAAACTACCTCACCAATACTGTTTTAAATAAAAAGCAACTTAGTATTTGGCTATCATTAAGCACTTATGTTAAAGGAACAACGGCCCTATTGTTGGCAAAAAAAATTTATTAAAAGGCTAATTTAAACACAAAATTCTAAATTATGTAACCGATTGCATTTTATTATTTAATTGAACTATATTGCTTTAAAACCAAGGCTGCTGCCTGCTGCAACTTACAACAATGTAAAACCACTGCTGTAAGATGAGTGACTCATAAATACGGTTTGCCAAATAAAAAATTTAACCAGTTGCATGCTTATCTATTTGCAAGCATAATCACAAAAAAATGTATCCAACCAACTCCGCAACCATAGGAAAATACAGGTGGACGATTTGTGGCCTTGTATTTTTTGCCACAACCATCAATTACCTCGACAGGCAGGTAATTAGTTTACTAAAAGGCACACTCGAAAAAGATTTTAACTGGAGTGAATCTGATTATTCCAATATCGTTATTGCATTTCAATTATCGTATGCTATTGGCATACTGTGGGCCGGCCGGTTTATTGATAAAGCAGGTACAAAAATAGGCTACGCCCTCTCTACCCTTTTATGGAGTATTGCTGCCATGGGCCATGCACTAGCTACCAGCACAACTGGTTTTGGTATTGCCCGGGCTGCATTGGGGCTAACCGAAGCTGGCAATTTTCCTGCTGCCGTTAAAACAATTGCAGAGTGGTTTCCAAAAAAAGAACGGGCACTGGCTACCGGCATTTTTAATAGCGGCTCAAATATCGGCGCTATTGCAGCTCCGCTAACGGTACCGTTTATTGCAGAAAAAATGGGTTGGCAATGGGCATTTATTATTACTGGGGCTATCGGTTTTATCTGGCTTATTTTTTGGTGGCTTTTGTATGAAGTGCCCGCCAGGCATGCCAAACTTTTAAAGCCCGAGTATGAATGGATACACAGTGATGCAGACGAAAATGAGGCCGCTGCTGCAGATAAAACAACCGTACCCTGGCTACAATTACTGCACTACAAACAAACCTGGGCCTTTGCCTTGGGAAAATTTATGACCGATCCCGTTTGGTGGTTTTACTTGTTTTGGTTTCCTGCATTTTTAAAAGCACAATACGGATTAACTAGTACACAATCTGCCTTGCCCATAGCAGTGGTATATACACTGGCCACGGCTGGCAGCATAGCCGGCGGATGGTTACCATTGTATTTTACCAGGCGAGGATGGAGCGTTTTGAAAGCCCGAAAAACAGCTATGCTTATTTACGCTTGCTGTGCATTGCCTGTGATATTTACTCAAATACTGGGTGATAAAAATGTGTGGCTGGCAGTAGGCATGGTAGGGTTTGCATGTGCTGCACACCAAGCCTGGAGCGCCAATATGTATACCATTGTGTCTGACATGTTTCCCAAAAAAGCTGTTGGTTCTGTAACCGGTATTGGCACAATGTTTGGCGCCATTAGTGGTATTTTGCTTGCCAAAACAGCCGGCTTATTATTTGATTATTACAAAAACCAGGGCAATATAAACCAAGGCTATTTTATCTTATTTATATTTTGTAGCGTAGCTTACCTGGCAGGTTGGTTTACCATCCAGGTATTGGTACCCAAAATGGGCCGGGTAAACATATAGGCGATTGTACAGTTTCCTTAACAGTAGCTACGCCATTTTATTTTTCGCCTAGATAATAGGTTTGATACAATGCATACTCCACACCCCTTAATTCCGCCAGCCCTTTTAATCGGCCGATGGCTGAGTAACCTGGATATGTTTTTTTGTTAAGGTCGTCCAGCATTTGATGGCCATGATCTGGCCGCATGGGAATAGAAATTTGGCGCCGGTGCTGAATGGCGAGTACTTCTTTTATTACCTCGTACATGTTAGTGTCGCCAGCTAAATGATCGGCCTCAAAAAAATTTCCTAGTGCATCCCTTGATGTATTACGCAGGTGCAAAAAATGAATATGGTTACCAAAACGTTTTAGCATAGCAGGTATATCATTATCGGCCCGGGCGCCAAACGATCCTGTACAAAAACACAAACCATTTGCAGGAGATGGAACAGCTGCAAGCATTGCTGCAGCATCGTTTTCGGTACTCATGATACGTGGCAACCCCAATACGGCATACGGTGGGTCATCCGGATGAATGGCCATTTTTATACCACAGGCTTCAGCTACCGGCACTATATTTTGCAAAAAATAAAAAAGGTGTTGCTGTAATTTTGCTGCGCTAATACCATGGTATTTTTCCAGTTCTGTTAATACCTGCTCTGCGGTAAAAGCATCATCACTACCGGGCAAGCCCAGCAGCATATTAGTAAATAAGTTGCTTATTGCTGTTTTACTCATTGCCTTATACCGGCTGGCAGCCAACTCCAGTTCTGCCGCTGTATAAGCAGCAGCTGCACCCGGCCTTTGCAATAAAAAAACGTCAAAAACAATATACTCCACCCGGTTAAAATAAAGAGCGGTACTGCCATCATCCAATTTGTAAGCAATATCGGTACGCAACCAATCAAGCACCGGCATAAAATTATACGTTACCACTTTTATACCACAGGCTGCCAGGTTAAGCAGGCTTTGTTGATAGTTTTTAATATGGGCCAGGTAATTACCCGTTTGCCTTTTGATGTCATCACTAACGGGCAGGCTTTCTACCACCGTCCACGACATGCCAGCAGCCTCTATTAACTGCCTGCGTTGTTGTATTTCGGCTATACCCCACTGCTGCCCAACGGGTATTTGGTGTAATGCAGTAACCACACCTGCACAACCAGCCTGCCGTATATCGCTTAGGCTAACAGTGTCGTGTGGCCCATACCATCGCATTGTTTGATGCATTAACATTTAAAAGTATTTTTTATAAATATGGTAGGGTAAATGGTTAAACAAGCCATACCTATGTATTGCTTAAGGCATGATTTTTATACAAACCGCTTATAAGATATAGCTAAACAACTTTTCTTTTAACCTTTACATCCGATTAGCCGCACCAATGCGTTTTATAACATTTATATGCCTTGGTTGCTTTAATCAGTTTAGTTAAAATTGCTTCTGCATTTTTTTCATTATTAACCAAGTTGCTTTTGCAGCAACTGTTTCCATTGTTGATACAAGGCCTGGTACACAGCCGAAGTGTTGCCGGGTTCTATCAAAGCCAATGGCCTTGCGTTACTAAATGCTTCTTTTGGATGCTTATAAATGCCAGCACCAATACCGGCACCCAATGCTGCACCCACACTTCCATCGCAGTTATGCAATTCCACCGGAATATTGAGCGTATTTACAAAAGCTTGTGTAAATACTGGGCTTAAAAACATATTAGCTTTACCGGCCCTTATTACAGCGGGCGTCATTTTATTTTCTTTCATTATATCCAATCCGTATCTAAATGCAAACGCAATGCCCTCTTGCGATGCCCGGTATAAATGCGCCTGTGTATGCAGGTTAAAATCTAATTGATGTATATGTGCACCTGCTATCCTGTTTTCCAGCATTCGCTCAGCGCCATTGCCAAACGGTAATACCATCACCCCCTCACTACCGGCAGCAATTTTTTCAGCAGCCTCATTCATTGCCTGGTAAGATGGGTTGCCTGTACTATTTTTTATCCATCTATTGAGTATGCCCGTGCCATTAATACAAAGCAATACGCCAATACGTTTTTGCTCAGGCGTATAGTTTACATGTGCAAAACTGTTTATTCTTGATTGTGTATCAAAAGCAAGCTCATCACTAACACCATAGATAACACCGCTAGTGCCAGCCGTAGCGGCAACTTCGCCTGCGTTGAGTACATTTAAGGATAGGGCATTATTGGGCTGATCGCCTGCTTTATAAGCTACGGGTATACCAGCCTTTAGCGATAATTGTGCCGCCACAGCTGTACTCAGGCGGCCATGCTCGGCAAATACCGGTTTTATAGCTGGTATGATAGACTGGCTAAATCCGTAATGGCTAAATACATCGTCCGACAATTTATCTTCCGAAAAATCCCAAAATACACCCTCAGACAAAGCAGATATGGTGGTAGTAACTGTACCGGTTAGCTGCAATGAAATATAATCGCCGGGAAGCATAACATTTTTTACTTGCTCGTATACCGCTGGCTGGTGCTGTTTTACCCAGGCCAGTTTACTGGCCGTAAAATTACCCGGTGAGTTTAAAAGATGCTGAAGCGATTTGGATGGACCGATTGCTTCAAAAGCTTTATTACCAATTTCTACCGCACGGCTATCACACCAAATAATACTGTCTCTTAATACCCGATCTTGTTTATCGGTTATTACCAGCCCATGCATTTGATACGAAATACCGATGGCAGCAATATCAGCAGGGTTGTACAATTTAGTGGCGTTTGCTTTTAGTATGGCTTGCTGTGTATGCTGCCACCACATATCAGGGCTTTGCTCTGCCCAACCCGGTTGCAGCGACGTGATGGCGGTTTCTACCCCCTCGGGCCAACTTACAGATACGATGCGTTGCTGCGTTTGTGCATCTACTACCGATACTTTGATGGATGAAGTACCCACATCAATTCCAAGTAATAACATTTACCGTTTTTTAAGAGGGGGAATAAAATATTCCCCCTGTGTGAATGTTGATTATGACGCTTATTTAACCAACTCAATTAAAATTATATGTTTTGTAGTACACTACCAATGCGCCGGTACTGCCATTACACTGCTGTTATTTGCTGTAAAGCTCCAGTACAGCCGGCGACAAGCCCGGTGATTCAACGGTTACCTTTATTACGCCTGCCTTGCCCACTTTTGAGCGGATAATGGCCAAAGCCAGCCCAAAATAAGCATCCCGCTTGTGAGAACCAAATGATACCATATCTGCAGGATTGCCGTTATCTGTAGCAACCAATTCGCCAACGCCAGCTACGGTTACCCGTATGCTGTTGTTTGCCACAGGAACGGTTAGCCCATTTTTATCTGCCACCCGTATGGTAACAAAACAAAGATCTTTACCATCAGCCTGTATTGGGGTACGGTCGGCAGTTAGGTATAACTGTGCGGCTGTATCCGTAGTATGTACGGTTTGTTCAGCCCATATTTTTCCATTTTTATACGATACCACTTTTAACTCCCCCGGCTCGTACGATACATCATCCCACCTAAGCCTGTACTCAAAGGGTTGTTTTTGTTTTTTACCCAGCGATCGGCCATTTAAAAAAAGCTCAGCAGCATCGCCAGAAGTAAAGATATGCACTGGCGTTATTAAGCCAATACGCCCCGGCCAATTCCAATGCGGCAAAATATGCACCATGCGTAAATTTGGCCGCCAACGGGATTGATACAGGTAAAAGCGATCTTTTTTAAATCCGGCCAAATCAATTATTCCGCAGTATGAGCTACGGGCACTATAATAGGGTGTAGGTTCGCCCAAATAATCCCAGCCCGACCATACAAATTCACCTGCTACAAAGGGATGTTTATCCTGCGATGCAAAAACTTTATCGGGTGAGGCACCAAATGCTGCAGTGTATAGCTCGTAGGCACTTACATAATGGTTAACCGAATCTCCACCAGTACTATCGCTTACCGGCGCACTGCTGTTGCTGGTAACAGGAAAAATATAACTACCCCTGCTGCTAAGCGCCGATGCTGTTTCGCTGCTTACAATCATTTTGTTGGGAAACTTTTGATGAAAGGCGGGGTATAACGGAGCGGTACGTATGCCATTAAGATGAGCATAGCCGGGTGCATCTCTTATACCTTCGCCCTGGTAGTTAAGGCTGATGATATCCATTACGTTCGCAAAAGGCATAGATGGCTTTGCATAATTCATAGAGGCGGTGGCCGGCCTGGTACTGTCTTCTTCTTTAACAATGGCATAAAGCCCGGCGGCAATGGCAGCACCCGCCGTATCGGTATATTGCTCTCCTACTTCGTTACCAAAGCTCCACGCAATTACCGAGGGGTGGTTACGATCTCTTCTAATAAAGGCACGGGTATCTGCCTCTGCCCAATCGGCAAATAGCAGGTGAAAATCAAGTGCTGTTTTTTTTCTTTCCCAACTATCGAATATTTCGTCAATTACTAAAAAACCCATTTGGTCGGTAAGTGCTAACAGCTCGGGGGCTGGCGGGTTGTGAGCCATGCGAATGGCATTACAGCCCAACTCCTGCAACAACTCCAACTGCCTTTGTGCAGCCCGGGTATTAAAAGCAGCGCCCAAGGCGCCCAAATCATGGTGTTGATTTACGCCTTGTATGCGTACTGGCTGCTTGTTTACAAGCAGGCCTTTTACTGCATCAAACTGTACCTCCCGTATACCAAAATTTGTTTGATAGGTATCAACCAGCTTGCCCTTGATATACAAACGGGTGATGGCTATATACAAATTGGGCTGTTGCGCTGGCGGAGGCCCCCATAAAGCTGGCTTATTAATATTTACCGTACTGTTAGCAGCTAATTTTTGGCCGGGACTTAACTGCAGCAAGGTTGCTGCAAACGTGGCTGCCTTGCCGGTAGTAAGCGGCTTACCATTGTGAGCTCTGTAAACGGTGGTTTCAATTTTTACAGATTGATTTATGGCTGTTTTATTTTCTACGGCAACGGATAGGTTTAAAGTAGCCGCAGCAGCAGATACATTGGTTGCAGTTATAAAAGTGCCCCAATGTGCAATATGCACAGGATTAACTTTGGTAAGCCATACATTACGGTAAAGGCCGGCGCCGGGGTACCAACGGGATGAATTGGCCGGATTATCGAGGCGAATTGCTAACTGGTTATCGCCACCCGGCACCAGGTAAGGAGTGAGTTGAATCCGGAAGGAATTATAACCATAAGGCCAGCCACCCAGCAAGTGTCCATTAAGCCATACCATAGCGTACGACATGGCCCCATCTACCTCCAGGTAAATTTCTTTTCCCTTATCTGATAAAGGAATGTGCAATTTTTTTCGGTACCAGCCCACACCTTGCACGGGCAGGCGGCCCATACCACCGCCTACTACAGCATGGGCGGTGGTATAAAAAGAATCGTTAATGGCCCAGTCGTGCGGAATGATAATTTTTTGCCACTCCGCATCATTAAAGCCAGCTTGCGCAAAGGATATGTTTAAAGCGGGACTGCCTGCCGGACGCAGGTGTTTTTTTACAGGGTTGCTGATAAATTCGTTTGCCGACGGTAGTATCCATTTTTTTAAGGTGCTATCCGATGATGCCGATGCCAGCCTTTCAGTTGGTTTACTATCGGCTACTATATTATCATTTTTATCTGCAACAACTGGCCTTGTATCATAACTCAATCCTTTGGCTGCTGGCGGATCTCCTTTAAAAAAAAGCCACCCCGTGTTTAGCAGTATCTTTTGCCTGCCACCTGTTTGCGCTACCGTTGTAACCGTCCAAAAAACACCTAATACGGCTAACACCACCAACTTGTACCTAGCCAAATGCTGCTGTTGTTTACTCATCGTACTTACACTGTTTTACAGCAAGTATTGTACTTATTGCATCAACCCCAAAAAAGGGTAAATGAAAAGGAGAAATGAGAGCAGATCCCCTTTTTCATTCTATTTTCAATACCAAAACACGTTATCTATTTATACAAAACTTACTTACGGTTATCAGTAGCCGGGGTTTTGCTCCAGTACTGCACCGGTATTTCTTTCAATTTCGCCAAATGGTATAGCCCAAAGGTTAAAGCGTTGCTCCATATTAACACCATAAAAAGCGTTGTGCTCTTTTACCCTGTCGTACAGTTTACCCAGCCGCATTAGTGTAAGCATTCTTTTTTCTTCCACACCAAATTCCCTCATCCTTTCATCTAGTATATAATTAAGGTTTACGTTGGCAGGAGCTACCGGGCTTGCATTAGCACGGGTACGTACCATATTAATGTCGGCAGCCGCTGCGGCGGTATTACCTAAGCCAGCATAAGCCTCGGCCCTCAACAGGTATGTTTCTGCAAAACGAAACATGTATTGATCGGTATAGGTGCCACCGGCAGATGCTTTTAACTCGTACTTTAAAGTAGGATCTGCAGAACCAGGATTTACATACAAACCAGCCGGATGATCGGCAATGGTGGTGGCTTTGGATTGGTAAGGATAAAACACCCTGGATGGATAAGTAACCGTAGCGCCCGCTGGCGGTGATTGGGTTGAAACCTTTTGCCCAAACAAGGGACTGGCCGGATTGGTGACGGTAATTTCTCTTACAAAATTATGATTGGCATTGCGGATGTCGTTGGCAAAATCGCTTTGCCAAACCGTATCGGCAAAATACCTGGATGGCTGCATAAAGCCTACCCCACGGCCACCGGTGTAATCGCTTACGGGCCAGCGAAACAAGGCTACACCGTTAGAGCGCATATCTCTAAACAATGGCACATGCACCCTCTCTAACTGGTAAGCACCTGCTCTTTCAGTAGAAACTGCACCACCACCAGCTAAATCCGTTTCAAATTGTATTACCCACAACGCTTCTTTATTGGCTGCACTTTTTCGGTTTTGATTTTTTGTTTGAAACAAATCCCAATACGCATCGCCGGGCACCACTGCCGAACGGGATCCAAAACGGGTGGTCATTAAGTCGGTTGCTGCATCATCTATTACCACGGTTGCTGCATCTGCCGCATTTTGATATTGCCCTGCTGCCAAATATACTTCTGCCAGCAAATGCCATGCAGCAAGATTGGATACTTCCCCATCTTTTACCGCTGCAATAGCGGGCAGGTTGGCTGTTGCAAATTTAAGGTCTTCAATTACCTGGTTTAGAACAGCTTCTTTTGTAGCACGGGTAAAATCAGCTTTTTCTGCCACAATTTCTTCCGTTACCAATGGCACGCCACCCCACAAGTATGCAAGGGTACGATACGCAAAAGCCCTAAAAAAGCGGCCCCTTGCCTCAAACAATACTTTGTTGCTGGCAGTTAATGAGGACGCCGGGATACGGCTGATAATAGTATTGGCCTCGGATACAATTTTATAAATCTGGCTCCAATGATTATTGGCTAATGTGCCATTAGGGCCAAAATCGGTAGCTAGTTGTGGGTTACTGCCCACCGTTACTTCTACCACCAGGTCGGTACGGTACAGGTATTGCATGGGTTGCCAATCACTACGGGAGTAAAACTCTTCTCTTACCAGCCTGTAAAGATTATTTACAGATGCATTAAAATCGTCGGTTGTTTTAAAAGCATTGGTGGTGCTAAGAAATGAAAGAGGCGTTTCGTCTAAAAAAGTTTTTTTGCAAGACACGCTGGTAAGTAGCAGGCTCAGCAATGTTAATCGAAATATATGCTTCATTATTTTTATTTTAATAAGCTTTAAAAAACAAGGTTTAGGCCTACAGAAAATGTTTTTAACACGGGCCTTCCGCCAATTAGTAAGCCTTGCGCTTGCAATACACCATTGGCATCTGCGGCCTCTGTTTCAGGGTCCCAGCCCTCCCAGTTTGTCCAGGTGTGCAGGTTACGGCCGCTTAAAAACAGGCTAAGCGTTTGTACGGGTAATTTTTTTAACAAGGTATGGGCAAGGTTGTACGATACGGTAATATCCTGTAACCTTACAAAACTTCTGCTTTGCCAAAAATTGGGATCAAATTTGGCACGGGTGCCAGAGATATTGCGTGGATATTTTCCATTAGGGTTTGATGGCGACCAATAGTCTATCCCTTGCAGTGAGTTTACCCTTATGGTATTATCTTCCCTAAAAAAAGATGGATTGTTATTGCCCAAAAATCCATCACTGCCGCCCTGCACCGAGTTTACAAATACAAACAACGAAAAGCCTTTGTACGTAACTGTATTACCCAGGCTCCAGCGATAAGCTGGTTCTCTTCTGCCTAAAAAAGTGCGATCGTCTGCTTGTGTGATATTGTTGTCTTTATTTTGATCTACAATGCGGTGAGTGCCTGCAAAAAAACCTGGCAGTAGCTGGTCGTTTAATTGATAAATACCATCAAGTTGATAATCGTAAATAGTACCAATTGATTTACCGATAAATAATCCGCTAGATACCAGGTCATCTTCTTGCCCGTCGCCATTGGCATCAATACCACGGATGGTAACAACTTTGTTGCTGTTGGTAGAAAAGTTGAGGTTAACATCCCAAGTAAGGTTTTTTTGGCGAATAATGCCGTAATTAAGGGCAGCTTCAAAACCGGTGTTATCAATTTGACCTACATTGGTGCGTATGTTGCTAAAGCCGGTAACAGCAGGGATATTGATGCTGTACAACAATTCGGTGGTGCTTTTTTTATAGTACTCCAACGAGCCAGTTAAGCGGTTGCCAAACAAAGCAAAATCAACACCAAAGTTTAGCTCTTTGGTACGCTCCCATTTTAAATTATCGTTGCCCAGGGTTTCTACAAATTGACCAAATGCGGTGGTGCCGCCATCGCCAAATACATAGGCGGCATTGGTGGCTACCCTGGCAATAGAGGTGTACTGAGATGTTTGATTACCGGCCAAGCCATAACTAGCCCTTAGTTTTAATTGGTTAATAAATTGGCTGTTGGCCATAAAATTTTCGTTGGATATTACCCAACCCAATGCAACAGATGGAAAGGTGCCGTATTTAAAATTTTTAGCAAAGGCCGAAAAACCATCACGGCGTATAGTGGCCGTTACCAGGTATTTATTATTAAACTTATAAAACACCCGGGCCATTTGATAATTTAATGCTTCTTCATTGGCGCTTGATTCTGTAAAGCGATTAGCCCCAAGCGAAAGATTGTTGTAGCTAAGGTTTAACCGGGTAAATCCTTCAGCCCTGGCATTGGTGCTGTTAAATTTTCGTTGAATGGCGCCATATAATAAAGTGGCCGTTACATCATGCTTGCCAAATGCTTTTTTGTAAGAGAGGATATTATCAAAAGTGTAGTCGTAATAATTTTGATAGTTTTTGTATGCCTGGCCTGTTTGCCCGGCGGCATAAATGCTGGAGAAATAATGATTGTATTCCCGGTAATTATTACCAAAATTCATGCGGTAGTTTAACCCCTTTAAAAAAGGGAAATCAATATCGCTGTACACATTTGCAAAGTAATAATTGGTTCTTTCCACATCATCTACATAGTAAGTAGTAAAAGGGCTCGGCTCCAATGTTCTGGTAGGAAACGGTATGAGATTACCAGCAGAATCGTAAGGCTCCAACAATGGTGGCATACGCTGTATACCGCCAAAAGTAGGTTCTGCCCCATCCTGGTTTACAAAAGAAGCAGATGACACCAGGCCCACCTTCCACCAGGTAAGTGGTTTTGTTTCCAGGTTGGCCCTTAATGTTTTTCTCTTAAATATATCATTGATGATGTAACCTTTTTGATCTACCAGCGCACCGGAAAGAAAATAATTAAACCTGTCTGATCCACCAGAAATACTAAGATTTGCCTCGTAGATAGAGCCATTGTTGGTAGCCTCATCAAACCAGCTATAGTTGTAAGGATTTAGCCCGGCAGTGGGTGTGCCCAATACAGGATCAATATAATCTTCCAGCTTAAAGCTGGGGTTAGGTTGAGTATAACTGGGACCAATAAACGATTTGTCGTAAAAATTATCAGTCATAAAATTAATAAACCCATCCCTGTCAAACGGCCTTAAATTACCAATGGTGGGCTTTTGATTGGTATAGGATGTAGAAAAAGAGATACGTGGTTTTTGATTTCCACGCCCTTTTCGGGTGGTAATTAATATAACCCCATTAGCCGCCTGAGCGCCGTAAACAGCGGTAGAGCTGGCGTCTTTTAAAACATCAATTGAAGCAATATCATCGGGGTTAACAGACGATAATGAGCCATTGTATTGTATGCCATCCAAAATAATTAATACCGATTGATTACCGCTAAGTGTAACCTGCCCCCGGATGGCAATGGGCGGCGTACCACCTGCAACAGTTGACAAGCCTACATTTAATCCAGGCACTGTACCCTGTAACAGTTGTCCAACATTTGTGTTGGGCAAATCTTTTCGGGCTTCAATATTAACACTCGAAACGGCACCGGTAACATCTACTTTACGTTGGGTGCCATAACCAATCACCACCACTTCGTCCAGCGATTTTTGTACTGGCGATAACTTTATGCCGCCCTGCATACTACCCGACACTGGTACTTCTTTATCTGCATATCCAACTGCGGTAATTATCAGCACTGCACCAGCGGGTGCACTAAGGTTAAAGCCACCTTCGTTGTCAGAAATAACACCCGTATTGGTGCCCTTTTGTGTAACAGATGCGCCCGCCAATGGCGCCCCTTTTTCATTTAACACCCGTCCCCTTACAGAGGTGTTTTGCCCAATAGCTGTGGATATGCACATTACCTGCAGCAGTATAACCAATGCAAGTGATGTAATAGCCGGCACTCGTACAGGTGCAAACCGCCGGCTTAAAATGTTGTTTGGCATAGTCAATTCAGGTTTTTT
>JBDKJT010000183.1:0-13226 GCA_039796475.1 Bacteroidota bacterium | reverse complement strand
AATCACTCCGGTTTTTGGAAAAAGACACAGCATATAATTTAGTTAATCAGTTGAAAATTAGCATATTAAATTTTTGGCATGTCACTGGTGATTATAAATGCAGGTAGATATGTTGTTTACCTGCTCAACCTCCACCTTATGAAACGATTATTTACTTTTTTAAAGTTTACCCGAAAAAACGATGCTCCCTTTGAGTATCGCCTTAAAAGTGGTCTGTATAATCAACCAGTTAACCCGGCTCCTTCTTTTTGGGCTTTAATACCCATCAGAATAGAATCTATCATACAACAAAGGCCCCGCCGGGAAGAAACGGAGGAAGAATAATTTTTAGAAAATTTTCGGTTTTATAAAATATTCATTCACAAGCAGCGTTTAATAGCAAACCCCAGAATATAAAGCGCTTGTGCTTGGTTAAACAAGATGTTTTCTTTGGGGGTTACAGAACCGAATTAGGTTCGTAAACAAAGACCCGATTTCTATCGGGTCTTTTGTATTTATATCCTTTAACTAAAATTTTATCTTAGAGCGTGATCTTTTTCCTGGCTGCTTTTGGAGTTTTCAAGCTGTCTGGTAAACCTTGTTTTTTTAGGAGATCAAGGGGCTGTTGTTTTTGATTGGTTATTAACAAGGGGGTTATTTGTTGTTTTCCATCCTGCAGCTTGTATTCAAGCAAGTAGGCTGTTTTTTCATCGCTGCCGGCTACTTCTTCCTCAATTTTTACCAGGTATTGTTCTGGTATTTCTTGCTCTTTTTCTACAATTGGTACAGGCAGGTTAGCCAATGTTTCTTGTCCTTTTAATAAAGCTTCATTTATATAAGTAAGGGAATAGGCCTGCGCTGAAGCTTTTTCAAGTTGATTATTGGCAATTGCTCTTTTTTTCGCAATTGGTTGGTTGGTTATAGTATTACCTGGCAGTTTTGTTAGCAATGGGTTGTTTTGCTTAGTAGCCAAAGCCATATCATTGGTAATATTATTTAACCCCAGTTTTTCTGTATAATAAAATACATTTTTAGCATTGCCCGGCAATATACGAGCAGGCAAAGCATTGGCAAATTTTACTACAGGCGTTGGCGTTTGCAAGCCGGGTATTAAAAAAAGGAGCAACAGGCTCATGCACATAGTACAAAATGCCAGTTTTAGTTTTTGATTAATAGCTAATTGTATTTGTGGCGTAGCGCTAAAAAGCCGTTTGATACGGGCTAGTAATTGCCCTTTTTCGCCGCCTGATACAGCTAGTAATAATTTGCTGCCATTATACCTGTTTTGCTCCATCAAAAGCAAGGCCGTGGCATAATCATGCTGTTTAAACTGGTAGCTGAGTACCCAATCGTCGCAACAATTCTCTCTTTCTGCCCGAATATATTTTGAAAGCAAAAGTGTAAAAGGATTAAAAAACATCAACAACTCAATGATGGTTTGTAAAATGTTTACCAGGTAATCGTTTCTTTTAATATGCGCCAGTTCATGCAGTAATACGGCTTCTGCCTGCTGCGTATTTAACTGGTTAAAAATTGTAATGGGTAAATAAATAACGGGTTTTAAAAAACCGGATACACATGCGGTGTTTACCCGGCTATTTAACCATACTTGTACATTTTTTCTAATACCAAGGTGCATGGCTGTTTGGTTTACAAATAGCCGGGTTAATAGCGGCGCCTTTACCAGCGGTGTTTTATTAAGCTGTTTTACCAGGTAAAATTTTTGTAAAAACCTGCTGGTTAATATTGCCAGTACTACAAGGTATACCACCGCAATTAATTGAAATACTCCAATAAATTGTTGTGATAACAGGCTTGCCTGTATTTGTATGGCAGCATTAAAACCACCCCGTTGTAACTGTACAAAGCTGTTAATAAATGTGATGATAAAACCAGCAAAACTGCCAGCAAACAGCAACAGCGAAAAATTGTACCGGAATAGGGCAGTGCTTTTTGGTACTAAACGAAGGGTTAACCTATACAGCAGCCACAAAAAAGCAGTTTGGCAAATGCTGCAAATTATGCCCCAGGCAAGGGCTACCAGCAGGTAATTCTTATCAAAAAACGAAAGTAGCATACAAGGCTATTTAATACTTTTTAAATAGTTGCTGATAGCTTCCAACTCTTCTTTTGAAGCTTTGTGATTGCCTAATGCCTGCATTACCAGCTGGGCCGGCGATCCGCCAAAAAGAGAATCAATCATTTTATTTACCAATTGACTTTGGGTTTTTTCTCGGCTTACCGCAGGCTGGTAAACATGCACTTTACTGCTGCTATCACGGGTTACCAAGCCTTTTTCAAACATTATCTGCATCAATTTAAGCGTAGTGGTATACCCGGCTTCTTTATTTTTAATAATCTCCTCGTGTACTTCTCTTACCGAAGCGGCCTGTTTACTCCATAGTACCTGTAAAATTTCTAACTCTCCCTCGGTGGGTTTCAACGGTTTTAATACTGACATAATACGATTGTTTTCGTAAGTAAATATAGTCAGGATTGATAAAAAGAAAAACTAAAAGTTTCGTAGAAGGAAAAATAAATGGATGAACTGCAAGTGATAAAGGATAAAGCAAGCTGCCTACTTTGCAGTATACAAAACTTGATTTAGCAGAGATGGTAAATAAACACAATCAAGCGTTAGCATTGGGCTATAAACAAAAAAGCTAAAAGCGGGGATGCTTTTAGCTTTTTTAAAAAAACAGGTATTTTATTATTTTTTAGTAACCCTTAAGTCAATCCGCCTGTTTTGGGCCCTGCCCTCAGCAGTTGTATTGTCTGCCACAGGGTATTGCGGGCCGTAGCCTTCTGCTACCAAACGTTTAGCATCTACTCCTAATTTTACCAATTCTGCCTTGGCAGTTTCGGCTCTTTGCTGGCTAAGGGCTACATTGGCCGTGCTATCGCCGGTATTATCAGTATAGCCACCCACTTTTAATTCAGCAGCAGGGTAGGCTTTTAAAATTGCGGCAATATTTTTCAACTGCTCTTGTGAGCTGGCTTTTAAAACGGATTTACCAGTTTCAAAATACAGGCGGTCCATGGTAAACCAGGTAGTTTTATCCACTGCCTTAGATGCATCTGTAATAAAATCATGCAGTTTTTTTTCTGCACTGTTGCCACCAACACTCAGTTCGGCACCATCAGCTAATTTTAATGTGCCCATCGCACCCAGGTCGTAAACAAAATCTCCATCGGCATTGATACTACCTTTTACAATAGAGGTGTTGATGGTTTCAGTACCAGTACTGTCAATTGTTTTAATGATTTTCTCTTCCACAATCACCGGTGCTTTGCCTGCGTCAATTTTATCGGCATGTAGTTTGGCAATGCTGGGGGCTATTACCAACGATACAATACTCATTAGTTTAATAAGAATATTCATTGACGGGCCAGAGGTATCTTTAAAAGGATCACCTACTGTATCGCCTGTTACCGATGCTTTGTGTGGCTCTGATTTTTTATAATAAGTTTCGCCATTTATTTCAACGCCTTTTTCAAACGATTTTTTAGCGTTATCCCAAGCGCCGCCGGCATTGTTTTGAAACATACCCATTAATACACCACTTACGGTAGCGCCAGCTAAAAATCCACCCAGCACTTCGGGGCCAAAAATAAACCCGATTAATAGGGGAGATATAAGGGCAATAGCACCCGGCAGCATCATTTTTTTAATAGAAGCATCTGTAGAAATGGCTACGCATTTATCGTACTCGGGTTTGCCGGTACCTTCCATAATACCCGGAATAGTGCGAAACTGGCGGCGTACTTCTTCCACCATACTCATAGCAGCTTCGCCCACAGCCCTAATGGCTAATGAAGAAAATATAAAAGGTATCATACCACCTACAAATAATCCTGCCAGTACATCGGCATGATAAATATCTATACCATCAATACCGGCAATACCAACAAAAGCTGCAAACAACGCCAGGGCTGTTAATGCGGCTGAGGCAATGGCAAAGCCTTTACCAGTGGCAGCAGTGGTATTACCCACGGCATCCAGTATATCTGTTTTTTCACGTACTTCTTTAGGCAGTTCGCTCATTTCGGCAATACCACCAGCATTATCGGCGATAGGGCCAAAGGCATCAATGGCCAATTGCATGGCAGTAGTAGCCATCATACCGGCGGCGGCTATAGCCACACCATACAAACCAGCGCAAGCATAAGAGCCATAAATACCCGCTGCTAAAACAATGATGGGCAGCAGTGTACTTTCCATACCCACGGCAAGGCCGCCAATAATGTTAGTAGCATGGCCGGTGCCGCTTTGGCGTACAATGCTTAATACAGGGCGTTTGCCCATAGCGGTATAGTATTCTGTAATGATACTCATTAAAGTACCCACGGCCAGGCCTACCAGTATAGCGCCAAATACGCCACCTCTTGTAAACTCAAGGCTACGCAGCACCATGGTTTCGGGCAATAAATTGTATACTAAAAAGTAACAGGCAATAGCTGTTAATACGATAGAGCCCCAGTTACCCATATTTAATGCGTTTTGCACCTTAGTGGTGCTTAGTCCGGCACTTTCGCTAATGCGTACAAAAAAGGTTCCGAGAATTGAAAAAATAATACCGGTTCCGGCAATAAGCATCGGTAATAAAATGGGGCTTAATCCCCCAAAATTATCGGCGGCAGTTGTTTCCCGGCCCAGTACCATTGTAGCCAGCACGGTAGCCACATAGCTGCCAAATAAGTCGGCTCCCATACCAGCCACATCACCAACATTATCGCCTACGTTATCGGCAATGGTAGCCGGGTTACGAGGGTCATCTTCGGGGATGCCAGCTTCTACTTTACCCACCAGGTCGGCACCTACGTCTGCAGCTTTGGTATAAATACCACCGCCTACACGGGCAAACAGGGCAATAGACTCTGCACCCAGTGAAAAGCCGGTTAATATTTCTATCGTACGCTCCATTTCGTGGCTGTTTACAGCCGCTTCTGGTGCAAAAATCATTTTTAAAATAATAAACAAACTACCTAAGCCCAATACCGCCAAACCGGCAACACCAAGGCCCATTACCGAACCTCCGGTAAAAGACACTGCCAGTGCTTTGCTAAGGCTGGTACGTGCCGCTTGTGCTGTACGTACGTTGGCTTTGGTGGCAATACGCATGCCGATAAAACCAGCCAATGCACTAAATACAGCGCCAATTACAAAAGCCACCGATATGCTCCAGTGGCTGTTTTCGTTGCTGGCGCCCATGATGCCCAGCAGCAGGGCTGCAATAATTACAAAGTAGGTAAGAATTTTATACTCAGCTTTTAAAAAAGCCATGGCACCCACGGCAATATAATTGCTGATTTCTTTCATGCGGTCGTTGCCAGCATCTTGCTTAGATACCCAGGCAAACTTGATAAAAGTGTACAAAAGGCCTACAATGCCCAATGCAGGTACTACATAAAACAATTTGTCCATATTAAATAGAATGTTAAAATTAAGGTGGGCAAAAATAGGGGAAATGCTGTAAAAACCTGCATAAAGCGATAGTTTATTGCAGCCTGTTTAAAAACATTGCTGATAGTTGGATGTTATCAAATAGCTCCAGCAGGCGATGCAGGTTCTTTTACGGATGCAGCTATTTAGCTTGCCGGCCGGGGATATTGGTATTAACTAATTGTTTTTAAAGTATTTGTTTTATTTTCAGCCACCGGCATAAGTATCCTTGTTGCATCATTTAGCCAGCAATTGTATGAAATTTTTAGATGGAGAAATACTTTACATTGCCACCAGTACCATATTACTGCTGGTAAGCCTGATTGTTAGCTTTAAAAAACAGGCATCCAATAATCAGGCACGCCGCTTTTTAGCACTCTATTTTTGCTGTTACTTCTATGCCATGTTTGTTACCTGGCTAATATTGTACGGCGGTATTGTAAAGGCACCCCATTTTTTTCGTACAGCATATATAGCCTGGGCGCTGGTAATGCCTGCATCTTACCTGTATGTTTTACAAACACTTTACCCACGCAGCTTAAAATGGTACGATTTGCTGCACCTGCTGGTTGCTATTATTTATATAATAGATTACCTGCCGTTTTTTTTATTGCCTGCACATGCAAAACTGGATAGGTTGAATACTATGACTGGCGAAGAAATAAGGGCAGGCTTTAACGAAGGATGGCTGATGCCGCATTTTGGCTACCAGGTGCTGCGAACTTTGCAACTGGCGGGGTATCTTATTGCGCAGGTTTTGCTGGTACGCAGGGCATCCCGGTCGGCAGACCATGCTGCCGTTTTTGAAAACCCCCTCCAGTTAAGTTGGTTAAAATTTATGACAGGGTCGCAGTTTTTATTGCTAATGGGCCCATTAATTGCCGCCGTATTTTTTAATAATACCATTACTGGCGTGCTAAGTACATTTGGGGCATTAACCGTTTCTGTTATTCAAACCTACTTTCTTGTTTTTCATCCACAGGTGTTGTACGGGTATTCCTTTCATCAAGCAGCAAAAGAGGCAGCCATTGAGGAGGCTAACACAACAAATATTGGCGATTTAAACCCCGTTAAAGCAACCACCTATTTTTCTGAAGAAACACTTGCCGAGGTTGGGCAGGTATTAAATGATTTGATGGAAAACCACAAACCCTATCTTAAACCCGGGTACAAATTGGCAGACCTTGCTGCCGACTCAGGCACCAGTATCCATAAAATATCCGCCTATATCAATAGCATAAAGGGAATGAATTTTTATACCTTTCTCAATCAATACCGAATTAATTATTGCCTGGATAAACTTCGAAAAGGGGAGCAGCAAGATAAGACCCTTGAAGCACTTGCTACAGAATCAGGTTTCCAAAACAGGTCAACTTTTATCCGGGCATTTAAGGCTGTTACGCAGCTTACCCCATCAGAATACATCAATAAAAAGCAGTAACAGGTTATTGGTTTACTCAATTTTTTGTAGCAACAGAACAGTTGTAACAAAAACACCGTTAAATCTTTTCGTCTTTTCTATCTAAAAGTATTAATATTATACCTCCTGTAGTATCAGGTGCATTTACATATTATATAATAGTAAGGGCATCATACATAGATACTATTTTAACCTGTCAAGCTACATACCATTAACCTTAAAATAATAAAACAATACAGTATGATTAAAAATTTGTTTTCAATTACAGCTATTTGCTGCTGTTTATTAAGTTGCAATAACAGCAGTACCAGTACCAATCAAGCTACAGGTGCTGATTCGGCTACCGGCACAAGCACAGGTAAGGCAACGATGTATTACGGCGGTGATATTATAACAATGGAAGGCAGCGAAGCTCAATACGCCGAAGCAATTGTGGTAAAAGACGGAAAAATTGTTTTTGTGGGGGGTAAAAACGACGCCATGAAAGCAGCAGGCGATGGGCATGACATGGTAGACCTAAAGGGACAAACACTGGTGCCCGGTTTTGTAGATGGCCATATTCATTTTCATGGCTTAGGGGCGCAGGCAGTAACCGCCAACCTGCTGGCCGAACCAGATGGCACCTGCAATGACATACCTACTTTAATTAGTATTTTAAAAGACTGGCATGCAAAAAACGGAACTGATAAAACTGCTGGATGGATTGTAGGTATGGGTTTCGATGATGTGGTATTAAAAGAAAACCGTTTCCCTAATAAAACCGAACTTGACCAGGTTTCAAAAGATATACCCGTTATGGCGGTTCATATTTCCGGGCATTTTGTTTCTGTGAATACAAAAGGCCTGGAAGTATTAGGTGTGAATGCTGATTCAAAAAATCCGGCTGGTGGTATTATCCGCAGGGAGAGTGATGGTAAAACACCCAATGGTGTGCTGGAAGAAATGGCGGCTATCCCTCATCTGTTTAAGATTGCATACCCCACCGATCCTAAGATTGCAGATTACTATATGGACAAAGGCCAGGAGATGGCACTGAGTTATGGATATACCACAGCGCAGGAAGGCCGGGCCATGGCCAACCATGAGCAAATGGCTGATTATGCTAAAAGAGGAAAATTGAAACTGGATGTTGCATCCTATGTTGATTTTATGTTTCCGAAATACATGCGCAGTGAGTGGTATGGTAAGGAATATAAAAACCATTACCGAGTTGCAGGGTTGAAACTTACACTGGATGGCTCAGCACCGGGTCGTACCGCATGGCGTACCATGCCTTATCTTATTCCTCCCGAAGGACAGAAAAAAGGCTTTAAAGGATACCCGGCCTTGCCGAATGATGAAGATGTACGCAAAATTGTAGATACTGCTTTTGCCAATAACTGGCAGATACTCATCCATTGCAATGCCGATGCAGCCGCAGATCAAATGTTTAAAGCGGTAGCACCAGCCGCTGCTAAATATGGTAATAAAGACAGGCGTACGGTTTTAATACATGGCCAGTTAATACGAATGGATCAACTAGATAGTATGAAAAAATACGATGTGGTAGCTTCGCTGTTTCCAATGCATACATATTATTGGGGCGATTGGTATGATAAAATTATTGGCCCAGATAAAACACAACAAATTAGCCCAATAAAATCGGCGCTTAATAAGGGCCTGCATGTTACCAGCCATACCGATGCACCGGTAGCATTCCCCAACCTGATGATGATACTTTGGACAACGGTAAACCGGGTGAGCAGAAGCGGCAAAATAATAGGCCCTGCCGAAAGGCTTACACCCTACGAGGCATTGCAATCCATCACTATTTGGGGAGCATGGCAGCATTTTGAAGAAAACAGCAAGGGCAGCTTTAAAGATGGAAAACTGGCCGATATGGTTGTGCTGGATAAAAATCCATTAAAAATAAACCCAATGGAGCTGAAAGACATTAAAGTGATGCAAACCATTAAAGAAGGTAATACAGTGTACCAACGAAAATAAACTTTAAAAAATTTTAATAAAAGCAACATCCGGAAACCATTTTCCGGATGTTGTTGTTTTATACATTAGCTGTAACATTAAAAAAAATACTTTTAACAAACCAAGTTGGCAAGCAGCGTATTTAAATTACGATGGCAGCTTACTGGGTATACAGCCCAAAGCCGTTTTCAAAGCTGATCATGCCTAGCTGCCAGCATCTAAATTTATATCTTGTAAAAAAGCAGACGGCGTTTGCCCGGTTTGTTTTTTTACAGCAGCTATAAAAGTGCTTCTGGAATTAAATCCGGCCTTTTTGCCCAAGGCCTCTAAAGTGTAATGCTCAACACCGGGCTCTTTTAATAAAACCTCTTTAATATATTTAATACGGTATCCATTTATAAATTCATTAAATGACTGCCCATATTGCTGGTTAATAAAAGCAGATAGCTGGTATAATGGAACGCCAATTTCTGCAGACAAGTTAGCAATGGCATATCCTCTGGCAATAAAAGGTTTGTTATCAGTAAGATGCTGCTCTACTTTTTCCCTGATAAGGCCACTATCTGCCTTACTGCTATCAGCCCGGCGGTTTGCTTTTTTTGTTTCAACAGGCGGGCCAGGTGCAAAACTAGTTTCTTCGGCAGATGACCATCCCTGCAGACCATAAAGGATAGCAGGCTGCAGAAATAAATAGATGAGTGTAGAAAAAAGAGTGGTCATTAGGGTAGTAGATATCACCCAGTAAAAATCTTTTTCGTGAAAAAACTGGAAAATATGCTGGCCTATTAAAAGACAAAATGTTAAACCAATGGCCGTACTTAAAAATAACAGCCATCGGAAAATATTTAAATTTTGCCGGCTATTTGGCAAAAGTGGCCGGGTACGGGTATACCAGCGGTATAATAAAACAAATTGGCAAACAATCATTATAATACCAAAAATGCTCCTGGTTAACAATGCTACTCCCGGCGGTAATATACCTTCGTTGGCTTGTACATATACAGATTTATTAGATAAGGCGGTTAAAATAACCGTTCGTTTGTAATCGGCAGGCTGCATATAAAAGTGCAAAAAACAAAAAGCCATGATGATAGACAACGAAAGCAACACAATATCCGACCGCCTGAATTGATAACGTTGCTCCAGCACCGACCTTACATATATAAAAGCCAATGCCGGATTAAGCATGCCTACAATTTCGTTGGTACGCCATAGGTGAGGGAAATAAATAAAATCGCCATACCTAACCAACGTATGTAAAAAAAGCATGTAGGATGCACAAAGAAAATAGGCTGCAAGTATCCGGGGAGAGAGTGATTTTTCACGGTGGGCAAAAAATAATAGTACTGCAACTAATGCACTCAATAACGCTACATAATACTCGAAATGAAAACTTAAACCCATATTTAAAGACTGAAGACAACAATTTTAGCTAAAATTTGTTCAGTTTTAATAAAACCTGAACAAGATTTAGGTAGTACAAACCAGAGCAGGCTGTAAGCAAGTTACATTTGATAAACACTCAGTAATTTTTTGCAAACCATAACGCTATCACCAACCCCAACATAAATGTGCAACATTTATAAGAATCAGAAAATTAAAAAATTTCTACACTAACGCTTATAATTTATCATCATGAAAAAGCTATTTTTTATTTCCACCGTGTGCTTTTTGGCCGCTTGTGGTGGTGCCGAAACTAACCAAAAAAATGAAGATTCCTCAAAATCCGTAACTGCTGAAACCACTATGATGTATTATGGTGGAGACATTCTCACCATGGAAGGTGATAGTGCTAACTACGCCGAAGCCGTTGTGGTGAAAGACGGAAAAATTTTATTTGTGGGTAGTAAAGAGGAAGCCACCAAAGCTGCCGGGGAAAAATTTGAATCAGTAGACCTGAAGGGGCAAACCCTTTTGCCAGGATTTATAGATGCTCATGGCCACGTATTTGCAGCGGGCATACAAGCATTGTCGGCTAACCTGCTTCCGCCACCCGATGGTAAAGGTGCTTCTGTGGCAGATTTAATTAGTCTTACAAAAGATTGGGCAACTGCCAACCAAAGTACCATCGGCAAAATAGGCTGGATTGTGGGCTTTGGCTATGATGATGCCCAGTTAAAAGAAAAACGCCACCCGATAGCTACGGAACTAGACCAGATATCAAAAGACATACCGGTGATGCTGTTGCACCAGTCGGGGCATTTGGCCACCCTTAACACAAAAGCGCTGGAGCTGGCAGGTATAAATAAGCAAACAGCCGATCCGGCGGGAGGGATTATTCGCCGCATTAAGGGCTCTAAAAAACCAGAAGGTACCCTGGAAGAATCAGCTATGTTTGGGCCTTTGTTCAAAGTGTTTGCAAAAATCGACTCTAATGCCAATACCAATATCATTAGGGCAGGTATTGCCTCATACACTAAGTTTGGTTTTACAACAGCGCAGGAGGGCAGGGCTTCGGGAACTATTTGTGAAGCACTTAAAAAAATGGCCGCCGCCAACGAAATTAAACTGGATATTTATGCTTATCCCGATATACAAAATGAAATGGCGTACATGGAAAAAACCGGCACCCAGGCAAATTACACCAACCACTTTCGCATTGCCGGTGTAAAACTAAGTTCGGATGGTGCAGTGCAAGGAAAAACTGCCTTTCTTTCAAAGCCATACAAAGTGCCACCGGTTGGTGCTAAAAAAGATTATCGGGGTTACCCTGCTTTTCCTGATGTGGCTGCCTACAATGCATTGGTAGATGCCGCTTTTAAAAATAATTGGCAGATTATTACCCATTGTAATGGAGATGCCTCTGGCGATATGTATATCCGTGCGGTTAGGTTGGCTGCCAACAAATATGGAAATAACGACCGCCGTAGTGTAATGATACATGCCCAAACAGCCAGGGAAGATCAACTCGATTCGATGAAAGTGCTCGGCATCATCCCGTCCTTCTTTTCGATGCATACATTTTATTGGGGCGATTGGCACCGGGATGAAACATTGGGTAAAGAGAGGGCTTACCGTATTTCACCCACTGCATCTACAATAAAACGCCAAATGATTTTTACCGAACACCACGATGCCCCCGTAGCATACCCCGATGCACTCAGGGTATTACATGCCACTGTAAACAGGGTAAGCCGCAGCGGCGATGTTATTGGTCCCGATCAGCGGGTGTCGCCCTACATTGGCTTAAAATCTATTACAGCCTGGGCAGCTTTTGCAGCCTTTGAAGAAAATTTAAAGGGTACCATTAAAGCAGGCAAGCTGGCCGATTTTGTGATTTTAGATAAAAACCCGGTAAAGATTGACCCCATGGCCATCACCGAAATAAAAGTAATGGCAACTATTAAAGAAGGAAAAAATATTTATACCAGGGAGTAACAGGCAATGCCATTTTAAATAAAGTTTTTTACAATTTTTAAAACAAAATAACATGAAACATATACTCAGCTTTTGCCTGTTGCTCACTTCAGTTTACAGCCATGCCCAAAAATCTGTATTGATTAATAACGTGGTTATTTTTAATGGTAAGGATAACAAAACCATGAATGGTTATGTATTAATCACCAATAATGTGATCAGCAAAATTTCTACCAGCCCAATACCCACTAACAAAAGTGCCCTTACCACTATCATAGATGGTAAAGGATCATTTTTAATGCCGGGCCTTATCGATGCACATGTGCATACCATGTTTGAGTCTATACAGATGGCCGTGGGGCTTTCCAGCGATATTGGATACCTCAATTTGGTGGCCGGAAAAGCCGCAGAAAATCAATTACTGCGTGGCTTTACAGCCGTTAGAGACCTTGGTGGAGCATCTTTTAACCTTAAAAGAGCGATAGACGAAGGCTTAGTAAAAGGCCCCCGCATTTATCCCAGCGGAGCCACCATTTCGCAAACCAGCGGCCATGGCGATTTTGGTACGCCTACCGATGTGCCAAAGGAAGATGGCCGGTTGCTTTCTTATATAGAAAAAACAGGCCAAACAATTGTAGCGGATGGCGAAGACCAGGTACTCATGCGTACAAGGGAGCAATTGCGCCAGGGTGCCACACAAATAAAAATAATGGCAGGCGGAGGTGTTTCCTCTAATTACGACCCGCTGGATGTAGCACAGTATACCGAAGAAGAAATTAGTGCAGCTGTAAAAGCAGCAGCAGGATGGAATACTTATGTTACTGTACATGCTTATACACCTACGGCCATGCAGGCAGCAATTAAGGCTGGTGTAAAATGTATCGATCATGGTCAATTGGCAGATGATGCTACGGCCAAAATAATGGCAGATAAAGGTATTTGGTGGAGCTTGCAGCCTTTTTTGGATGATGAAGATGCTGTGCCTTTTCCCGAAGGGTCAGAGAGCAGAAAAAAGCAGTTGCAAATGGTAGCCGGTACCGACAATGCTTACACACTTGCTAA
>JBDKJT010000182.1:0-3348 GCA_039796475.1 Bacteroidota bacterium | reverse complement strand
ACCTTTAATGCTACTTTAAAAACAGCGTATGATGAAAGCATTGGCAAGCTCAGCATTATACCGCAGGATATTGGCAGGGTAGTGCTCAACCTTATCAACAACGCCTTTTATGCAGTGAGCGTAAGAAAAAAACTTAACGAACCGGGATATGAACCAACCGTAACCGTAAGCACAGTAAAACAACCCGGCTCAATATGCATCATGGTAAAAGATAATGGCACCGGTATCCCACCGCAGGTGGCAAACAAAATTTTTCAACCCTTTTTTACCACCAAACCTACCGGGCAAGGCACAGGTTTGGGATTGAGCCTGAGTTATGATATTGTAACCAAAGGGCATGGGGGAGCGCTAAAGGTAGATACAAAAGAAGGAGCAGGAACTGAATTTATCATCCAGCTGCCAGCCAACTAACAACAAGCCTTACATGGTTAAAAGTAACATTCATTAAAGCAGCCTTCAATATGAAAAAATATTTTTGTTTAATGGCCGGGATATTTTCATTTACCTTACTAAAAGCCCAGGTAAAAGTGACCTTTGTTTTAAATGAAAAAACCAATATCACCCACGATAGTATTTATGTAACAGGCAGTTTTAATAATTGGGATTCTACCCATAATAAAGCGTACTTATTAGCGCCCGCTAATAGTAAACAAAAATCCATTACGCTATCAATAAAACCTGGTGTTTTAAGATATAAATTTCACCGGGGTAGCTGGCTTACGGTTGAAAAACTGTTTAACTCCAACGAAGTAGCCGACCGGCAAATTACCATCAGCAAAGACACGGTGCTAAAAGATTATGTAAGTGCCTGGCGTGACCAGTTTTTAATGGACAAATGGCTTAGCCTGCCTGTTACGCAAGCCGATACTACAAGGCTGGTAACGATGGCATCACTTGCTAATACCTATGCATTTAACCTGGATTATTACAATGCAGATTCAGCATTTTACTATGCCCGGCAGGCCATACAATTGCTGCAACAAATGAAAACCGGTAACACCAACAAAAAATGGTTGGAAGAAGCCAACTCCCAAATGATATTGTACCTGCAAGAAACAATTGCAGCTTTACTGTATACGCTGGGCAACTATCCCAAATCGCTTGAAATACGATTAGAAAATATAAAGCTGGCAGAAAAAGAAAAAGACCCATTTGTATTGGTAAATGCACTCAGCATTATTGTTGATGATTACGAGGCAATGAAAGATTATACCAATATGCTGGCTTACGCTAAACAATGCGATTCATTGTTAAACCGGCTGGATAAAAAACATAGCTGGTATACACAGTCGAGTTTTTTTGCTAAATACAATTTGGCGAGGGCTTATAGTAATGCCCGTATGTATGAGCCGGCATTGGCTTACGCAAAGCAAGCCACTACTATCAATACAGGTTTTTACGATTGGAATTCGGCATTGGCGCAATTACTGTTGGCTGATATTTATTTTAATATCAACAAGGATGATTCTGCATTGCAGATATACCGTTTTATGAAAAGTAATTTTACCCCATGGGGGGCACCCTATATAGCCAGGGCCGAGGCTGGTATGGCAAAAGTGTTTCAAAAAAACAATCAAATAGATTCCGCCTTATTGTATGCCCGTACATCACTCTCGTATTTTCAAAAAAACAATATTGCCATCCGTGCCTGGGGCTTTAACTCCACCTATTACATGGCCGAAATAAGCCCCTTGGTGGCGCAGCTGTACCATCAAAAAAATATGCCCGACAGTGCTTATAAATATTTGCAGCTTTCCATTGCCTTAAAAGATAGTTTGTACAATACCGATAAAATAAGACAGTTTCAAACACTAAGCTTTAATGAGGCCAACAGGCGAATACAATTAGAACAGCAAAGTATAGCCGAAAAACAACAATACGAAACCAAAATAAAAATGCTGGGGCTTATTGGTCTTATTACGGGTGTGGCGGTGCTAGCCCTTGTTTTATACCGCAATAACAGGCACAAACAAAACGCCAATATGCTATTGCAATCGCAAAAGCAAGAAATAGAAACAACGCTTGAGGAGTTAAGGGTTACACAAAAACAATTGATACAATCCGAAAAAATGGCCAGCCTTGGTGAGCTTACTGCAGGCATTGCCCACGAAATACAAAACCCGTTAAATTTTGTAAATAATTTTAGCGAGGTAAGCAATGAGTTGCTAGACGAAATGGCTACTGAGTTAGATAAAGACAACCTCACCGAAGCCAAAGCCATTGCTGCTGATGTAAAGCAAAATTTACAAAAGATAAATTACCATGGTAAAAGAGCCGATTCTATTGTAAAAGGCATGCTGCAGCACAGCCGTAGCAGCAGTGGACAAAAAGAGCCGGTAAATATTAACGCTTTGTGTGATGAATATTTACGCTTAGCCTATCATGGATTAAGGGCAAAAGACAAAACATTTAATGCCACTATTAAAACAGCGTTTGACGAAAGTATCGGGCAAATCAACATCATTCCGCAAGATATCGGGCGGGTGGTGATGAATATACTTACCAATGCATTTTATGCGGTAGACAAAAAAAAGAAATCGGGCGTACAAGATTATGAACCCACCGTAAAGGTGAGTACCCAAAAAACCGGCAACCAAATAACCATTACGGTAAGCGATAATGGAAGCGGCATTGCGGCGGCCATTAAAGACAAAATATTTCAACCATTTTTTACCACCAAGCCCACGGGGCAGGGCACAGGGCTAGGCCTGAGTTTAAGTTATGATATTGTAAAAGCCCATGCTGGTGAATTAAAAGTGGAAACAAATGAAGGAGAAGGCGCTATCTTTAGTATTACCCTGCCCACTACCTAACCCATTTAACCTAAACCACCATAAACAACCTCACTATGGTACAAACAAGACAACTAGCAGCTATTATGTTTGCCGACATTATGAGCTATACCGCCATTATGCAGCAAGACGAAGCAAGGGCCATGCAATTAAAAGACAAATTAAAAACCACCTTAGAAAAAGAATTGCAATTGCATGGCGGCAGGCTGATAAAATTTAGTGGCGATGGTGCTCTTTGTAGTTTTGGCAGTGCGTTGGAAGCTGTAAAAGCAGCCATTAGCGCCCAATTGGTAATGCAGCAAGCACCCACCGTGCCACTACGTATTGGCATACACCAGGCAGATGTATTGTTTGATGAGTCGGATGTATTTGGTGATGGGGTAAACATTGCCTCCCGGCTGGAGTCGATGGCGGTACCCGGCAGTATTTTTGTATCGGGCAAAGTGGTGGACGACATCAAAAACCATACAGAAATACAAACCACTTCGCTGGGTAAATATGTATTAAAAAATGTAGCACAACCCGTAGAAATTTTTGCTATCAGCAATGCAGGCCT
>JBDKJT010000181.1:0-3127 GCA_039796475.1 Bacteroidota bacterium | reverse complement strand
ATTAATTGCACTTGGCCAACTGCTGCCCTACCAGCAAATACACGATTTTTTTATTTGCGGACCTCAGCAAATGCTGTTTGAAGTAAAAGATTTTTTAACGGGGATGGGTGTAAAAGAAAGTAATATTCATTTTGAATTATTTGCGGCACAGGGCACGGCATCACTGGTTATTGATCATAAAAAACTGGCAGGGGACAATTGCGAACTTACAGTTGTTGCCGATGGCAGAACCATGCATTTTAATTACCAACCCAATACCATCAGCATTTTAGATGCTGCCTTACAACAAGGGGCCGATTTACCTTATGCCTGTAAGGGAGGCATGTGCTGTACCTGTAAAGCCAGGCTTATAGAAGGCGAGGTAGCGATGAATGTACACTGGGGATTGGAGGAAGCAGAAATTAAACAGGGCTTTATACTTACTTGCCAAAGCCATCCGCTTACGCAAAAAATTACAATTGATTTTGATGCCCGTTAAACGGGTATTGTTGTTACTAATTTTTTTTTGGTTCTAAAACAAGTGCCTTTAAAAACGGCTACTATATCCAATTGCTGATTACGGATAGTAACATGGTATAATCCTGTTGACTGACCATTGTGCAACTCGGTTGCTTCGGCTACCAACACATCACCTACTTGTACCGGTTTTAAAAAATTAATCGCAGTATCTAAAGCTACCGATAATGTATTTCGGTTATTACAGGCAAAAGCAAACGCACTGTCTGCCAGGCTAAAAGCTATACCGCCATGCACAATACCAAATCCATTAATCATTTCGCTGCGTACCGTCATTTGTAATTTGCTGTACCCATCTTTTATATCCAATACTTTAATACCCAGCCATTGGCTAAACAAGTCGTGTTGCAGCATATGTGCTACTACCTCGTCAGGCGTTGGTGTTGTACTCATGTGTAGCGATTTTAATTGGCGTATCGGTATTTTTTGTAACACAAAGCAATACTGTTAGCAACCTTTAAACAGGGGTGTTTTTTTCTCTATAAATGCGGTTATCCCCTCCTGGAAGTCGGCTGTAGCAGCAGCTTTTTGTTGGTATTCATCTTCCAGTGTAAGCTGCTCTTGCCAGGTATTATTAAAGCTGCAGTTAAGGGCATGCTTTGTATAAGCCAGTGCCTGTGTAGGCATTTGGGCTATCTGCAAAGCCAGTTGGCGGTATTGATCATTAAACACAGCTGCATCCAGCACTTTATATATCATACCCATTTTTTCGGCTTCGGCTGCAGTTACCTTATCGCCTGTTAGCATGAGTGCACTGGCTTTTTGCCAACCAATTAACCGGGGTAAAGTATAAGTACCGCCGCTATCTGGTATTAATCCAATTTTACTAAATGCTTGTATAAAAGATGCAGCTTCTGTTGCAACAACTATATCACAACACAGTGCAATATTGGCGCCTGCACCTGCAGCCACGCCATTAACAGCTGCAATAACCGGCTTGGGCAATTGGCGTATTTTTTTTACAATGGGGTTGTAATGTTCAGCCAGTATTTGTTTTATTTCCAGCTTATGTTGGCCTGTAAGTTCGCTGATATCCTGGCCGGCGCAAAAAGCTTTACCAGCTCCGGTAATGCATACGGCTCGTATAGTGGGTAATGCAGCACATTCATCTAAGTGGCTTTGCAGCAATAAAGCCATCTCCCTGTTAAAGGAGTTAAATTTTTCGGGGCGATTTAGTGTAATAAATGCCACCCCATCTGATATTTCAAAAAGTATTGGTAACATAAAAAATTAGGCTTTACATTAAAATTCAAAACTCTGTACCTCGGTATGGTTAAGCAAAAAATTATTTACGGCATCATAATCCCTGTTGGGCGAGCCAATGCGATAATAGTATACCGCATCATTTTCTTCCTTTAACACCTTCATACACCTGAAGCTGGCATCTTTACTCATCAAAAAAACTTCCAACTCATGCTTAAAAGCAGTGCCGGTATCATTTGTTTTAATCCGATAGTCTTTTACTTTATGCAGGTTATTAATAAAGCGCTGCACCGGCTCCAGTACAAACAATGCCACCACCACCATAGATGCTACCACTATGGCAATAGGATAATTATGATAACCCACTGCCATGCCTAGTGCTGCCGTTATCCATATTAATGCAGCAGTGGTAAGGCCGTTAACAGAAATACCTTCTTTAAAAATTACACCAGCACCAATAAAGCCAATACCGGTAACTATATTACTGGCAATACGATCGGGGCTAACCGTGTTACTTTCTTTTGAAAGAATGGTGTACAGGCAAGAGCCAACGCAAATGAGGATCATTGTTCTAAACCCTGCAGGTTTACTCCTGAATTCTCTTTCTATCCCTATTACGGCACCAATAATAAATGCCACTGAAACCTGAGCGGCCTCTTCCAGGTATACTGTTATATCCATATTAAAATAAAAGGTAAATATGTAGCCAATGAAAGGTAATTTAATTTAGTGGCATTTAAAATAATCAAACGGCTCTTTGCAATCATCACATTGATACAATGATTTGCAGGCAGTGCTGCCAAACTCGCTGATACAATGGGTACAAAGGCTGTTGCAATGAGGGCATTGCACAACCACGTCGGCAAATAAATCGCTGCCACAGCCCTGCGTTACTGGGCTTGGCGGGGCTATACCATATTGCTTTAATTTTTTTTTGCCTGCTTCACTCATCCAATCGGTTGTCCATGCAGGAGAAAGTACCGTAGTAACTTTTACTTTTTTAAAACCCAGCGTAGCCAGCTCAATTTTAATTGCAGCAGCAATCATATCCATCGCTGGGCATCCTGTATAAGTTGGGGTAATCACAACTTCCAGTTCATCCTCATTCATTGCTATGTCCCGTACAATACCAAGGTCTACAATTGACAAAACAGGCACTTCCGGATCTTTTATTTCTTCCAGGTATTGGTGCAAAATTTTTTTATCAATTGATGCTGTTTGCATTTTTTACCATTCGTTGTTTGGGTAAGCTCTTTGCATATACTGCAGTTCGGCCAGGATAAAGCCCAATTGTTCTGTATGCCTTCCTTCTTTACCACCGCTTTGCATAAACACAGCCCTCTCCTTGCCTCCCCCAGGAGGGGCGGAAATGGTGGCCTCATCAAAAATAGCTTTTACTTTTTCATCC
>JBDKJT010000180.1:0-23768 GCA_039796475.1 Bacteroidota bacterium | reverse complement strand
AGCTGCTGGCTTTTTGCTACAACATTTATATCACTTTGGTTAACCATAGGTTTTTGTAAGTTGCTTGCTGGCGTTATTGCTCCCTCTTTTTGCTTTGTATTAATACCAGCCGCCGGTAGCGCAGGTTTAGGGTTGGCTGTGTTGGTAACAGCAGTAGCTTGATTGGGCAAATTGTTTAATAAAATAATGCCGCCAGTACCAATGGTTAAAAGTAAAAGTACAATCGATAAAAGTTTTTTATGGTTAATGAGGCTGAATATAAAAGGAACAGGTTTTCTTTTTTTTCGTTTAGCAGCAATGTTTTCCCACACATGGGGTGGCACTGCCGGCGAAAAATCGTTTAACTGTTGTTTTATATACTCATCAAAGTTTGGCAGCTCACTCATACTGTTACTTTTTGAAGTTGTATAATTTGTTGCTGCAACATGTTACGGGCTTTTACAAGCTGGCTTCTGCTGGTACCCGGTTGAATATTGAGCATTTGTGCAATTTCGTCGTGTTGATAGCCTTCTATTACGTATAAATTAAACACCAGCCGGTAACCATCCGGTAGTTGATTAATCATGGCCAATAAATCTTTTTGAGACAGGGTGGTAAATACGGCCGGGTCTTCTGTTTTATCAAATCGGTCGGCTATTTCGTAACTGTTAACCTCTTTGCTGTACCTGGCAAGGGTGTATTTTTTTAAAGCAGTATTTACGACTATACGTCTTATCCATCCTTCAAACGATCCCTCAAACTTAAACTGGTGAATTTTGTCAAACACTTTAATAAAAGCATCCTGCAATATATCTGCCGCATCATCTTCGTTACGGGCATAACGATAGCAAACACCAAGCATACGACGGCTGTATAGATGGTACAACTGTCGTTGGGCAATGGCATCTTCTTTTATGCAGGCCTTTATTAACTGTTCTTCGGTCAAAAAAAAAGGGATGCGTTAAAAATTAAAATCTATGCAATACAATACAGATGGTACAGCCAGCAAATATGCTGCCTGTATGTGCAGAAAGGTAAAAAATAATAAGTAAAAGTAATGTTAGTGTTGGCAGCAGGCCATACCATGAGGGCAGGCGGTGCCATAAAAAATAGGGCAGAAATAAAGAGGGGAACAGTATTATACACTCTTCCCCTGTAAATTATTTAGCTTTTGCTGCTTTAGGCGAATGCTTTTTTGCAGGTTTTGCTGGCCTTGATTTGCCGAAAGATGCTTTTGCTATCTTTCCTTTTTTGGTTTTAATATCTCCACGACCCATGGTGTTGTAATTTTTAGTGTTAAGATTAAAAAGGCAAGATGCATTGCATCTTGCCTTTTTTAGTGGTTGAGCAACTTTTACAATTTAGCAGATAATTCTTTACCAGCTTTGAATTTAGCAACCTTCTTAGCTTTGATTTTAATTACTGCACCTGTTTGTGGGTTACGGCCGTTACGGGCAGCTCTTTTAGAAACTGAGAAAGTTCCAAAACCTACCAGGGTAACTTTACCATTACCTTTTAATGTTTTTGTTACGGCTTCTACAAAAGAATCCAATGCCCCGTTAGCCTGGGTTTTTGTGATACCAGCATCATCGGCAATTTTAGCGATTAATTCAGCTTTGTTCATAGTTGATTTTTTAAAAAATTTTAAGTGCAACAAATATAGAGGCTTTTTAATTGCAACAAAATTTTTTTAATTTTTTTTCGGGCACCCAAAAATCGCTGAAATCCGCAAGGAATAAGGGATGCAGCCCAAGAGTGTTGTATTGTTTTGAAAAGTATTTTAGCAACAAATGGCTTGAAACGCAGTGTGGTAAAGGCTTTTAGAAAATAACAGTCTAAAAGCCGCTATGGAAGCGGCTTTTGAGAAATATACAAAGCTTTTTTATTGAGAAAATTATTTTTTTTGTTTATGCACATTTAGTTAACAACCTGCATAATTGATCTGAAAGCGATGAAGCGGTTGCCCCATTTATCAAATGATTTTTTACGCATGCCAGGGGCATATATTTCTATATAGCGGTTATAAAATGCCTTGCTGGCTGCGTTAAATTGGATGGCGTAAGTAGGCCCTTCGCTGTCATCTATCTCAAGTAATCTTAATACGCTGGCACTGGTAAAACAACCGGTGGCTATCATTTCTGGTATATGCACTTCCTTCATCCAGCTTAACCAACTGTTGTGAATGCTTTCATCTAACTTAACTGTTACATTATAAATAAACATGTAATTATTTTATTTCTACATATACAGGGCAATGGTCGCTGTGTTTTACATCGGGGTATATTTCAGCATCTTTTAGCCTGCTTTTTAAAGGCTCGGTAACAGTGATATAGTCAATACGCCATCCCTTGTTATTTAAGCGTACGCTGGGAAAACGCTGGCTCCACCAGCTGTAGCGATGTGGTTCGGTATGAAACTCCCTAAAAGTATCCACCCAGCCATTGCTTAAAAATTTACTCATCCATTCCCTCTCTTCAGGTAAAAACCCTGATGAGTTTTTGTTGCCCTTTGGGTCGTGTATATCTATTTCTTGATGGGCAATATTGTAATCGCCACACAAAATAATATTGGGGTGTGTTTTGCGAAGTTTTGCCAGGTAGGTATTTAATTCTTTTAACCAACTGTATTTAAATGTTTGCCGCTCATCTCCGCTGGTGCCACTGGGGAAGTAAGCATTTATTAAACGGATGTCGCCAAAGTCGAGTTGTATTACCCGGCCTTCATCATCGCTGGCGGTATGGCCATTACCCAATACCACGTTATCTGGTTTGATTTTTGAAAAAACAGCAACACCGCTATATCCTTTTTTTTGGGCGCTAAACCAGTGGTGATGAAAGCCCATTGCATCCAACTGTTTTACATCCACATCATCTTTTGTGGCCTTGGTTTCCTGCAGGCAAATAATATCTGCAGGGTCGGTTTTTAACCAATCAAAAAACCCTTTTTTTACTGCAGCTCTTATGCCGTTAACGTTGTACGAAATAATACGCATGGATACATTTTTTAGATACACATAGTTACAAAAAACTATGCAGCTTGCTGCAACTTTACCTTAATTGTTGATGATGGCCGTTTGTAAAATTTACCGAAAGCTAATTAACTCCACCTCAAAAATTAAAGTGCTGTTAGCGCCTATCAGGCTGCTTACCTGCCTGCTGCCATAAGCCAGGTGGGCGGGCAAAAATAGCTTCCATTTGCTACCCACGGGCATTAATTGCAGGGCTTCGGTCCACCCTTTTATTACTGCATTTAACGGAAAACTGGCAGGCTGGCCACGCTGTACCGAGCTATCAAATACCTCGCCGGTAATTACAGTGCCATGGTAGTGGCAGGTTACGGTATGCTGCGCCAATGGTTGAGGGCCGGTGCCCATGGTTATTACCTCGTATTGCAAGCCGCTGGGCAGGCTTACCACATTGGGCTTTTGGGCGTTGGCTTGTAAAAAATCGTTACCTGCTTGCAAGTTTTCGGCGGCTTTTTTTTCGGCCAGTGCTTTTAGTTTTTCTGCTACAGACATATGGGTGTTTTATTCTATGATGGGTCTTAGCCAACGGGTGGCATCGTTAATACTCATTTGTTTTCGTTGGGCATAATCTGCCAACTGATCTTCAGCAATTTTGCCTACACCAAAATATTTACTTTCGGGGTGAGCAAAATACCAACCACAAACCGATGATGCCGGGTACATTGCCAACGATTCGGTAAGATGGATGCCGGTAGCATCCTCGCCACCCAACAGGTTAAATAATTTATATTTTTCTGTATGATCAGGGCAGGCGGGGTAGCCGGGTGCCGGGCGGATGCCCTGGTAAGCTTCTTGTATTAATTGCTCGTTGCCCAATTGCTCCTGTTGGGCATAACCCCAAAGTTGGGTACGTGTTTTTTGATGCAGGCATTCGGCAAAAGCTTCGGCCAGCCTATCGGCCAGTGCTTGTAAAATAATTTTATTATAATCGTCGTGCCGGGCCTCAAAGTTTTTAATATGTGGCTCAATGCCCTGTATGGTTACCGAAAAGGCACCCATATAATCAACCCCGGCCGGCGCAATAAAATCTGCTAAGGAAAGGTTGGGCTGCCCGGCAGCTTTTTTTACTTGCTGCCGCAAAAATTCGAGGGTAATTTTTTGGCTGCCATTACTTAATGTTACGCTGTCGGCCGCTGTTTTTTGTGCCGGCCAAAAGCCTACGGCTCCTTTGGCGGTGAGCCATTTTTCGGTTATCAGCTGGCTTAATAGCTGCTGTGCATCCTCGTATAGCTTAGTTGCTTCTTTACCAATTACAGGGTCGGTTAATAGTTGTGGAAATTTGCCATGCATTTCCCATGCTATAAAAAATGGCTGCCAGTCAATATAACCCGATATCTCCTCCAACGAAAAATCGTTAAATACACGGGTGCATGTAAAGGAAGGTTGTACGGCTGTAAAATTTTGCCAGTTAATGCTGGCGCCGTTTTGCTGTGCTTGTGCAAAGGGCAGCAGTTGCTTGGCGGTACGCTTATTGCCAAAATCTTGCCGCAGCTGTGTGTACTCGGTATCTACTTTTTGTAAAAAATCTGTTTTTTGCTCGTTGCTGAGCAAGCTACCAGCTACTGTTACGCTGCGGCTTGCATCCAGCACATGTATTACGCCCTCGTTGTACTGCGGTGCAATTTTTACGGCGGTATGCATACGAGAGGTGGTGGCACCGCCAATAAGCAGTGGCTGCTTCATCCCCCGGCGTTTCATTTCGTGGGCTACATGCACCATCTCATCCAGCGATGGGGTGATGAGGCCGCTAAGCCCAATAATAGCTACGTTGTGTTTTTGGGCAGCATCCAGTATTTTATCGGTGGGTACCATTACGCCCAGGTCAATAATATCGTACCCGTTGCAACCGAGTACTACGCCAACAATGTTTTTACCAATATCATGTACATCGCCTTTTACGGTGGCCAGTAAAATTTTAGCAGCGCCGGCTGCCTCCTGGCTGCTGGTACCGGCGGCCAGGTGTGCTTGTTTGCGCTCTTCTTTTTCTTGCTCAATAAAGGGGGTAAGTACGGCTACCGCTTTTTTCATTACCCGGGCACTTTTTACCACTTGTGGTAAAAACATTTTACCGGCGCCAAACAAGTCGCCTACAATATTCATCCCGTCCATTAATGGGCCTTCAATTACATCCAGTGGTTTGGGGTATTTTTGGCGGGCTTCTTCTGTATCTGCATCAATATATTCGGTAATGCCATTGATGAGTGCATGCGATAAGCGTTTTTCAACCGCCTCGTTTCTCCAGCTTTCGTCTTTTACGGTTTCCTTGCCTTTGGCTTTTACTGTTTCGGCAAAGGCTATCAGTTTTTCGGTAGCCTCGTTGTTATCGTTATCCTGGTTTAATATTACTGCTTCGCAGAGGTCTCTCAGCCGGGGCTCAATTTCGTCGTACACCACCAGTTGGCCAGCATTTACAATGCCCATATCCATACCGGCTTTAATGGCATAGTATAAAAACACACTGTGCATGGCTTCCCGTACATGATCGTTGCCTCTAAACGAAAACGACAGGTTGCTCACCCCGCCGCTTACCTTGGTTAAAGGCATCAATTGTTTTATTTGCCGGGTGGCTTCTATAAAATCTACTGCATAATTATTATGCTCCTCCAGCCCCGTGGCTACCGCAAAAATATTGGGGTCAAATATAATATCCTGTGGGGCAAAACCTACCTGTGTGGTAAGTATGGTATAAGCCCGGTGGCAAATTTCTACCTTTCGTTCTTTGGTGTCTGCTTGCCCTTTTTCATCAAAAGCCATTACAATAATGGCGGCGCCATAGGCTTTACAGGTAAATGCCTGCTCAATAAATTTGGCCTCTCCCTCCTTCATTGAAATGGAGTTTACAATACACTTGCCCTGTACGCATTTTAACCCTGCTTCAATAATCTCAAATTTCGAAGAGTCGATCATGATGGGTATTTTGGCAATGTCGGGCTCCGATTGTACGAGGTTTAAAAAAGTCGTCATTGCTTTTACGCCATCCAGCAGGGCATCATCCATATTTACATCCAGCACCTGTGCGCCATTTTCTACCTGTTGCCGGGCTACGCTAAGGGCTTCTTCGTACTTATCTTCTTTAATAAGCCGGGCAAATTTTTTACTGCCGGTTACATTGGTGCGTTCGCCAATATTTACAAAATTGGTTTCGGGCCTTACTACCAAAGGCTCAAGCCCACTTAACCGCAAGTATGGTTTTATACTGTTCATTTTTTTTTTATTGTTACCGGCCGCATTGCCCTGGTTTAGCTGTATGGGCGACGCTCCGTTCAACCTGATTATTTCAATGGTTCTTTATAGTATTGTTTTTACAAAACGCTTTCCAATACGGGCAATGGCCTTGGCGTAAATTGTTTTACCTCCTGGGCAATATGCTGTATATGATCGGGGGTGGTGCCACAGCAGCCACCTACAATATTTAGCCAGCCATTGGCGGCCCACTCTTCTATAATATGGGCTGTTTCGTGTGGCTGCTCATCATACTCACCAAAGGCATTGGGCAGCCCGGCATTGGGATAGGCCGATACATAGCAGGCTGCAATTTGCGATAGCTCCTCAATATGGCTACGCATTTCGCTGGCGCCCAATGCACAATTAAGCCCTATGCTTAAGGGGTTGGCATGCAGTACAGATGTATAAAAAGCTTCCAGCGTTTGCCCGCTAAGGGTACGGCCCGATGCATCGGTAATGGTACCGCTGATCATAATGGGCAGCTCGGGCAGGTTATTATCTCTAAAAAATTTTTTGGCGGCGTATATGGCAGCTTTGGCATTTAGGGTATCAAAAATTGTTTCTATCAGTAGTATATCTACCCCGCCATCTACCAGGCCTTTTATTTGCTCGGTATAGGCAGCGGCTACTTCATCAAACGTTACGGCACGGTAGCCTGGGTTATTTACATCGGGCGACAGGCTAAGGGTTTTGTTAAGTGGGCCAATGGCACCGGCTACATATGCACCCTGGCGGCCGTTGGCTGCTGGGCTTGCAAAAAACTCTTGTACGGCCTGCCGGGCACATTGGGCAGCGGCTACATTTAGCTCATATGCCAGCTGCTGCATATCGTAATCGGCCTGTGCAATATTGGTGCTGCTAAAGGTGTTGGTTTCAATAATATCGGCGCCGGCAGCAAGGTATTGTTTGTGTATATCTATAATAATACGTGGCTGGGTTATGCACAGCAAATCGTTATTGCCTTTTACATCGGTATGCCAATTGGCAAAACGCTGGCCCCGGTAATCGGCCTCTTGCAGTTTGTGGCGCTGTATCATGGTGCCCATGGCTCCATCAATAATAAGGATACGCTCTTTTAAACTTTGTTGTATGCTTTGCATGCGCTTTTTGTTGATAAGATAAATAATTGCTGAAGTGAGTGACACAACGATGCCGGGCATAGCGGTAATACCCACTTCAAACAAAAAATTATGGCATTGACTTTTAAACGAGTATCAAATCCGGGGAGAAGCTGGAGTTGCTGTCGTTTATTAGTTCAATTGCGGCAGGCTGAACAATAAACAAATCCGCCTGTAATGGCTGCAAAAATAATACAACCCGGCGGTACTGCAAAATGGCGCTGGCGGGGTTTGCTTTTTTGGGGCCAGGGTATTTTTTTACCGGCTTAAACAGGTTTTTTACCCGGTAAGTAACCTTTGCTTTTAGGGGCGGATGAGGCCGGGTAATTTAGTGTTGTTAATGTTTCATCACACTCAAAAAATTATTATTATGAAAAAGATTGTAATGGCTTTATTAGTAGCCTCCACCTTATTTTCTTGTGCAAAAGATAAACTGACTGGTGATAACAGCACCGCTGCTGCTGCTTCAGCAAGCTCCTCATCGGGCAGTGGGGTAGAAGACAAGATGGCCGTGCCGCCGGCTGCCGTAAAAAGCGCCTTTATTGCAAAGTTTGGCAACCTGGTTGTAAGGGAGTGGAAGCTGCGGAGTGATGGTACGTGGAAAGCTCATTTTACCTATAATGGCAGGGCCTGGGAAGCTACTTTTACGGCTGCTGGTACCTTGGTAAAATCAGAACCTGCTTAACTAAATCCTTGCCCGGCTTTATTAATATCCAAGTAAAAGGTTGGCCGCTTACCGGCTAACCTTTTTTATTAGGTACCGGGTTATTTATTATCGCCGAGCCATAGTTTAAAATCGGCGGAGCGTTCGGTGCTTACAATGGTTTCATGCTTGGCGGGCGGGTTTAGTTTAACTAATACCCGGCTTTTGGAGTAGGCAAACATTTCGGCAATGGCATGCAGGCAAATGATGTATTGGCGGTTGATTCTAAAAAAAATGTGAGGGTCGAGCATGCTGTCGAGTGCATCCAGGTTATAATCGATGCTGTAACGGCGGCCTTCTTTGGTGGTTAAAAAATTCATTTTGTCTTCGGTATAAAAATAGGCTACTTCTTTTGTTTCGATGGTACGCAGGTGCTCGCCAAATTTTACGGCAAACCGGCTTTTGTAGGTACTGGTGCCGGGGTTGGCAATGGCCTGCAGCAGCTGGCCAATGTTTAGCTGGCTGCTGGCAGGTGTTTTTAATTGCTGCAGCTTGTGCAATGCATCGGCAAGCTCCTGCTGCTTTACCGGCTTTAGCAGGTAATCGATGCTGTTTACTTTAAATGCCTGGATGGCATACTGATCAAATGCGGTGGTAAATATTACAGGGCAAAAAGTAGGCACTGCCTTAAAGATGCTAAAGCTTAAGCCATCGGCCAATTGTATATCGCTGATGATTACATCTGGCGCCGGGTTTTGCTGCAGCCATTTGATGGCGGTGGCCACACTTACAATGGGCTCATAAATATGGGCATCAGTTAGCAGCTCTTTCAACATTTTTTGCAGCCGGCTGGAGGCGGGCAGCTCATCTTCAATAATTAAAATATTCATTTTAGCCGTTTTTAATAATGGGCAGGCTTACTGTAAAATGGGTGCTGCTATTTTGCACCTGTACCTTTTTATCTGTAAGCAATGCATAGCGGTTAATAATATTTTGCAGCCCCATGCCGGTACTTTTTTCTGTACTGCTTTTGGGGTTGGTGTTGTTGGTAACTACCAGGTAATGTTGCTGCAGGCTAATATATATGGCAAGGGTGCTTTCTTTTGATACGGCATTGTGCTTAATGGCATTTTCCATCAGCAATTGCAATGTAAGCGGGGGCAGGTATATCTGCTCCTGCAATTGGTGTGGTACCTGCACGTGCAACTGCAGGTAACTGCCATATCTTTTTTGCTGCAGGTACAGGTAAGTGTTTAGCAGCTGCAATTCTTCGTGCAGGCTTATCAGGTCTTTATCCCTGTAGGTAACAATGTTTCTAAAAAAATCTGAAAGCTGCTCTACATACTGCACAGCTATTGCAGGGTCTTCTTCAATGGTTGAAATAAGTGTATTAAAACTGTTGAATAAAAAATGAGGGTTTACCTGGTTACGCAATACCTGAAATTCGAATTCAATTTTTTCTTGTTTTAACCGCTCTACATGCTGTACCCGTTGCTCTCTTAATTTTATAAACCAGTATAGCAGGGCGGTACCGCTGCCTGCCGCCAGCACTACAAACCACCACTGTTTCCAAAATGGTTTTTGGATGGTAAAAGCATAGGCTGCTTCGGTAGCATGGCTAAAATTTTTATTAAGCGACGACCTTACCCGAAAGATGTATTTGCCCGGCGGCAGTTTGGGAAAAGATTTACTGTTATCGGAGGTTAGCTGCCAGCTGGTATCCAGCCCATCTAAGCGGTACTGGTAAAAAATGCCTGTAGGATCGGGATAATACAGGGCATTGAAATTAAATGTAAAATTGTTTTCGTCGTAGGCAAACAGGTGTGGTGCTGCCGTGTCGGTTTCGGTTAAAAAAAGCTGTACTGTTTCAATACGGGTAGATGGCTGGTTGCTGGCAACAAGCGGGGTGTATATTAATATACCTGCCGGCGTGGCCGTGTACAGGTTGCCGGCACTATCGGTGCATACGGCACCCAGGTCGGTACTTACTTCGCCAAAGCCACTGGCAGCGTTGATATAACTGATGGTGCCGGTAACGGGGTTTATAAGATCGATACCAGCCGGATGGGTAACCGCAATTTGGCCTTGCGCTACCGTTTTTACTGCAGCCACCGAAAGATTGCTGAGGCCATCCCGTAAGGTATAATTGTGCATTGTATTGCCATCAAAACAATACAGGCCGGCATTGCTGGTGCTAAACCATATCTTGCCCTGCCCATCTTCGGTAACAGCATAAATGTGGTTATCAGCAATGCCATCTTTATCATCATAATGGGTAAACTGGCCCTGCTGCAGCATGGTTAATCCTTTGCCATCGGTGGCAAACCAAATACGCTGTTTACTATCTTTAAATACATGGTAAATGTAGGTGCTGCCAATTTTTTGAATATTGTTGTAGCTGGTAAAATGATAGGTACTGCTGATGTTGGTATTGGCCGGCGTTAGCTCAAAAATAAGGGCACCCTCCAGCCCGGCGGCACATACGGTATGGCCGTTGCCGGTGATGCTTAGTATGCTGGCGTTGCCGGCTGCTGCTGCTTCGGTAAGCTGCCGGTGCCTGCCTGTGGCAGCATCCAATATATAAATGCCCTTACCCATTGTGCCTATCCATATATTGCCCTGCACATCCTGGTACAGGGTGGTGATGTCTGTTTTTATATCCAGGCCCTGCAGCTTTATTTTTTTTGCTTCAACGTTTCCATTGCGGTGGCTGTATCTTATTACGGCCATATCGGTGCCAACCCAAATGGCTTGCTGTTTATCTGCCAGTATGGTATGTATGGTGCTGTACAATTGCTGGCTGTACAAGGGCAATAGTTGCAGGCTGTTGCCTGCGGTATGTATTAATGCGCTGTTATCGGCTACCAGCCACAGGCCGCCATCCTTATCATCTATGAGTGCCGTAACGGATTTTTGCTGGTTGTTAAGTGCTGCTAAAGGCCGCAGCAGGCCACTGGCCGGGTTGTAGGCCAGCAAGCCACTATCCTGTGTGGCTATCCAAATATTGCCGTGGCTGGCCAGCAATGTATTTACCTGCCCCTTGCCCCAATTGGCAGCTGCAGCCGGGGTGGTAATTTGCCCGGTTTGATGATTGTACAGGCAAAAGCCTTTATCCTGCAGGCCTACCCAAAAAAGATTATTGCCGGCAGGTGCAATGCTGGTAACAATATAATCGGGTAAGCCTTGCCGTGGGCCTATTACCGATACCTTTTTTTTATTGCCGCCTATATTACAAATGCTGATGCCGTTATCGGTAGCAGCTATTATTTGTCCCTGCCGGCTTAGTGCCAGCGCATGCACATTTAAATCGCTGAGGCCTTCGACATCATTTAGCAGGTACAGTCGTTTGTTTTTAAAATAATAAATGCCCTCTCCATTGGTGGCTATCCAAATATTGCCTTCCAAATCTTGTGTAAAAGCGGTAATCTTTTTTTGGGGGGTGCCTTCTTCTGGCTGCAGGTAACGCAGTTGATTATTTTGCACCAGTGCCAGTTTGCCGCTTTGATAACCTACCCATATAAGGCCGGCAGCATCTTCAAAAATGGCTGTTACAGTATCGGCACGCTGGGCGGTATCAATTTTTTTAAAACGGCGGCCATCAAATTTGTACAATCCATCGGCGCAGCCGGCCAAAAGATATCCCTGCTTATTTTTGGCGAGTGTAAATATTTTACCCGGACTGCCTGCCTCACCTGGTTTAAATATTTTGTAGCCGGGTAATTGCGCCACGATAGCTGATAGCGGGCAGCAGGCCAGCAGCAAGCATATCATTAACAACCGTGGGTTACAAAATGGCATGGGTTTTATTGAGATGTAAGCGCTGCATCAATCTGCACTTTTATTTCTGAAGCTAGTTTTTCATGCACCACTTTAGGGATGGTAATATTATGATCGGCCAGTAAAACTGTAAAAGCCGCCTGTGCGGTAATGCCTTGTTTTTTTACCTGCAGGGTTACTTTTATAATACGCTCCTGCGATACACCATGCACCACTAAATTACCTTTAGCCCTTATCTGGTAATTGCCTGCGGTACTGTAGTCAATATCTTCAATTATTTTACCCTCAAAACTGGCGTATGGATACTTGCTGGTTTCCATATAGTTTTCATTAAAATGTTCTTTTTGCAGGGCGCCGTTAAAGCCTTTAAAGCTGTCCATCTTTATACGAAAGGCAAAATTCTTTTTATCTGTATCAAACAAACCGGCCAACTCATCGCTGGTGGCCTTTATTAATTCCAATGGCGCATCCGATTTAAAATAAATACTGCCTTTAGCAACCTTGTACAATGCTGCCGGTACGCTGGCGGCTGCACCTGCCAGAGCAATGGCTACTACGGTAATTAAATAAACAGCTTTAACCATACTGGCCTTTAAGGTAAAAAAAATGATTGTATTTACCCGCTAACGGCTTTTGCCAATGGTAAATACCCTGGAGATATTGAAGCCAAAAAATATATCGCCCTTGCCCCATTTGCCGGTAGTTTCTGTAATAAAATTTTTCTCCGTCATGGCCCTTGAGTTGGTAAAATGCAGTTGAAAAACGTGGCCGCCGGTTTCAATATCAAAGCCGGCAGAAAGTGCATTGGTGGTACCCTCTATTTTAAACCCGGGTATTTGGTAGTAATACTCAATATTTAGGCTAACACGTTTGCTTAATTTTTGCCGGCCGCCAATACCAATGGCCAGCAAATCGTTGGGATCAGTGGCCAATAGGGCAAGGTTGCGATGTGTGTAAGTAGGCATTAACTGCAGCGATGTGTTTTCAGAAAACTTACGGGCAATTAATAGTTGATGGGTGTACGATAACCGGGAGCTAAAATAATTTTTTCTGTTAGGATCTTCCCACTTTAAGGTACGCAGGGCAATGGTGGGCACATAACTAACGGTAAAGGGCATTTTTCTTTTGCCGGTTGATTGGCGCAGCAGCTTTACTTTAAAAAATGCATCAAAGGTTTTTTGATAAGTGCTGCGCCCAATGCCCACCATCAGGTAATTGGTAATGCCATAATCAACCCCCATCCGCATGCTGGCATTATCTAGACCAAATAGCTGGTAAGCACCGTCGTTTAGCTTGCCAAAGCGGTGAGATATTTTTACATCCATCACCCCTTTGCCTACATTTTCAATGGTGTGCCCATTGATGAGCCGGGTTGTTTTAAAAGTGGCGGTGCTGTAGTTGGCAGTGGCCTGTGCGGCCGCCTCTTTTTCAAGCTGTGCCATCAGGTCGGTACTGTCTGTTTGTGCCTGCAGCAGGCTGGTTGCACCACAACAAAAAACAGCGAATAATGCTTTTTTTATACACATACATTTATAGGCTTTAAGCTGGCAAGCAATGGTTGCCGGGGCGTTGTTATAATTTTTGATCGTACAGGCAATTAACGGTAACCTCAATGGTTTTTGAAATATTGCTTTCTACCACTTTGGGTATAGCAATATTAAAATCGGCCAGTGCAATTTTAAATACTGCCAGGCCGCTGATTTTTGCTGCTTTTACTTGTATTTGTGCCGCTGTGCTAATTTTTTTTGTTACACCATGCATGGTAAGGTCGCCCGATACGGTTACGGGATACTGACCGTCTTTTGTAAAAATTACTTTGCTTATATCTGCAATGCTGCCTTTAAAAGTTGCTTTTGGGTACTTATCACTTTCCAGGTAGTTTTCGTTAAAGTGCTCTTCCATCAATGCTTTTTTAAAATGAAAAGCTTTGATGTTTAACGAAAACTGCAAGTCGCCGGTTTGTGCATTTAGCACACTTACCACCTGGTTATTGTCTGCCTTGATATTTTCCATTCCGGTAGCCGAAAAAAAAGATATGCTGCCATTTTTGGTAAAAAATTTTTGTGCAGCAACGTTTTGTGCAAGGCCAGCTGCAATCAGCAATAGGGTAATTGTTTTCATACTTATATTTTTAGTGTCGATATTAGTTATTAGGTGCGCCGGCATCTATCCAGCATTTAAGAATGGCAATTTCGGCCGGAGACAATGCTCCGGAGGGTGGCATTGTTTTTTCTACCACTACCCGTGTATTAATGCGCTCTTTAGCGTTGCTTACCTGTGTATAGTTTAGCAGTATGATGCCGCCTGCGGCACTGGCATCGTGGCAACTGCTGGTGGCGCATTTACTGGTAATAAGCGGCTGCACATTGCTGCTAAATTTGGCAGATACGGTAGTGCAATCAATGCTATTGTTACCGGGGTACAGCAATGCTTCTTTATCGTAATAACAACTGCCCAGCAGGCTAATGCCACAAAAGGCTATGCCATAAAAAAATATGTGTTTATTAATAAGTTGCTTCATGTTTTGATGGTATTAATTGTTGGGTGCTCCGGCCTCTATCCAGCGGCGTATTACAGCAATTTTACAATCGCTTAATTTGGCTGCATTTTTTGGCATGGGGTAGCTGCTGGTATGCGCCACCGATGGGTAAAGTGTATTTAAATCTGCCTGTTCTTTTACGTGGCTGTAGGTATCTAATTTGATAAAGCCACCGTCGGCCGCTGTGCCGCTGTGACAGCCCAGGCAATGGGTTTGTAATATGGGTTTGATGACGGCGTTGTAAGTGTATAAAGTGCTATCGCAACTGTTGCCAGCACAATTGGTAGTGTTTTGGGCGCCTTCATTTATCCAGGTGGCCACCAGGTTTTTTTGTTGATTGGTTAATGGTGCATGGGGCGGCGGAGGCATTATATCGCCGGCATCGGTAGTAATTATTACTTTATAAATTTTACTGTTGCCGGCATTGCCGGGTGTAATACCTTTGGCAATGATATGATTGTAGGTATCCAGCCGGTAGCCCTCCTCGTGAGTGGCAGCATCGTGGCAACCAGCTTTAGCACAATTGGTTTGAAAAATTGGCAGCACATCGTTTTCGAAACATACGGCATCTGTACCTGCGGGTGGCAATAGGGGTATATCATGCTTGCACGACAAGGCCCCAATACTACAAGCCAGCAGCCCTGTAAAAATTTTCTTTTTCATCCTTTACTTATTTATTCTTTTACCTGGTAGCACCGGCTTATATACAGGTCGGCGGCAATACCCAGTTCGGCATCTGCCTGGCCAAGGCCCTGGCAAATACCTTTTACAATAATGTTGTGGCCAGGCTGTGTATTAGTTGCGGCAGCTTCCATAGTACAGTTTACACTGGCGCCGTTGGTATTGGTTTGTAATAATAGTACCTGTTGATTTTGCTGATTGCTGGTGATGCTTTTTATCGTGCCGGATACTTGTATTACCTGCTGCAGGTAACGTTTGCCTGCAGTGGCCGTATCGGTAATAAAACTATTGTACAATGCGACGGCAGTAACTGATACAGCGCTGGCTGTAGCCACATTTTGGTGTGGTTTATTGTAAAGCAAATAGCCGATAAGGGCGCCTATGGCAGTGCCAGCTAGTAATAGCTTTAAAAAAGTGAATTTTTTTGATGACATAATCCCGGCTTTGTTATAAAAATACGGAGGTGCCAGCTGGTTGGGTAAATAAACTGACTGAGTAGGTATTTTTTGTTACTGAACGGGTATAACTGCCGCTTAGTTGCCTGTAACAATATAATTTTCAACCGGTATACGGTTGCTGATACTTTTGGCAAGTGTCATTTCATCGGCATACTCCAGCTCGCCGCCAAAAGCAATACCCCGGGCAATGGTGGTAATTTTTACGGGCTGGCCTTTAAGTTTTTTGCTGATATAGTATACCGTAGTATCGCCCTGTACATTGGCATTTAAAGCAAAAATAATTTCAGAAACCTCCTCTTGCTGCACCCTTTGTACCAGCGACTCTATGCTTAGCTGATCAGGGCCTACACCATCCAACGGAGAGATAATGCCGCCCAGTACATGGTACAGGCCATTGAATTGCTGGGTGCTTTCAATGGCAATTACATCCCTGATATTTTCTACTACGCAAATAACCCCGGGCTTACGGGAGGGGTTGCTGCAAATATTGCATACGGCTGTATCTGAAATATTATGGCAGCGGCTGCAAAACTTTATTTGCTCCCTCATACTGGCAATGGCATTGCTAAATTGCTTTACCTCGTTAGCATCTTGTTTTATAAGGTGCAATACCAGGCGCAAGGCTGTTTTTTTGCCCACACCGGGTAGTTTGGCAAACTCGTTTACCGCTTTTTCTAACAATGCAGAGGAAAAAATCATGTAGCAAAGATACCTAACAAGGGTAAAAATTGCCAAAAGGTTTATTGGCAACCCGGATGGTTTTACAATTGTATCTCGTAAATAAAAAGCCTGCCACGCTGGCTGTCGATGTAATACGCAGCATTTTGGGTAAATATTTTAGGTACAAAAGTTTTGGCATGTGGCGGAATGATAAACCAACTGGGTTTATCGCTACTTAATAGTGGCTGGTTATTGGTGCCGGGTTGTAAATTGTTTTGAGATATAAATGCTTGCCGCCATTGTGCTGGTGCTTCTATCTCCATCCACAAGATATACTCTTTGGTAAAATGGCCCGATTGCCAGTAGCTGGCATGATGAATGGTTAGCCCTGCAGCAGGCGATGCGCCGGCCCAATATTGGTAAGCTTTTACAGGGTTAGTTGTTTGTATTGCTGTACAGCCGCATGTAAAAATGATGGGTAAAATAACCAGTAGTTTTTTCATGCCGGTTAAGGGGTTATAATTTGATATCTCTTTCGTTATCCCAGTTGGCCCGTACATTTAATTTTTTTTCGGTGCTGATGGTAATGGCTCTTTCGGGCTGCAGCCTGTTGTTGTAATTGCCGGGGTCCCATTTTCCGTTTTGATTGCTATCGTACAAAATGCGTAAATCGTATTCGCCGGGCTCCACCAGTTTATCACTCCACAAGCTATTGGTAAGCGGCACCGATTTTACCAGCTCATCTCCCTTTATAAATTGCAGCACCGGGTGCAGGGTTACATCCAGGTTGCTAAAACGAAGCAGCACGCTACCATAATCGCTTATTTTTTTTGTTTTAAACTTGATGGTATCGCTTTTGGCCAACTGCACGCCCATGGTATCGGTTATAAATGCTTGATCAATCACCAGGCGATAATCGGTTTCTTCTTTCCAGGGATATTGAAGGGTAACAATTTTTTGGGTACTATCTATGGTAAGCTTACTGCCAGGCAACCGGTTTTGCAGGGTATCCATCAGCCATAATTTTTGCTCATCCATGGTTTTTATGGGCCGGTTAAATGTTACGCTAAGCTGGTTAATAAGGCCCTGCTGACCGTTGAGTAACGATGTTTTGTATTGTAGCTTTTTTTCGGGCAATACCCTTGCTGGTGCTGCCCGCCTGTTGTCTTTTTCCTCGGCATAGGCATACAATGTTACGGGTGCATTATTGCTGCTGATGTAAATGCTGCTATCGTAAAATGCAAACAACTCTGTTTTGTAATTATACGTTTTGCCACCGTCATTGTCTTTAAGGGCATATATTTTATAACGGCCTTCCGACAGGTTGGTAAAATTAAACTTGCCGGCAGCATCTACCCTGGCAATATAATTGGGCTTACGGGTGCGTACGGTGGTATCGTGGGTGTCTTTATACAACAAGGCAATCAATGTACTATCTCGTTTACCTGTTTCGGCCAGTATTACCTCGCCAGCCAGCTGCAAAGAGTCGATGCTGCTGCCGGTTGAAAAAACGTAGGTGAGATTTTTATAGGGATTAGCCTCGTTGTTGTCTTTAATAGCATCGCCAAAATTTATACTGTACGTGGTATTGGGTTGCAGTGTATCCCTTAGCTTAACGGTGATGGTTTTTAGTTTGTAATCTACCATCGGGCTCACTTTTGGATAGGGCGAAACCAGCAGGTTTTTTTGCACATTATCCAATACAATGTATTCATCAAAAGTAAATACAATGCGTTTGGCAGTAAAGTTGGTACTGTTTTGCCCGGGTGTTACCATTATCAGCCTTGGGGCGGTAGAATCCCTTGGGCCGCCGGTAGGGGCGCCTATTTGGGCACAGCTGCCTATACCCAGGCTTAGGCTAATTATATACAAAGCCAGTGCGGCACAACCAATAAAGCCTTTTAGTGTCATTACTACCAATTGAGCCGCAAACTTAGTGGGTTTTGCTGGTATGGCGTTGTTGTAAAATCTTAAAATTGCCCGGCAGTGTATTCATCACCTGCTTATTCGGCATCCTCATCCTGCAGCCCATGCAGGGCTACCGCCAGTTGGTTATCTTTTACAAAATTGCACCAGTGGCAATCTGCTTTGCCACAGCCGGTATAAAAATCACGCTGTTGTATTTTTTGCCAAACAGTTTTTACCTGTTCAGTTACGGTGGCTGTGTCGGCAGGGCTAATCACAATTTTTTCTTTACGGTAGTTTTTCTTTTTATCTGGCTCTACAAAATCAAACTCGGTGCTTACCACTTTCCAGTCTTTTTTATCGTAGTTATCAATGAGTAGTTTATAAAATACGGCCTGCCGCCAGTAATCGCCCCCGTTGGGGTCTTTATCGTTGGGGCCTTTTAGCTTGGGCATGGCTTTGTCTATATCACCGCTTTTGTAGTCTACCACGTTTATGTCTTTGCCTGTAAACTCCAGCTTATCTAATTTGCCTTTTAGTGGTACGCCAGCTACTGTTACGCCACGTATATTTCTTTCTACCGCCACTACCTTGTTCCAGCTATAAAGATATTTATCGTAATAATTGCTGAGTGTTTCTTCGCCGTATTCCATCCGGCGCTCAAAGGCTTCTTTGGTAAAATTTTCCCGGTGGCGTTTCATGTACCAGGCAAAATCTGCCAGCATTATTTGTTTGGATGGAAAGGTTTCTTGTTGGCCATCCTGCATTTTGGTAAACAGTTTTTCCAGCGCATAGTGGATAGCGCTGCCAAACTCGGTGGCTTCGTTTTTGCCAGAAGGGATGCGGATGAGGTTTTGGTAATAAAAAGCCAACGGGCATTTAAGATAACTGTTAAGTGCCGTTACATTCATTACAAACTTATCCAGCAGGTGGCTGATAAAATCTTCTTCTGCTTTTTCTATTTCGGGTGCTTGAGCGGTAAACTGCAGGGCCTGAAACTGCATCATATCTGTTTCGGGCAGTGTAATTTTTTGTACGGGCAGCTGGTGTTGTTGCTGTATTTCGGCAATAAACATGCTGGGCTCCATTTCTCTTCCATCTTCTCTCAGGCGGGCGTAGGAAATGTACAAGTGTTTTTCTGCCCGGGTGAGGGCTACGTAAAACAGCCGGCGCAGCTCCTCCTCTTCTCTTGCGGTGCTGGTGGCAGAGGTGCTGCTAAACATGGTATCGGGCAGCTTGTATCCGCCGCCGGGTTTTCGCTTTTTTTCCCAGGCAGCGGCATTTACCCCTGCAAAAAAAACACACTCAAACTCCAGCCCCTTGCTGCCGTGTGCAGTTAGCAGGTTTACCCCTTTATCGCTGCCGCTAAGTTGTACCATGGGCAAAGGCAGGGCTTCTTTTTCCATGAGGTCGATGATGTTGATGAGCTGTGGCAGGGTAAGGGCTGGGTTGCGGCTGGTTTCTGTTTTAATAAAATCAAACAGTGCGGTAAGCAGCTGCATCAGCGCTATTTTATCGGCATGCTGCATGATATAAGGCAGCACACCTGCGTGGCGGATAATATTGTCGAATAATTGCTGCAGCGTAACATTGCTAACATCTGCAATCAGTTGCTCTAAAATACTGTTTATGTTTTTTAAGCCTGGGTGAATACCTGTATCAAACAATGTTTTGGCGGGGCTGTTGGCTTTGTCGCTGAGTAGTTTTCTTAGCGATACGGCTTCGCCGCTATATTTTTTTTGATTGGCCTCTACCGTTAATTGGGCAATATGGATGGGAGGTATTTTGTAAAAATCGTAATGGAGTATTTCAAACAGCAGTTCATCGCCGCCGTAGGGGATATCATGCTCGGCATTTAAATACCGCAGCAGTTGTATTATTTTTCGGGCAAAGGGTTGTACCAGTATGTTGATATTTCGTTTGCTGTAAAAGGGGATGTTTTTTAAACGAAAGTAGCCGGCCAACGCTTCGCCATATTTATTTTCTTTATAAATGATGGCTATTTTACCGGCTGGTACATGTTGCTGCAGCAGGTTGGTAACGGCCTGGCAAATGCTGGCCATTTCATCTTTTACGGAGTTGTATTCTATTATTTGTGGCGGATGGGTAAGCTGGTTGATTTTGCTATTGGCTGCCACCAATTGTTTGCTGAGGCCGGGCAGTTGCTTTACCAGCCTGTCTTCATTTCGGTTAATGAGTGTTTGGGCAATGTCTAAAATAGGTTGTGTGCTGCGGTAATTATTGGTAAGCACCACTGTCATCAACTCTTTTGTGTAGCTGCTGGCAAACTGCAGCATATTTTCTACATTGGCGCCCTGAAAACGGTAGATACTTTGGTCGTCGTCGCCCACAACAAATACATTGGGTTTATCCCAATAGCTAATAAGTAATTGCACCAGCTTGTTTTGTGTGCCGCTGGTATCTTGAAATTCATCTACCAGTATGTACTGAAATTTTTCTTGATAGGTGGCCAGCAGGCTGCTGTTTTGCTCAAATGCAGTAATTACCCAGTTAATCATGTCATCAAAATCGTACAGGTTTTGCTTACGCATCATTTGCTGGTAGTGATCAAACTCGTTTACGGCTGCCCGTAATTTTTCCATTTTATCCAGCTCATCCTGCAGGGCTGGTTTTGCATCGCCCTTTTTCCATTTGCCGGCCCTGTCTGTTTTGTAAATAAATTCATCCCGGGTGCTGAGGGTGCTGATGTATTCATCTATCCGCTGGTTAATAAATTCGGGTTGCCAGCCTTCTCTTTTCATTGACGAGAATAGCCGCTGCAGGTTGCTGATTTCAAAATATACATCGCCACGGTATCTTTTTAACGGGTGGTTTTTAGCAAACTGATCGATAAGGTTTTTAAAAAGCTGTATACTCTCCAGCTCGGATACGGGGTCGAGTGTATTTTTTTCAAATAGCGGCAGGTTGTCTTGTATTACATCGTTACAAAATGCATGAAAAGTGTAGATGTTTACTTTGTAAGCATCGGCACCAATAAATTGTTGCAGCCTGCGCCTCATGGCGATGGTGCCTGCATCGGTATAGGTAAGGCATAAAATATTTTGGGGCAGGGCATCTGTATCTAACAAAATTTTGCCAATACGGGCTGCCAGTATTTGTGTTTTGCCGGTGCCGGGCCCGGCTATTACCATTACGGGGCCATCAATGGTATTTACCGCTTGCTGCTGCTGGGCATTGAGCTGCCGGCAGGCTTCTTCAAATTTTTGTTTTAATTGCTGCTGGTATGGTTGCATGCTGCTGTTAAATTGTTGATTGCTGCTATGTGGTACAAGAGTGCGACGCCACCAATGCCCAACAGGGTAACGGGGGCTGGTTACAAAGAAAAACAAATTGCCTTGATTATTGTTAGTATAAAAAAATATTAAAATGAGTAAAGTTTATAGCTTTAGCACTGTGCAGCAAATGCCGGTGAGTATAGCGAAAGCGTGGGATTTTTTTAGCAACCCGGCTAACCTGAAAGATATTACGCCTGCCGGCTTGGGCTTTAGTATTATTAGCCAGCACCATGGTAACTGCATGTACCCCGGCCAGGTGATTGAGTATAAAGTGAAGCCTGTGCTGGGCATACCGCTATACTGGATGACGGAAATTACACATGTGCAGCCGCAGCAATTTTTTGTAGATGAGCAGCGTTTTGGGCCTTACACATTGTGGCATCACCAGCATCATTTTAAAGCAATACCAGGTGGTGTGGAGATGAGGGATATTGTGCACTACAAACTACCGCTTTGGTGGTTGGGCGATATTGCCAATAGCCTTTTTGTAAAAAAGCAATTGCAGCAAATTTTTGATTTCAGGTACCAGCGGGTGCAAACCTTGTTTGGTAAAATGGGGTAATATTTGTAATTGTGGCTATTAAACAGTATTTTGTAGGATAATAAATCAGCTCCCGCTTTAGTAAATGACTTATGACTAACCCATTAAAAAAGGGGATAACCAATACGGTTATCCCCTTTTTGTATTAGTTGGTAAATGCTTAGCCGGGCATACGGGTAATATATTTTTCCATTTGTTTTATTTGATCGGCAATTTGTGGGGTGGTGGGCTTAAGCGCTTTGGCTTTTTTAAAAAAATCTTTACCTGCCCTAAATTCTCTTTTATTAATCATGATAGACGAAAGCTGTAAAAAGGCGGCGGCTTCGTTTTCTTTATCGGGCAGCCCGGCACGGATGGCGGCACGTATATATCCTTCGGCCTGTTTCATATCACCCCGTTGCATGGCCAGCATACCCAGTTGTAATTTATTGGGGCCTTCGGCCTGTTTCATTTGATTGGCCAGCAGGCCACCGCCGCTCATCAAATCCTGGCTTTTTTTAAGATGTGCTTCTGCACTCTCGTAATTTTGGTTGGCCATATCCAGGTTGCCTTTAATGGTATAATATACCGAGCGGATGGGCTTTATCAGCAGGTTAGGAAACCAGATAGAATCGATCACTTTTTTGGCACCTTCTAAATTACCCGACTCCATATGCTCTTGTATTAAACGCATGGGGCCAAAAATAAAATGCCCCACTACCAATACGATGGCAATGAGGTATAACACAAATGCTGGCCAAAAACCAGCCTGTACATGGGTAAAAATTGCCAGTGCCAGCAAAACAGCACTTAGTAATAGCCGGTATTTTATTATAAAGTTCAGCCACTTCATACACTTAAAATTTTAGGAGTGCAAAGATAGGGGTTAAGGGGCCAAAAAATAGGGGTGGAGTTGGTTACTATTGCTGAGTTCCCTATTTTTGCACTCCCTTACAAAAACGGCACCAGGCCGTATAGCGGTAATGGCCCTGTAGTTCAATGGATAGAATAGAAGTTTCCTAAACTTTAGATACAAGTTCGATTCTTGTCGGGGCTACCAAACAGCAATGGTCACTTGTTACAGGTGGCCATTTTTTATTGCCGGTACTTTTTGTCAATAATTAATGTAGCACAAGTTTAAGGGCACCTTTAATTGTTAAGCTTTATAGCCTAATAAGACATATGCAGGCATTTCGCCCACTTTTTAAAAATGGGCGAAATGGTGGGAATGTTTTTTAGAATAAAGTGCCTGCAGGGTGTTTCTTTACAAGAAATGATGCTTATGGTTTGCCATATTTTAAGGATTACAAGATACAACAACGGTTTAAGTTCCCTTTGATTATTAAAGATTAATAAGGTTGTGGCGCATCAACAATACCTGTGTTGATAAATCAACACCATTTGTCCGGTGCCGGGAAAGGAACTCCAGTTGTTTTGCGCTAAAGGTTTTTTTAAACATTTTTCTTTAAAAATATAACGTTGAGTTTAGCTCCGTAATGAATATTTATTTACAAGTGATAATTTGCCAGATGTTTTGCTATACAACACTTTTAATGCAGGTTTTGGGGCGATTAACTGGTGTATGTATTTAAAGGTACTAGCATATGTTATCTGCAACCTTCGTATAGCTAACTGATGTTAAAGTAGAATGATGTCTTTTTTGTAAGCGATTATCAAGCAGGACAGTACAGGATGCCTTGTCAAAAAGTACAAAATATATTGCAAGGGTTAACAAAACCGATTGCATTAACCATGATCGGTTTATTTTATTCATCACAAAAAATTGCTTACCACATGCTAACTGGTTACTGCCAAACATTTTTTTTAAATGTGATACTGCTGGTATTAAAAAGCCAACATCTGCCAAAATTCTACTCATGCGGTTAGGCGGTGTGTCCCAAAGGAAAATTAGTAGCCAAAGACTTTGTAATATAGATAACTT
>JBDKJT010000179.1:0-9175 GCA_039796475.1 Bacteroidota bacterium | reverse complement strand
GCTAACATACAAAAGCCTGCTACCGGGTGTAAAGCGGCAGCAGGCTTTGCCCGGTATGCAGCAACTTACCTGGCAAGTAATTGAAACAACTCTTTATCTAATTGGGGTTTTACCTGGCATTGATTATCTAAGTGCATGGTAGCTGTATTGCCAGCGTTATAAGCTGGCCATTGTGGTAAGCCTTTATGGTTAGGGTTTCCGTTTCGGGCAAAACTAATCCATGCATTGCTTACTTTATCTGCCAGCAGCATTGCATCTTTGTAGCCACCAGTCATCTCCTTACAGCGCTCAATATTGCTAAATACAAAGGGCAGCTCCATGCAATGCATGGCTTTGTATTTGCCATCTAATACTGGCGATTGCCAGGTAAACAAGTACATGTATACCGGTGCAGCACCCGCTAATGCCGATTTTTCGTTGGCCTGTATTACGGCACCGGGTCTAAACATGGCATCCACATCCATCAGGTCGGAGGGTTTGGTATCGTTGGGGTAAGCTTTTTTTACAGCAGCAATATAGGCATCTGCCTTATCGCCCTGCTGGCGTTTGATGGCTTCGGTTACTTTATCTAATGGGGCGTTGCTGCCCAACCCCGAAAACATAGAGGCCATAAATTCGTTTTTTACGGTGCCTATTAGCAGCGGTATATTTTTTGAAAGCTCAAATGCTTCTTTAGAAAACAATTGATAGGGGAGGTCTTCTCCATCCCGGCTTGGGCCCCAGCTTAGCCCAAAGCCGGGTATAGTTTTGCCTTCGGCCTTCATTTTATCTGCAATGGTTTTTAATGCTTTTTTACCAGCTTCGCTCAGCTCTGCAAAAGGCACTTTTTGCAGCTTGGCTGTTTCACCCGGTTGCAGGTTGAGGTTTTTTAGCACTTCTGCAGCAATGGCCTGCGTAGTTTCTTTTTCCAGCATGCCCATTCTAAAAGAGCCGCTTTGATTGATGGCTTTATGAAACAAGCCTTTGGCCGCAGGCATAGCCATGAGCGTATTTACTTTTGCGCCACCACCCGATTGGCCAAAGATGGTAATATTGCCGGCATCGCCTCCAAAATTGCTGATATTGATTTTTACCCATTCCAGCGCTGCTTTAATATCCAGTATGCTGTTGTTGGCTGAGTGTTTGTATTGATCGCCGTAGGCAGATAAATCAAGGTAACCCAGTATGTTTAACCGGTGGTTGATAGACACCACTACCACATCGCCTTTTTTGGCAAGGTTTTCTCCATCATAGGATGGCAACTCCTGCGACGATCCTGCGGTAAATCCACCGCCATGTATCCAAAAAAGTACCGGCCTTTTTTTGCCGTCATTAATACCGGGGGTCCATACGTTTATGCGAAGGCAGTCTTCGTTGGTATATCCCCAGTTATGGTTAAAAACAAATTCACTTTCGTCTTGCACCATGCTGGTAGGCGTTTCCAGCGGGGCTACCGGCCCATAACTCATGGAGCTGCGTACACCCGGCCAGGGTTTTGGTTTTTGCGCTGCCTCAAAACGAGCGGCCTCGGCATAAGGAATGCCTTTGTATGTATAAATAGTGTTGTGGATGTAGCCACGCACTTTGCCAGATTCTGTATTGGTTACCGCAACATTATCGCCGGTGTGCAGTTGTGCAAAAGTGCTAATACAGTGCAGGCTGGCAGCCAGCAGGCAGATCGTTATTTTTTTCATATGTTAAAATAGCGTTGATGAGCTTTGTATAAAAATAACAGCAATGCAGCGTATTACCTACTGGCTGAGATGAAAATTTGTTTTTTGTAGGTACGCTGGGTAAATGTTGCGACGAAGGCAAAGCTCCTTTATTGCTGTTGGGAGTAAATGGATTGGCTGCCTGCCATTATTTTTTTGCAGGCGTTACTAAACAAGCTTTTTGTCAACACGCCCGGAGTAGTTATTGCGCCTGCAAGCACCACTTGTTTTTTAAAAGCCTGTAATTTTTTTATCAATTTTACCGAGTAGTACTAGCGCTGCCAAAGCAAAGTCAACCAGTGTTATTTACTTTCATCCAGCAACTGCTGCCAAAGTAAATACGGGGTAGTGGTAAATATTATATCCGTATGAGCATTTACAATCAGCCAGCTGCCTTCCTCTATTTCGGCTTCAAGTTCACCAGCATCCCAACCGCAATAACCAATCAGTAATTTAATATCCTTATTGCCCAGCCGGCTGTTACTGATAAAGGGTGCTGCCTGTTCAAGCAATCCACCCATCCATAACTCCGGTGTTACGGGTTGGCTGTTTTGTATCAAGGCGGGTTGGCGGTGCAGCATAAACAAGTGCTCATTGTCTACGGGGCCGCCATGATATAGTGTAACGGGCGGCAGGTGTGTAAATGCCTGTAACTGGTTTAGCGGGCGGCTGTAGGGTTGATTAATTACAAAACCCATTGCTCCCTGCTTGTTATATTGGGTGATGAGCAGCACAGCTTTATTAAAAAAATCATCTTTTAATGTTGGAGAACTGATAAGTATAGTGCCGGTATCAGGTAACATGGTGCTGCGTAAATTATGGGGCCAAATTAAAACAAAGTTTGTATAACCTGCCGGGTTGCGGCAGCTTGTAAGAGCGCACTAAAAAATAAGCTGTGCTATTTATTGACATTTGCTAAAGCCACTGCTTATACATTACTGTACTTTTGCCAAAATTTACCAATATATGCTTGTAGCCGAACGATCAAAATCGCAAAACTTTTTTTTAATACTGTTGCTGGGTGCATTAAATACCATTACACCTTTTTCCATTGATATGTACCTGCCTGCTTTTCCTCGGATAGCGCAAGATTTGCATACCGATATAGGAAAAGTAGCGCTGTCTGTATCTACTTATTTTTTGGGTTTTGCACTTGGCCAAATTGTATATGGCCCCTTGCTGGACAGGTTTGGCCGAAAGCCACCTTTGTATGCAGGCTTAATATTGTACATCATAGCTACCATTGGTTGCGCTATGGTTACTACCATTGAGGGGTTGTGGGTTATCCGCTTTGTGCAGGCCTTGGGTGGTTGTGTGGCATCTGTAGCAGCCATGGCCATGGTAAGGGATTTTTTTCCGGTTGAAAAAAGCACCAGCGTTATCTCTTTACTGGTGCTTATTTTGGGTGCATCGCCCTTGCTGGCTCCTACCGCAGGCAGCTTTATTGTAACGGCCTGGGGCTGGCCCGCCGTATTTATTTTGTTAGCGGCCATCACCTTTCTTATTTTACTATGGGTGTTTTTCTTTTTACCCGAAGGGCACCAGCCCGATACTTCTATTTCTTTAAAACCCGGCCCCATCATCAGCGGATTTAAAACAGTATTAACCGATGCCCGTTTTTATATTTTTGCGCTGGCAGGTACCTTTTCGTTTTCGGGTTTATTTGTGTATGTGGCACACTCGCCTGCTATTTTTATGCATCATTTTAAGTTAGATGAAAAAATGTACGGCGCAGTGTTTGCCTTGCTATCGGTTGGTTTTATTGGAGGCAGCCAGCTGAATCATATTCTTACCAAACGATTTACCAACCGGCAAATATTAAAAGCGGTATTGATGGTGCAGGTGCTGTTAGCAATACTGTTTTTTATTGCCTCTGTCAACCAGTGGCTAGGGCTGTGGGGTGTGCTGGTATTTTTATTTTTATTGCTATCATGCTGTGGTATTACCTATCCCAATGCAGCTGCATTATGTATGGCGCCTTTTACAAAAAATGCCGGCACCGCATCAGCGCTGCTGGGCTTTATACAAATTGGTGTGGGGGGGCTTATTTCTGGCAGTGTGGGAGTATTGCCTTTTAAGCCAGTGTTAACCATGAGTGTGGTAATGCTGGTTACTGCGTTTATAGCCCTTCTTATTTTGCTGGCGGCTAAAAAACTGCCTGTAACAGATGGCAATGCGGCAGCGGCGGTAATGCACTAGTCCTGTTGTTATCATACACACCCAGGCCTTTTAGCACCATTAAAATTTTTGGTGCTGCTCCACACCGGGTATCGCTGTTTTGTAAAACTCATATAATGCATTGTTGCTGCTTTTGCCTGCTGGCCATATTTGTATACCAGCCACCACTAAGCAATTAATACAAATACAGCTAAATGCCTTAAAATGGCTATTGCAGGCGTGAGATATGTTTTTTAATATTGATGCTAATGCTATCATTAAAGTACTGCATTTGTTTTTACTAAATGTTATTGCCTTTATATCGCACTTTCAATATTGATAAATACTTTTTAAAACCAATGCCATGGCAGCTAACAGCATTGCAGCAGTAATTGAAGCGTTAAACACTATTGTTAACAACTGCCGGCAAACAGATAGTCGTGCTGGTTACTTTGCGGCGCTTTATAAAAAAGTAACGATGGCAGTGGCGCATAAAATTGAAGCCGGCTATTTTGACGATGGCCCCCGGATGGAGAAGCTGGATGTAGTATTTGCCAATCGTTATTTGCAGGCTTACCACAGCTATATACAAGGCCAGCCTTGCAGCCAGTGCTGGCAGCTGGCTTTTGATGCCTGCAAAAGCTGGCAGCCGATGGTAATGCATCACCTGCTAATGGGTATGAATGCACATATTGGGCTAGACCTTGGTATTGCTGCAGCCCAAATTGCACCTGGCCAACTTATTAATAGCCTGCACAACGATTTTAATAAAATTAACCAGCTACTGGCTGAGCTAATAGAGGAAGTAAAAACCTGCCTGTATAGCTTATGGCCACTTAGCAAATACATTAGCAACTTAAAGTTGGGCTCATTGGAAAACAATCTTGCTGGTTTTTCTATGACGATAGCAAGAGATGCCGCCTGGCAGGTAGCGCAAGAGTACGCAATGCTGCAGCATGCCTGGCAACAGGCACAATACATTACGGTAAGGGATAGCTCAGTAGCAGTTTTTTCGCACAAACTCCTGCATCCCGGTGCATGGCTGCAAAGCACCACTGCTATACTAAAAATAGGTGAAACGGGTACCGTAGCCGAAAAAATAACCCGGCTGGATAAAAAAATACAGCCAGCTATTTTACTGTAATATCAGCCGGGTAAGTTCGGCCTCTTTATCCATCAATTTTTGCAGCAACACTATTTGGTTATTGGCACGAATAAAATTATGGCCTTCGTATTTAGCACCGTAGTAGGCATCGTTATTTAGATGATCGGTTAAAAAACGCAGCGCCTGCATATAAATTAAAAACTTGCCGGCATATACAAAATGGTTTTTTTCGGCTGAGCTCAACTCTTCATCCATCTGGCTGAGGTAGCCACTGGCAATGGCCTTAAAATATTCGTTGCGAATTTCTATTTTGGTATAATCCTTTTCTTCTTCGCTAACCGGGCTTAAGTAGGTACGCAACATATCGCCCACATCACTAATAAAATACCCGGGCATTACCGTATCCAGGTCTATCACACAAATGCCCTTATCCTGGTCATCAAATAACACATTGCTTATTTTAGTATCGTGGTGAGTAACCCTTAATTTAAAATCGGGGTTATTGCAAATATGGTTATAAGTATCTACTATATTTTTTTGAGATTTTAAAAAATCAATGGCGCCAGCCGCCTGCTTAATGCGTTGGTTGTTGCCATGCTGCAAAGCCAGCTCAAACTGTTGATAGCGCAGGTTAAGGTTATGAAAATTGGGCAAGGTGGTTTGCAGCCGGTTTATATCAAAATTACTCAGCAGGCGGGTAAAGCGGCCAAATTGTGTAGCAGCTTCGCAGGCCTGCTCCGGTGTATTTACAACATCAATGGTATGAGATTTTTGTACAAAAGGAAAAAGCCTGAAATAGCCTTCCCCCGGTTGGTACAACATTTCTTCCCCATTGTTGGTAGTTTGTGGGGTTACAAAAAAATAATCGGTATGATGGCTGGCAAAATAGCCGGCAATATTTTTTATGTTAGTAGCAATTAAGCCGGGCTGTTTAAAAATATGATGGTTTATACGTTGCAGGATATAATTATGATCGCCGTTTTTTACCAGCCAGGTATTATTAATAAGCCCGCTGCCAAAAGGTGCTACTGTTGCAGTGGCCTGGTTAATATTGTATGCAGCTAAAATTTTATTTAACATGTTGGCGCTTGTAAAAATAAAATTAGTTAATTGGCCTGCTCAAATAATGTGCAAACGCTTGCGGAAAGATGTAACAAAAAACAATTGCTAAAGGCTATCCATTTTTAGGATCATGCACCACCAGTTGCGATTCTAAAATGATTTTATAATAAGTGGCGGTGGCAGGTGTTTCTGTATCGTTATGTTGCTTTTGCTGCAGCAGGTCAATCAGTGTTTCGGTAGCTTTTTGTCCTTGCAGGTAAGGGTATTGCTCTACCGATGCCAATGGCGGGTAAGCAGTATAGTTGCTGATGGGCAGGTTGGCATAGCTTACAAAGCAAATGTCTTTGTTAATACGCAGCTTCATTTTTTTTGCCTGCTGTACGGCATCCAGTGCTACATAATCGTTAAAGGCTACAATGGCGGTGGGCTTGCGTTTGCCGCTTAATAATTTTTCGGTGGCGGTGCTTACATGCTCTTTGGTAAGATCACAGTTTACCACCAATGCAGGGTCGTACTTCAAGCGGCTTTTTGTCATTGCTTGTATATAGCCTTCCAGTCTTTCTTTGGTAGCGGGCAGTTTTTCGGGTCCGTTAATCATACCAATAATGCGGTGGCCTTTTTTAAATAAAAAATTGATGGCCTGCACCGTTCCGTTAATCATGTTGCAGGCAACATAATGTATGTTGGGAATTTTTGGGATACGATCAAAAAATACAATGGGTATATTGTAGCGTTGTAATGCTTCAAAATGCTCGTAGTTTTCGGTGTTTTTTGAGATAGAGATCAGCAGCCCGTCTACCCGGTGCTTTTTCATGGTTTCAATCAGTTGCTTCTCTTTGTCGATGCTATCGTGGCTTTGGCCTAACAGTACAGTGTAGCCGGCTTTGTGTGCCGCATCTTCTATTCCACTAATGGCGGATGAAAAAAAGGCTTCACTTAGCTCTGGCAATATTACTCCAATGGTAAAGGTTTTACCCTGCTGAAAAAATATAGCGGTTTGGTTAGGCTCGTAATGGAGTTGTTTGGCAAGCTCCTGCACCCTCATTTTGGTACGCAGGCCAATGCTGGGATGATCGTGTAATGCACGGGAAACCGTAGATACTGAAATATTCAGTTGCTTAGCTATTTCTTTTATAGTGGGCAATCTTTTTTCCATGCAATTAAATGATTGGGAAGGTAATATTTTTATGCAAACGTTTGACTGATTAATACAAACGTTTGTTTAAAAGCTTGTGTGTACAAGCATATGGCTGCATCAATAACTATTGCTAATTTTCAATTGTATGAGTATCGATGCTTCCCATTCTTCACCACGGCTTTTATCATTGGATGTATTGCGTGGCATTATAATGCTGTTGCTGGCAGCAGAATCTTGTACTTTGTATGAGGCAGTTAACCACCAGGCTCCCGGCTGGCTAATCTACCAGTTTTTTCACCATCCCTGGCATGGCTTGCGTTTTTGGGATTTGGTACAACCTGCTTTTATGACGATGGCCGGTGCAGCTATGTATATTGCTTACCAGGCTAAAATAAGCCGGGGTATTAGCTGGCAGCAAAATTTTTGGCATATACTTATCCGTTGTGTTAAGCTATTTATTTTTGGCACGGCGCTGCATTGTGTATACGCAGGTAAGCTGGTGTGGGAGTTATGGAATGTACTTACCCAATTATCGGTAACCACCCTTATTGCTTACAGCATCATCCGTCGTTCGGTTGTATTTCAAATACTGTTTAGTATATGTTTATTATTGCTTACTGAAGTATTGTACCGTACTGTATTAATGCCCGGTTTCGATAAGCCTTTTACACAGTTTGAAAGTTTTGGTAATTGGGTTGATTTAAAATTGATGGGCAAAATTAATACAGATGGCTGGGTGGCAATTAATATAATTCCAACAGCGGCACATACTATTTGGGGGGTATTGGCAGGCAGGCTGCTGGTTAGTAAAGCCACCGCTGCCAGTAAAATAAAATACCTGGTATTGGCAGGCATAGCTGCATTGGCTGCAGGGCTTGTTTTAAACGGGCTGGCTATTACCCCCATTATTAAACGCATTGCCACCTCTTCTTTTACGCTGGCAGCTGGTGGATGGGTGCTGCTGTGGATGGCATTGTTATACTGGATAACCGATGTAAAGCAATACAAACAGTATGCATGGATATTTGTAGTAGTGGGTATGAATGCTATTTTTATTTATCTTTTTTTTGAAACAGTTGGTGTACAGTGGCTGAATAAAACAATTGCAATTTTTGTAAAAGGGTTTGTGGGATATACAGGTTTGGCCGAAGGTTGGTTAAATATAATTACAGCCATTGTCAGCCTGTGGGTGGAGTGGCATATCTGTTATTGGTTGTATAAAAAGAAAATATTTTTTAAACTGTGATGAAAAAACTGGTTTACTGCCTGTTGGTTTTGTTTATGCCTTTACTAGGTGCAGGCCAGCAGGTTACCATACAATACAAATTGTCTGCGGCAGATTTTGCCAATCCTGAGCGTGGGTTTTATATTCCGTCGGGTACCCGGGCCAGCAATTTTGTATTGCTGGATACACAACAATTAAAGCGGTATCAAGCCAGCCCACAAAAGCTAGCCGGGGCCAGCTATACGATAAACGCCTCTTTGTTATACCGGGCATATGAGCTGGATGTATTTAAGCAAAAGCCATTGTCAGACTCGTTTTTACAAAACCTGCAGCATGATTTTGATGCCGTACGTACTGCCGGGTTAAAAATAATATTGCGGTTTGCTTATACCAACCAGGCTAATACCGGCAGCTGTAAAGATGCATATGGCATTTGCCCGCCCTATGGCGATGCACCCAGGCAGGTAGTATTTACACATGTAGCTCAATTAAAACCCCTGCTTCAAAAAAATGCAGATATTATTGCGGTGCTGCAGCAGGGTTTTATTGGTATTTGGGGCGAAAATTATTTCACCGATTATTGGGGCTGCGCCACTGATGATGGTGCAGGCGTAATACCCGACAGCAGTTGGGTACATCGTAATCAATTACTGAAAGCCCTGCTGGACGCAATGCCGGCTAACAGGCAGGTACAGGTGCGTACACCACAAATTAAACAACGTTTTACATACGGTGAGCATGCACTGCCAAGCGTAGCGCCTTTAAGCATGCAGCAGGCATTTAATGGCAGCGATGCT
>JBDKJT010000178.1:0-11070 GCA_039796475.1 Bacteroidota bacterium | reverse complement strand
CGCTACCGGCGGCTGGTATTAATACAAAGCAAAAAGAGGGAGCAATAACGCCAGCAAGCAACTTACAAAAACCTATGGTTAACCAAAGTGATATAAATGTTGTAGCAAAAAGCCAGCAGCTTTATACCAAACAAATACCACAGCTTTTTGTAAAAAATACAGGTACCGCCCTTGCTCACACTGCTGCAAAAAAAAGTACGGCTACTATTATTACCACACAATTGCCACAAGAGAATGCGGCATTTAATGATTGGCAAAACAACCAACCTCCACCACCACCCGTATGGCAAGGGCTGCACCAATTGTATTATCCTCAAAAATTGGGTGCCCATTTTGAGCTAACAAATAAAATAAACAACATTAGTTTGCCACCTTGCCCCAAAGCCGAGCAAGATGCAGCTGGCAATAAAGATTATGTTGAATTTTATGCCGGGCCAGATATTGCCCGTAAATCATACAACGATACCGCACAATCTGTTTTGCTGCAAAAAAGAAAAGAAAGCACCAGTTTTCAATCTGCCTATAGTGCTGGCTTTAGGTATACCCGTGTATTTAGCAACGGGGTAAGTGTACGCTCGGGTATTAACTACAGCCAGGTAAACGAAAAATTTAATTATGTACAAAGCAACTGGGTACAAATAACCTATATAACCGATCCCGTTACTGGTGATACCACCGGTACATTTTCGGTTACTGGCACAAGGTATAAAACAACCATCAACAGGTATCACTCGGTAGATGTTCCTTTTTTATTGGGGTTTGAGCTGGGTAACGGAAAAGTACATGCCAATTTTAATAGTGGCGTGATATTTAATATTTACAGCTGGCAAAAAGGAGAAACACTTGACACAACCCTGCAATTGGTAAACTTTAATAACAAAAACAAACTTAACAGCCAGTATAAAAGCAATATTGGTGCAGGTTTGCTATCCGCTGCATCTATTTATTATAAACTAAATAACCAATTGCATTTACTTGCAGAGCCTTATTGGAGATATAATTTTTCGCCTATGAGCAAAGAAGGATTTACCCTGCAAGAAAAATTTTCGGTGATAGGGTTAAGGCTTGGCCTAAGGCTCGACCTTAAATAACAGGCAGCATATTTTACCTGCAAAGCATCTATTTACATCATTGCAAAGTTTATTAATGAAACAACGCCTGATTATACTTTTACTTTTGGCTGGCTGCGTACACTTTACGGCCTGTCAAAAAGATATTGAAATTTTTATACCAGATGCAGGGCAGTTAACCACGGCAGATACCAGTTGGAACAGGATTATCACTGCCACATCTCCCGTAAGCCAGTTATTAACCACCTTGCAGTTACCGCTGCATCAAGATACCATAAACCCATTTTACAATAACAGCTACCAATTAAACTCTGGCATTTATTGCAGCATACAAGCAAACAGCCTTACCGACTCTGCAGGTAACCTTGTAACCCAAAAAGTAGACTTACAAAGCTTATTGTTGTATAAAAAAGGAGACATTGTACGGATGAATAAATCCACGGTAACCGAAACAGGAAGGGCCTTACAAACCAACGGCATTTTATTGCTAGACCTTAAAAAAAATGAACAAGCAGTATTAGTAAAGCCCGGTAAAACTGTTTTTACAAGCATTCATCCTGCATCTTCAAGCGGCAATAACAGGCTGTATTTTGAAAAAGCGGGCAACAATAATTGCTGGCAGCTAAATACCGATTTACAAAATAGTATTGAAACTGTACAGGATAGGCTGCAAATAAATACCAGTCGCCTGCAATGGATATTTGCAGGTGATTATACAGATAGTGCAGCTCAAAACAATGGAAAAATTTTGCTACAGTTGCCACCCCATTACACCAATTACAACAGCATTGCTTACCTGGTTTATAAAAACCACCATACCGTAATAAGGCTAAACGATGATATAGGTTTACGAAAATTTTACTGTGCTAATATAGCGGCGGGGCATCCTGCAATGTTGTTGCTTATTTCAAAGCAGGCGGATGATTATTATTTTACGGCAAAAGAAATTGAAACCCCGGCAGCAACTGCAACCTTCCAATTGCACCCTGTAAAAACTTCTGCCGCAAGTGTACAGCAGTACCTTGATGGCTTATAAAAGCGGGATCTTGTACAAATAAAAAAACTTACGGCTGGCCGTAAGTTTTTTTTATACAGGTGTATATTTTAATGATTTATACTTTTACCAAAGTACCTACTTTTTCGCCGGTAACCACTTTTAAAAGGTTACCTGCCTCATTCATATCAAACACAATAATAGGCAACTCGTTTTCCATACAAAGCGTAAATGCAGTCATATCCATCACTTTTAGGTTTTTGCTGATGCAATCTGCAAAAGAGATGGTTTCGTATTTTGTTGCGGTTGGGTCTTTTTCAGGGTCTGCCGTATAAATACCATCTACCCTAGTGCCTTTTAAAATCACATCCGCTTTAATTTCGATGGCCCTTAATGAGCCTGCAGTATCTGTGGTAAAATAAGGGTTACCCGTACCTGCACCAAAAATTACTACACGCCCTTTTTCGAGGTGCCGAATTGCACGGCGACGTATGTAGGGTTCTGCTATTTGCTCCATTTTTATAGCACTCTGCAAGCGGGTATATACACCTACTTTTTCTAAACCACTTTGTACTGCCATGCCATTTATTACTGTAGCCAGCATACCCATATAATCACCCTGTGCTCTTTCTATACCAGTTTCGGCCTCATTCATTCCACGGTAAATATTACCTCCGCCAATTACCACGGCTACCTGTACACCCAGGTCGGTAATACTTTTTATATCCTGGGCATACCTTGCAATCACTTCGCTATCTAGCCCAAAATTTTTGTTGCCCATTAAAGATTCGCCAGAAAGTTTTAGTAAGATGCGTTTGTATTTAGGAAGCATGATATTTTTTTTGCGAAGATAAATTTTTAAAGTTTATAGTTTACTATTCATTGCATTATATACATAACTAATATTTTTAACCCGCCAAGCAATCACTTTATAGCAGGCAGATATAATACAGGAAAGCTGTATTTTTATTGCCGTACAATTATGCTACACATTTATGCAAGCAACAGAAAAACAAGCCAACGCAATATTTAATAAAAACCTCGGCAGTTTTTTTATACGACTGCTATTGGTAGTTAGTGCTTGGTTTGTGCTGTATAACCTTCTTTTAAAACCCGGCCGGGTGATAGACAGGCCTTTAACCAACGCCATTACAGCTGCATCAGTAAAATTTATAAATCTGCTGCCGGGTAACGAATCGTTAACATGGGTAGAGGATCAACAAAACGAAAACAGGAACTTTTTAGTGAAAGAAGGCAAAAATGTGATGGGCATTATGGACGCCTGCAATGGAATTGATTTGATGTTTATATATGTAGGTGTTATTATTCTTTTGCCTGTATCGGCCAAAAGAAAACTCTATTTTTCTGCAGGCGGTATTGTTGCGATTATATTGGCAGATATATTAAGGGTGGCCAGCTTGTATTATATATACGTTTACTACCGATCAGCATTTCATTTTAGCCACCATTATTTTTTTACGATACTGATGTATGCTATGATTTTTTATGGCTGGCTATTGTTTATTAAAAAGAAAGCAGTGTAAATGGGTAAAGCAATAAAAGTTTTTAGCATTTATATTGTTTTGCTTTTGCTACTATCATTGCTGTTAAGCAAACTTGATATCAATAGCGACTTTCACAATATTGCCGGATCTATTTACCAAGTGCGGCTAATTGTTATCCCTACCATTATTGGCGGTATTATTTGCTTATGGCAAATTATCCCTCCAAAGCCTTTAAAGCTATTTTTAATTATCTATGTTGGCTTGTGGCTGTTCAGGTATCTTTTTTTGTTTATCGCCACGCAGGTAGAGCAGGTTCATCTATTTGGCAAAACCTATCAGTTAAGTTTAATTGTTGCCAATTATTACAAAACAGCCTCCCGGCTTGAAACGCCGTTGCCTTTTATTATTTTTTGGGTGATTTATTATTTTTACAACACGATTGATCAACAAAATAACAAGCCTACTGGTACAGCATAACTTTATGTACTTGCCAATTAATTAGCCTGCTTATGCATTAGGCTTTTATTGCTTTTGGTAAAGAGCTGGCAGCCGATTTATTAGTAGCGTGTTTAAACTCTGGCAACATTTTACCGATTACGGCAGATATTTTATCGTTGCTGTGAGACAGGGCAAGCTCTTGCAGTTCTTTTAGCAGATTATAAAATTCAGGGGATGTATTGGGGCTTTTTTTAGCTCTTAATATTTTAGGATGATCGGTTTCGGCAAATTCTTCTGAATCTTTAAACAACTCTTCATACATTTTTTCACCGGGCCTTAGTTGGGTGTACTTAATATCAATATCCTGCCCGGGTACCAGGCCTGCTAGCTGAATCATTCTTTTTGCAAGGTCAACTATTTTAACAGGGTTACCCATATCAAATAGCAGAATATCGCCAGAATTACCAATTTTACCAGCTTCTAACACCAGCTTTGCAGCTTCGGGTATCGTCATAAAATACCGTGTAATATCGGGGTGTGTAATGGTAATTGGGCCGCCAGCAGCTATTTGTTTTTTAAACGTTGCCACTACCGAGCCTGCTGAGCCCAGCACATTGCCAAAACGAGTGGTGATAAAGCTTGTGTTAGATTCAAAGCGATCGTTAAGCGATTGAACATAAATTTCGGAAATACGTTTGGTTGCCCCCATTATGTTGGTGGGGTTTACAGCTTTATCGGTAGATACCAGTACAAATTTTTTGGCGCTAAAACTAATAGATAAATCTGCCACTACCTTGGTACCAAAAATATTGGTTAATACTGCCTCACTGCAAAACTCTTCCATTAAGGGCACATGCTTATAAGCTGCCACATGAAATACCACTTGTGGCTTGTAAATGCTAAACACCCGCTTCATACGTTGGTAATCCCTGGCAGAGGCCACCTCTACATGCAAGCTTATTTTATCAGACAGGCCTGATTGTTTTAACTCATATTCTAAATCAAACAAACCAGATTCTGATTGATCTAGCAACACCAGTTTGTTGGCACCCGTTTTTATCAGCTGGCGGCAAATTTCGCTTCCGATAGAGCCGGCGGCACCGGTAACTAACACAGCTGCATCATCATACGTTTCCTGCGATAAATTATTGGGCAGGATAATTTCATCCCTTTGTAAAAGATCTTCAATATTCATACCCCGTACCTGCTTTTTTTGAAAAAGCCCGCCCGACCAGTGGTTGGAGTGAGGTACTACATTAATTTTTATTTTTAAAGGGGTACACAAATCTGTAATGGCAATTTTTCGCTCTACCGAAAGCCGGTCGATAGCGATATAAATTTGTGTAATTCTTTTTTCCTTAATCAATTTGGTTAGGTATGGGTCGATGGCACTATAGATAGGCAAACCCTCAATTTTTTTACCAATTTTATATACACTGTCATCTATAAAGCCTACGATGGTAGAGGTAATTTTGGGGTCTTGCTCCAGTACTTTTTTTGTTATCTGGCCCATCATGCCGGCTCCAAAAATCAATGTTTTTTCGGCAGAGTTTTGTTTTACCTGGGCCGCCCTGAAATAGATTTCTTTTACCAGCAGCCTAAAAGCAACTAAAATAAATATTACTGCAAATAAATTAATCAGCAGCAGTGGTATTGATATAAGCCTTGTGATACTGGTATTATTGCCCCCAATTAAGTAAATGCCCATCCACAACCCAAATTGTAAAAAGGCAAACTTTATAATTCTTACAATATCCTTTATTTCAGAATAACGGATAATGCCTTTATAAATAGACATCACAACAATACAAACCGTACCTATTGCCAGGTTGGTTAGTAAATCGGGCATTAAATAATATAAACTTAGCCTGTTAAGCGACAGGTGGTTTATCAACAAAAAAGAAATAACAAAAGAAAAGGTGATGAGTACTATATCGCAACAGAAAATAATCCAGCGGGGAGCAAAATTCTGTAAATACCGTTTAGCCATATAACTCTTTTTTACGCCCTGCTATAACACGACAAAATGTTCATAAGCAGACCTTAATTACTGAATATTAAAAATAATAGCAACTACAATGCCTAGCGATTAAAGAGGTTAGCTTTGTTATAGCCGTTAGATTGGCGAAATTATAACTTTTTGCCGATAATATCTTATCAAATATTATGATTAGACCTCATTAAAGCCAATTGAAAACGAAGAAACTTATCGTTTATTACACCTTAGCTATGCTTTGGTTATTTTTGTATTAATTGTTGGATAGCATCAGCCACCCGGTTAAGATCTTGTGGTGTTAAATTACTTCCGGAAGGAAGACACAACCCGCTGACAAACAACTCTTCACTCACATTTTCGCCATAATAAGGGCAACCACTAAAAACCGGTTGAAGATGCATGGGTTTCCACAATGGCCTGCTCTCAATATTTTGTGTTTCCAGGTGCTTTCTTATATCCTCCCGGCTGGCGCCTGCGGCCGCCTCGTTTACCAGTACGGTGGTTAACCAACGGTTGCTATAATACCCGTCTGGTTCTTTTAAAAAAGTAAAACCAGGCTGTTGGCCAAAAGTGTTAACATAAAAATCGTAATTATTTCTACGTTGCTGCACCCTTGTTGAAAGAACTTCCATTTGGCCCCGGCCTATGCCTGCACAAACATTACTCATCCTGTAATTATATCCTATATGGCTGTGTTGGTAATGTGGCGCCGAATCCCGGGCCTGTGTAGCCAAAAACCGTGCCTTTTTCACATAATCATCGTTATTAGACAGTAATGCCCCGCCGCCGGAGGTAGTAATAATTTTGTTTCCATTAAATGAAAGCACACCTATTGTGCCAAATGTGCCACAGGCTTTGCTATTAATAGTAGAGCCCAAAGCTTCTGCAGCATCTTCAATAACGGGTATTTGGTAAGTATTGGCTATTTGTAAAATTGCCTCCATATTAGCCGGCATGCCGTAAAGGTGTACCGGAATGATGGCTTTAGGCTTTTTGCCCTTTGCCAGCCTGTGCTTAATAGCCTGCTCTAAAAAATGAGGGCTCATATTCCAGGTGTCTGGCTCTGAATCAACAAAAACGGGGATAGCACCCTGGTAACTGATTGGGTTAGCAGATGCAGAAAAAGTGAAGCTTTGGCAAATTACCTCATCACCTGCCTCTACACCCAGCATCACCAAAGCAAGGTGTATGGCCGAAGTGCCACTGCTTAGTGCCGCTGCAGCCTGGCTTTTTGTAAAGTTTACCAAATCGTTTTCAAACCCATCTACATGTGGCCCAAGGGGTGCAATCCAATTGGTATCAAAGGCTTCGTTTACATATTTTTGTTCGTTTTGGCCCATGTGTGGGGAGCTTAACCATATTTTGCTATTCATATAGATTGTAATATCAACGGAGTAAATTAATTTTTTACAAATAACGCAAGGTTGTAAGATGCATTGCTAATACATTTTACAAAACACTTTATAATCTTATAAATGGGAAATTTTGCCGGCGGGCTGGTAATACAACGTACGGTGTATATGTGGATACCTGGTAAGTAATGAGTGAATGTTTACCGTAAAGTAACTCCCCCATCAATGGTAATGCTTGTGCCAGTTACCCACTGGGCTGCATCAGAGAGTAGATAAATGCAGGCATAGGCAATTTCTTCGGGCTTGCCAAAACGCCCCAGCGGAAATTTCTTTTCATAGTTTTCCATATCCTGTTCTGTAAGTACGCTGGTAAGGTTTGTTTTTACCAAGGCAGGCTCAATACAATTTACCCTTATTTTTTTTTCTGCAAGCTCTAGCGCCATCCCTCTTGCAAGCGAATTGATAGCACCCTTACTGGCCATATACATAATATTGCCCAGTGATGCCACTTTTGCTGCAATAGATGAAATAAATACAATGGAGCCGTTGTCTTTTAAAACTTTACGTTTAATAATTTTTTGTGTAAGTATGGCCGGTGCTATTATATTGGCTTCATTTATTTCTACAAACGATTTTTCGGAAATAAATTTTAAGGGCAGTTTTTTAATAATAGCTGCACAATGCACCACACCATCTAATAAGGGGAGATTGCTGGCCAGGGTTTCGATGGCTTCTTTGCTGGTAAGGTCGGCCACCAATTGAAGATGCTTTTGGCCGGGTGCTAACAAACCATAGGTTTCATCTAACCGCTCTGCATTGCGCCCTGTAATTACCACCGCAGCACCCATTTTTGAGCATTCGATGGCTACGGCCCTGCCAATGCCGGATGAGGCCCCGGTTACCAGTATCACTTTATCTTGTAAAGAAAATGGGTTGTAAAACATTTGCTTTTATATTTCTACTAAATCGCTGATATAGCAGTTGCTAAAATTTACCGCTGCTGTAGCCCAGGATACGCCTACGCCAAAACCAGACAGTAACAGTTTTTTATCACCGCTTAAATTGTTTTTTAATTCGGATACAATGGTAAGGGGGATAGACACTGAAGAAGTATTACCAAATTTGGCAATTACCGAAGGAACTTTTTGAGCAGGGATTTTCATTTTTTTTACCAGGTAGCTATTCATAAACTGGTTGGCCTGGTGCAGCACAAAATAATCTACCTCTTGCTGTGTTAGGTTTGCTTTATCCAGCAAAGCGTTAATGTTTGCCGGTATTTCTCTTAATACAAAATTAAATACCTCGGCCCCATCCATATAGCCATGCTCATCTGTACGGATATTGCCAAATTCATCTACCACTCTCTCCTGCAGGGTTTGTGGGGTGCTTGGGTTGCGGTAACCGCCTGCATTTACTTTAATCAAATTTTCGAGTGACCCATCTGAGTTAAGCGAAAAAAAACTTTTGCCAAATTTAGGATCGGCCTCTACCAAGGCTGCTACACCGCCATCGCCAAATAAAAACGCCGTTTTTCTGTCTTTGGGGGAGTAAATCCTCGACCGGGTTTCGCCATCCAGCAACAGTGCTTTTTTTAATCCCGACGACTGCATTAAACTGTATATTACCGATAAGCCATACACAAACCCTGAGCAGCCCAAATTAATATCAAATGCCATGGTGTGCTTTGCCAACCCCAGCCTGTGCTGTAGCAAAACCGAGGTAGCCGGCATTCGGTAATCAGGGGTTTGGCTTACAAATATCAATAGCTCAATGTCGTTTCTGTCAATCGCCATGTCGGTTAAAAGCTTATTAGCAGCCGCATAGCAAAGATCAGAGGCGCAAATATCATCTGGGGCAAACCGTCGCTCAGCTATCCCAATTTTATCTACAATTTCTTTTACCACATCCTCCGCAAAATATTGAGTGTACTTGTAATTATCAATAACATTTGCAGGCACTGCTGCCGACAACCCTGTTATACCAACATTATTAAACTCAATAAATGCCATTACAAACGATTTTGTGTATACTACTTGCTTTTATTAATCTCGTCTAATAATTGATCGAGTGTTTCAATGTCTTTAAACTTATTGCCCTCTATTACCACGCCATACTCTTCATCTATGGCAGCTATTACAGATAATAAGCCCAGCGAATCCCACTCTTCGTAATCCTTAAATTTATCTTCTATCGCCAACTCTCGTCCTTCAATTTCAAGGGTTTCTTTTATCAGCTCTAAAAATTTTTCTTTCATAATATATTTTTATTTAGTTAAAAAATTATAACTCGGTTACACCTGTGCAACAAATATCATCTAAATTAAAAATTACCGACCCCCAGGATAAACCTACCCCAAAACCACATGCCAGCAGCGTTTTGCTGTTGCCAGCCAATTGTGCCTGCAGCCTTGATACAATGGTGAGTGGTATAGATGCTGAAGAGGTATTGCCATAATCGGTGATGGAGTAAGGTACTTTTTCTGCAGCTATTTTTAGTTTGCTGCGTATCTTATCATTCATCATCATATTTGCCTGGTGAAATACAAAATAATCAACCTCATCAATATTGTATTGGGCAAACTCTAACAGTGCCTTTACGCTTTGGGGTGCTTTTGTAATGCCAAACGTAAATACAGATGCCCCGTTTAATTCGCTTTGTAAATTGTTTCTGGCAATGCCACCTTCGTACTCTTTGTACTGTAAAGATGCTTCGGTGAAAAAATTTCTAAACCCACCGTCTCTTATAATGATGGCCTCGTAGCCGGCACCATCTGTGCCCGAATGAAAGTGTAAATCTTTAGCGGCAGGGTTATATTCCAATGCGGTTGCAGTGCCTGCATCGCCAAATAAAGGATAGGTGCTTTTATCTTTTTCAGATTTGGTAACGGTGGTGGTATCTCCCACCAATAATAATCCTTTTTTAAAATTGCCGGTTGTCATCAACGAGCTGATAACCGATAATCCATACACCCAGCCCGAGCAACCCAGCGAAATATCTATTGCAAAACAATCTTTAGATAAGCCCAGCCTGTTTTGAATAATGCAAGAGGTAGCTGGTAATATATAATCGGGTGTTTGGCTTACAAATACCAGGCAGTTAATCTCCTCCCGGTTCCATGCAAGTGTATCAATGAGTTTATTGGCCGCCGCTACGCAAAGATCGGATGTGCAAATACCGCTTTTATTTACCACATGCCTGTATGCCACACCTGTATTGTCTACAAACCGTTTTGCATCTTCAGGCGTGGCAAAAACTGCTGACTCAAGGTTATTTATTTTAGTAGCGGGTACACAGGCACCAATACCCCTTATTGAAACACCGGTAACTTTTTGTAGTGCCATTTATTTTGATTGAACTGTTTAAAAATATTTTACCTGACCTCCACTTTTCGTGCCGGATTTCCAAAATACAAAAATCCGTCTTTTGTTTTACGCATTACCACGCTTGCTACCCCAACAGTTGTATGGCTACCAACGGTAACACCTTGTAAAATTATAGACTGAACACCAAAAAAATTAAAATTGCCAACGGTGGTATTGCCCGATAATCTAACCATTGGGCCCAAAATATTGTAGCTGCCCAGCTTAACATCGTGGCCAAGAGATATGCCACTATTGCATATATTAAAATCGCCGATAACAACATTACAACTAATCCTGGAGGCAAAAAGAAAAACATTTCCCTTGCCAATTGTAAGCGATTGTTTATCGTAAAA
>JBDKJT010000177.1:0-19864 GCA_039796475.1 Bacteroidota bacterium | reverse complement strand
GATGTTTAGTCCAGATGGGAAAAAAATTGTTTTTTGCAGCAACCGGAATAATGGAGGTACCCGTGATACCAATATTTTTATTGCCGACTGGGTAAACTAAAATTTAAGCAAACAAGTTTTACGGGGTTGATGTATAGCAGTAGCATTTACAGCGTATTTCAACCCTTTTTTATACGTTGATTAACGCAGGTTAACATGATTGTTGTATAGCGTTGTGCTGCTAAATGAGTAGCCGTTTTGCAATTAAATAATTAATGCTCTCCATTAAATAAAACACACCCGGCCTTGCTGGTATTGCCTAACCTGTTTTGTACCTTTAAACAAGTACCCGTAAACAGCCAGGCATCATGTATATAAAAAAAATCCTGAACACATTTTGCGTTTTACTGCTGGGTATATTAGCCCCTTTAATACCCTGTGCACAGGAGTACTCGTTTACCCGTTACACTGCTGCCAACGGGTTACCATCTTCAGAGTGTATTGCACTGGCAAAAGATGATAAAGGTTTTTTATGGATTGGTACGGTTGCGGGGGTATGCCGCTATGATGGATACCAGTTTAAATATTGGCTTTACTCTTCCGAAAATCATTTTATCGGAAAAGTAAATGCCCTTAAAGTGATAGACGGAAAAAGAATTTGGGTAGCTGCAACATCAGGTTTGTATTGTTTTATTAATAACGAGCTGGTAAAAATAAATGCGGCAACCAATTTGCCGCAAGGCATTAATGATATTGCTGCAGATACCGATGGCGGCCTGTTGCTGGCAACCGAAAATGGCCCGGCCATCATCAATCAAAAACAAGCAGATAGCGCTGGAATTAAAAAAATTCGGATAGAAGATTTTGTATTGCCGCAATGGAACCGGCAGGCAGCGGCTGTGCATCACCGAAGGGCAACCTTGATAAGCAGGGCTGCAGATGGTACATTGTATGTAGCACAAAACAGAACACTTTATCGCATTACCGCTACTACTATCGACTCCCTTTTTACTACCGAAAAACCTACCGACGGTATACTTACAATTTTTCCTGTTAGCAAACACAAAGTATATTTTGATGCAGGTATTACAGAGATCAATAAAATTGAAAATGGACAATGGCAAAAGCTACACATCAGCCAGCTATACAAACCCGGCAATGGCGATAATAAAAAAGGTATTTGGTATGCCGGCACCAGTGGTGTTTTTTTATTTGATCCGCTTACTGCAATTACAAGCGTAAAAGTTGATGTACTTGATAAAGGAGTAATATGGCCAAGCGCTGTGGTAAAAGATGGCAACCTGTTGTGGTTGGCTACCCATGATGGGTTAATTAAATTAAAGCCCAATGTATTTACGCATTACACGGGCGCTGCTTACCAAATGGTAAACGAAGTATATAACATGCTGCAGCTAAAAGATGGCAGGTTGCTGGCCGGCACAAACAGGGGGCGGCTTTGGCAAAAAACCAGTACAGGGTTTGTAAACTATTTTAAAGGCACACAAACTTTTGTACCAAGGGCTGAGTTAAAATGCCTGCTGCAAGATAACCGTGGCTGGCTATGGGCCGGCACCGGCTACGAGGGGGTGGCGGTGCAGCAGCCCGGTGGGGTACATGTATTAAATAGTGAAAACGCAGGGTTGCATGATAATACCATTGAGTGTTTGCTGCAGGCCGATAACGGAGCCGTATATGCTGGTGGCGATAATGGGGTAAGTGAGTTGTATGCAGATAAGCAAAATCGCCTTGCTGTAAAGGCTGTGTATATGTTGCCGGTGCATACCAAAAACAGTAAAGTGTATGCTATGGTAATAAGTACAGATGGTACACTTTGGGTTGCTGGCGAAGAGGGCGTGATGTATTTGAAAGATGGTGTCTTGCACAGCGTACGCATCAACAATACAATGTTTTCTGTAAGGGCAATGCAGTTGTCTGCCGATGGCTCGTTATGGATAGCAACTGCCGGCGAAGGTGTTTTGCATTGCCGCTTTGGCCCTGGCCATCAGTTACAATTGATAAAGCAATACGATGAAACGGCCGGCTTTAATACCCGTCTTTTTTTACACCTGCTGGTAGACAAAGACGATAACATTTGGGCTGCTAGTGCCAAGGGCCTTAGTTATATCGGCCGTAATGGCTTGTATGCCGGCCGGGTGCTAAATTTTGAAGAAGAAGACGGGTTTATACAACCCGGCTATGCCTCCATTAAATTATGCCAGGCCGATGATGGAGCTATTTGGGCTTCCACTACTATGGGCATTGTATCTTTTAATCCGGTGCAATTATTTTTATCTGGCAGCGTACCCAAGGTGTACATTACAGCAGTATCCCAGCTGCGTAAAGAACTATTGCAGGATAATATTGATACGCTGTTGGCCGCCTCCGCTAATCAACCAGTTAAATGGGCGTATAACAATAGCGCAGTTGGATTTGATTATATGGCCATCGATTTTGCCAACCAGCAATCGCTAATTTACTATTACAAAATGGATGGGGTAGATAGCAGTTGGATTACAGCCGGAAAAAACAGAACAGTGTTTTACCCCAACCTGCCGCCGGGCAGCTACCGGTTTAGGGTAAAGGCATTAAATGATAAAGGGGTGTGGAGTACACAAGAGGCTGCTTTTCCTTTTTATATCAACCCACCTTTTTGGAAAACCTGGTGGTTTAGCTTATTGTTACTGGCCACTACCGCTGTTGCAATTTTTGCTATTATAAAACGCCGGGAAACAGCAGCACAAAAAAGAGAAGCCGAAAAAACTGCTATTGAAAAACTAAAGGCTATCGGGTACCAATACCAGCTTGAAACAGAGCAGGTGATAAATTATTTTGTAACATCTATCAACCAGCAAAATAGTATAGATGATATGTTATGGGATGTAGCCAAAAATTGCATATCCAAACTAGGCTTTGAAGATTGTGTGATTTACCTAACCAACGAAACACAACAGCTGCTGGTACAAAAAGCTGCCTGGGGCCCAAAAACCACCACGGAAGATAAGATTGTAAATCCTATTGAAATACCAGTTGGCAAAGGCATTGTAGGTGCGGTAGCTTTAAGTGCACGAGCAGAAATAATAGCAGATACCACTTTAGATAACCGGTATATTGTAGACGATGCCCGTCGTTTATCGGAGTTGGCAGTACCAATTACAATTGATGGGCGGGTGTTGGGGGTAATAGACAGTGAGCACAGCAAGCATAATTTTTATACACAACGTCATTTACAAATATTAACCACCATTGCAGCGCTGCTGGCAGATAAAATAGTAAAGATGAATGCACAGCAGCAATCGAGAGAAAATGAGCTGCAGGTGCTGCAGCTAAACAAAGACCTGGCCACCTGGCAAATTACCGCTTTAAGGGCGCAGATGAATCCTCATTTTATTTTTAATGCAATGAATAGTATACAGCAGTTTACCCTGCAAAATGATACCGAAAATGCCAACCTGTATATATCTAAATTTAGTACCCTTTTACGCAAAGTGCTGCATACCTCCCAGCAAAATAGTATTACGCTGGAAGAAGAAATGGAGCAGCTGCAGCTTTATCTTGATATTGAGCAATTGCGGATGGGTGCCAGCTTTTACTATAGTGTTGCTGCTGCCGAAGACATAGAAGCAGATGCGGTAAAAATACCCGGTATGCTGGTACAGCCATTTGTTGAAAATGCGGTAAAACATGGCTTGGCATTAAAAGAAGGTGAAAAAAAATTGACTATTTATTTTACTATGCCAGATGAGTATCACCTGCATGCTGTAGTTACAGATAACGGTATCGGCCGACAAAAAGCAGCCGCATTGGCAAAACATCAAACCCTGTTGCCACACAGCTCTAACGGTATAAGGCTGGTAAAGCAACGGCTGCAGCTACTGGAGCAAAATAAGGCCCACCATGCCGGTATTTTAATGGACGATTTACCAGATGGCACCGGCACAAGGGTTACGGTAATTATTCCTGTAGTGTAAGTTACTTCAGCTATGTTTTTGCTACCTTCATAAGGTGATAAAAGCATTGATAATAGATGACGAAGCCGGGGCAGCAAATGTGTTGCAGTTGCTAATTGAAAGATATGTACCCGAGGTAAGCCAACTAAGGATGGCCACCCGTATTACCGAAGCACATGCATTGTTAAAACAGTTTCAGCCCGATCTTGTTTTTTTGGATATCATGATGCCCGAAAAAAATGGCTTTGAATTTTTAAACGAAGTAGGCAAAATTAATTTTGAGCTGATATTTACCACCGCATATAACGATTATGCCATACGTGCCATTCGCTTTAGTGCACTAGATTATTTACTAAAACCCATTAATGCCGAGGAGCTGCGTTTTGCCATCGATCGATTTTTAGAGAAGCAAAGCCAAAAAATACAATCGGATGCGTTATTGCAAAACCTGCTGCAAAACCTGGGTAAAAAAGAAGAAAACGATTTTAAATTAGCAGTGCCCACCACAACCGGTGCCGTGTTTTTTTCGCCGGCGCATATCATCCGGTTAGAAGGCGAGGGCAACTATACCCGGTTTTTTTTATCTGATGGCCGCAAGCACATCAGCTCAAAAACAATGAAGGAATATGAAGAGATATTGTTGCAGCACCAGTTTTTACGCATCCATAAATCGCACCTTGTAAACAGGCATTTTATAGATCATTATCAAAACGAAGGATCGGTAATATTAAAAGATAAAACACTGCTGCCAGTAAGCAGGCAGCGTAAGCAAGAGGTGGCGGCTGTACTGCTCCGGAAAAAATAAGGTAAGCAACAAGGGTTACCTGCTGCCCAGTTCTATCACTTCGCAATCCCGTATATTTTCTTCCTCAATTACAAAGCGAATAAGTGTACACACTTTATGCCATCCCTGTTTGCCTGCAGCACCGGGATTGATATGCAGGCATTGTAATGCATCATCATACATTACTTTTAAAATATGGCTATGGCCTGCAATAAATAGCTTTGGCTGATACAGTAATAGTTGTTTTTTTGTTGCAGTATTGTACCTTGGTGGGTAGCCTCCAATATGGCGCATCATTACTTTTACGCCTTCGCACATCCATACCAACTGCTCCGGAAATTCAGTTCTTATGCCGGCCTCATCAATATTTCCGTACACGCCTTTGAGAGGTTTGAAAGTTTTTAATTTTTCTGATACTGCTGGTCCAAAATCCCCGGCATGCCATATTTCATCACATTGCCTAAAGTGGGTAAAAACAGCATCGTTTAAATAACCATGGGTGTCTGATATCAGTCCAATTTTTTTCATATTAATCAATCAAGCCTTGTAAGGTTAATTGCTGTAATATCATTACAGCGCCAGGCGCTTGCCGGGGTTGTGCAAGATATTGCGGCAGGTTAAAGTAGCTGATAGAGCCAATTTCTGCAGCGGCTGATGGGGATACCAATTGTGATGTGGTGTAGCAATCCTGCTCCATCATAGTGCCGGCAGGTTCGCCATAAGCGGGGGCGGTAATGTGGGTATAATAATTAAGCGTTTGTGGGTTAAGCAACACACCCAACTCTTCAGCAATTTCCCTGCAAAGTGCTGTTAGGGCTGTTTCGCCTTTATCTATTTTGCCGCCGGGCAGGTAGTAACATTGCTTGTTAATACTATAAGCCAATAACAGTTTTTTATTTTGTATGAATAGCAGGCCAACGGTAAATAATTGCATGCGCCAAAATTCGGTGTTATGTATAATATTATTACTTTTAATTTCAAATCAAATGATGCCATACTGCCGCAATTTTACCTATTGGATTGATAAGCGTCGATGGAAATATATTTTTCTGCTGGCTATGTTGGAGTTATCGGGCCAATAGTAAGTCTACTGCTGTGCTTGCAGCAACTGCTTTTTTTTGCCATTTTAATCAATCTTTTTTGTATGCCGCACTATTATACATTGGGAAACATACCCCATAAACGCCACACACAATTTAAAAAGCCCGATGGAGGCTTGTATAGCGAACAGTTGTTTTCTACCGAAGGATTTAGTGATGATTACTCCCTTTTGTATCATTGCCATCCGCCCACACAAATTATTAAAACCGAGCCGCAGCAGGATGTAAGCCCACAGGTAGCAGAAGAAAAAATGCTGCAGCATCGCTGTTTTGAGGGGTTTAAAGTAAAGCCGGCTGCCGATTTTTTACAAAGCCGTATTCCTGTATTGGTTAACAACGATTGTCATATCGTATTGGCTGCTCCGCAACAAAGCATGCAGGATTATTTTTATAAAAATACCGATGCGGATGAAATGATATTTGTACACGAGGGCAGCGGTAAAGTAATTACACAATATGGCGAGTTGCCTTTTGGTTATGGCGATTATATAATACTGCCAAGGGGTACTATTTATCAAATACAGTTTAGGGATGAGCACAACCGGTTGTTTATAGTAGAGTCTTTTACACCCCTGCGTTTTCCTAAGCGGTATATGAGCCGGTATGGCCAGCTGATGGAGCATGCGCCCTATTGCGAAAGGGATATTCGTACGCCGCAAAATTTAAAAACAATTGATGAAAAAGGGGATTTTTTGATAAAAGCCAAAAAGCAAGGAATATTATATGGCCTGCATTATGGCACACATCCTTTTGATGTAGTGGGATGGGATGGTTGTTGCTATCCCTATATTTTTTCAATTCATGATTTTGAGCCTATCACCGGCAGGGTGCACCAGCCACCACCTGTGCACCAAACTTTTGAAACCAATGCATTTGTGGTGTGCAGCTTTGTGCCCCGTTTATACGATTATCATCCCAATGCCATCCCTGCACCCTACAATCACAGCAATATAGATAGTGACGAGGTTATTTATTATGTAGATGGCGATTTTATGAGCCGCAAAAATGTAACCCGTGGCATGATAACGCTGCACCCGGCAGGCATACCGCATGGGCCGCATCCCGGGGCTGTTGAAAAAAGTATTGGTGCTAAAGAAACCCGTGAGCTAGCTGTGATGGTAGACACATTTAGGCCATTGATGCTTACCAAGCAGGCCTTAGGTATTGAAAACAGCCAGTATACCATGAGTTGGGCTGAGTAAGTGGCAAACACCTACTTAATGGTTGCTGTTCCATCAATTTTATAAAGGCCATCCACCGGGTTGTTTTGCCAGCCCGGCAGTTTTAGCCAATACCAAAAGCAACTGAAGGGCAGGCCGTTGTATTGTTTTGAAAAATGTTTATATTGGCATAACAAAAAAACTTGCCATGCTCAAATTTCAACACATTAAAGTCGGCGATTACCTTATGGCCGATAATGACGGCGATGTATTAAAGGGAGAAGTAACCAACCTCAAAAACGGCGAAAACCAGGTATGCCTTAATATAGGTGTGCAGGAGTTTTGGTACGAAATGGAGCAACTAAGCGCCATACCACTTACAGAAACCGAACTGGACAGCTTAAAATTTGCCAAACAGCATAATGCTGATGGAACAGTAAAGTACATGAAGGGTGCTTTTAGGATGATGATTCCTAAAGAAGGCCATTTTACTTCGATGGAACTTTGGTACAGGGATGAGCACCGGCATATTACGCATGCTTTAAATGTACATGAACTGCAAAATCATTTTTACGAAATGACAAAAGTGCACCTGAACGACGAAGCATTTTAACTACTATTTATTGCAATACGGAAGACAGCAGCAATTTGTCTTCCTCAATACCCGAAGCAGGAAACCCAGTTACGTTTAACTCGGCTTTGGTTTTTTCAGTTATCATACCTGCCTGCGGAGCATAAAATTGATAAATATCTGATGTAAGCGTATAGGCAAATGGAATGCCCGTAGCTGCAAGCGTGGTTTTTATCTTTATCACATCGGTGTAGGCCTTGCCATTTACTGTTTTGGTAAGGCCTCTTTCTTCTACCCGGTTGGTAAGCGTTACTTTAATAGGTACGCCCGATACTTCAATGTCATATATCTGGCTCCACTCAACACCGGTATTGGCATTGTCTTTTAAATATAAAATTTCTACATTTTGGGTACCCAGCCCGCCGGGCAGGTTGCGGTAAGTATAATAATTACTGCCATCATTATAATAATATTCGTTTATGCCGGTACTATTGGCATAAACACGGTAGCTGCGGCCATTAATAAGTGTATCCCGGCTAGTGGCGGTAAGCGTATAGTTTGCAGTAACCGGGCTTGTGCTGGCATTTTTAGTGAGTTGGATGGTCCAAAGGCTGCCGGCAGTATAATTCATGTATTTGCTTACCGGCGTTAAAGGTGGTGCCGGTTGAGAATTTTTTTTGCAAGAACTGTTTACAGCCATCATTGCAATTAGTAAAAACAGTGTGTATTTCATAATAGGGGATTGGGGGCTTGATAACTGGTAATATTTTTATTTTTTGCTCAAATGAGCCAAAACCGGGCCAGTTTGTTGGTATATATTTGCCGTTTAAAACAGTATTGGGGTGAAATTTATTGGAAATTGTTGAAAAATGGTTTAATAAATCAATATTTTTTCCAGTTAATTAAATTAATCCTCTTATCTTTGCGACCCAAAATTATGGCTAAGCAGGCACTTATTAAACAAGACGGAACAATAATCGAGGCCCTGAGCAATGCAATGTTCAAGGTAAAGCTTGAGAATGGTCATGAGATTTTGGCTACTATATCGGGAAAAATGCGGATGCACTATATAAGGATTTTGCCCGGGGATAAAGTAGGTGTAGAAATGAGCCCTTACGATTTAACCAGGGGAAGAATCATATTCAGGTATAAATAATAGCCGCAAGGCATTGTGATAACTTATAAATATCAATAACAATGAAGGTTAGAGCTTCAATCAAAAAAAGAAGTGCCGAGTGCAAAATCGTAAGGCGGAAGGGTGTGTTGTACGTAATCAACAAAAAGAATCCTCGTTTTAAGCAAAGGCAAGGTTAATTAAAGAGTAACATTCAAAAAAAATTAAAATTCGCATATGGCTCGTATTGCCGGTATTGATTTACCAAAACAAAAAAGAGGCGAAATCGGTCTTACTTATATATTTGGTCTTGGCCGTTCTACCGCCAGGTACATATTAGATAAGGCTGGTATCAGCTACGATAAAAAAGTAAATGAGTGGAATGATGAGGAGTTGTCTGCTATTCGTAACATCATCACCAACGAGTTTAAAACAGAAGGTGCTTTGCGTAGTGAAGTACAGATGAATATCAAGCGTTTGCTGGATATTGCCTGCTACCGTGGTCTTCGTCATCGTAAAGGATTGCCACTTCGTGGTCAGCGTACCCGTACTAACAGCCGTACTCGTAAGGGCAAGCGTAAAACCGTTGCCGGTAAGAAAAAAGTAGCTAAAAAGTAATATTTAAAAGCAAACCTGCAACAGCAGGTTTGCTTTATTTATATACCGACTTACATCAACAGGAACAACGCCGGATAGCTTCGTAAGTCAGCAGGAGGGATGTTCCAATCACGCCAGTGGCGTGACTATTTTTTAAAAGACTACCTATATTAATTATGGCAAAAGCACAAGGTGGCAAAGGACAAAGCGCCAAAGCCGCAGCAAAAAAAAGAATTGTAAAGGTTGATAGCTATGGCGATGCACATATCGTGGCCAGTTTCAACAACATTATTATCAGTTTAACCAATAAGCAAGGCCAGGTAATATCATGGTCAAGCGCTGGTAAAATGGGCTTTAAAGGAAGTAAAAAAAATACCCCTTATGCAGCTCAAATGGCCGCAGCAGATGCAGCTAAAACTGCTTTGGATGCAGGACTTAAAAGAGTGGATGTGTTTGTAAAAGGCCCCGGTTCTGGCCGTGAAGGTGCTATCCGTTCTTTATCTCAATCAGGCATTGAAGTAAACATGATTAAAGATGTTACGCCACTGCCACACAATGGTTGTCGTCCTCCTAAAAAGAGAAGAGTATAATAAAGATAAACAGCTGCTTTTTTTTAGCAGTTGGTACTAAAATATTGAATCGCCATACGGTTCATTTACACAAAGGGTGGCTAATTAATTTTTTACGATTTTTTACCGATTTGTCCACCGTTTCAAAAAAAATCGAAATGAAATATAACTATGGCAAGGTACACAGGCCCAAAAACAAAAATCTCCAGAATTTTTGGAGAGCCTATTACAGGCAACGGAAAATGGTTAACTAAAAATAGTAACCCTCCCGGAATGCACGGTGCAAACCGTAAACGTAAAACTTTAGGCGAATACGCTTTACAGTTACGTGAAAAGCAAAAGGCAAAATACACTTATGGTGTATTGGAAAAACAATTCCGCAAAACTTTTGAAGAAGCTGCACGCCGCAAAGGCGTAACAGGTGAAAACCTGATTAAATTATTGGAAGCCCGTTTGGATAACACTGTTTTCCGCATGGGTATTGCACCAAGCCGCCAGGCTGCCCGCCAGCTGGTAAGTCACAAACACATCACCGTTAATGGAGATATTGTGAATGTTCCTTCTTTTTCATTAAAGCCAGGAGATGTTGTTGGTTTAAAAAATAAAAGTGCTGTTAATACAGCCATTACCAGCGCTTTCCGTGGAAAAAATGCTAAGTTCAACTGGTTAGATTTTAACGAGGGTGAACAAAAAGGTACTTTCATCGCTTACCCTGAAAGGGAGAGTGTTCCTGAAAATATTAAGGAGCAACTGATTGTGGAATTGTACTCTAAGTAATAAGTAGTGGGGTTGGGGTGGTAAGCTTAAAGTAAAATTTGCTAAACGGGTTTAACTTTTTTGCTACTGCTTTTACTGTACACCATTGCTAAAAAAGTACAAGTGAGTGACACAACGATGATGAGCTGGGCTGCAATGCCGGAAACAAAATCAAATCACAAACACTCCTGTAAGCTATAAGGCAGCAGGCAAAAATCTAAAAAAGATGGCTATTTTAAATTTTGTTAAACCAGACAAAATAGTTCTTCAAAAAGCAAACGACTTTGAAGCTCAGTTCGAATTTCGTCCATTGGAGCCAGGATATGGTGTAACCATTGGTAATGCTTTACGCAGGGTTTTGCTTAACTCTTTAGAAGGTTTTGCAATCACTGGTATTAATATAGTGGGTGCCGACCATGAGTTTGCTACCATTAAAGGCATTACTGAAGATGTTACCGAAATCATCCTTAACTTAAAGCAGGTTCGTTTTAAGAAGAAAGTGGATCATGAAATTTCTACCGAAAAAGTAACCCTTTCTATTAAAAACAAAACTGAGTTTACTGCCGGTATGATTGGCGAAGCATCTCCTGCTTTTGAGGTGATGAACCCCGAACTGGTTATTTGCGTAATGGACCAAAGCGCTAAGCTGGATATTGAAATTACCATTGCTAAAGGCCGTGGCTATGTAGCTGCTGAAGATAATAAAGAGAAGAATGCTCATTTTGGCTACATTGCTACCGACTCAATTTTTACGCCCATTAAAAATGTAAAATACTCTATCGAAAATACTCGTGTGGAGCAGCGTACCGATTACGAGAAGCTGATAATGGAAGTAATTACTGATGGTACCATACACCCGGAAGAAGCGGTAAAACAAGCTAGCCGTATTTTGATACAGCACCTGATGATTATTACCGACGAGAACATTACTTTTGATACAAAAGAAGATAAAAAAGAAGACCTGGTGGATGAACAAACTTTGCAATTACGTAAAGTATTAAAAACACCGTTGGAAGATTTAGACTTGTCTGTACGTGCCTTTAACTGTTTAAAAGCAGCTAAAATTAACTCTTTGAGTGAGCTGGTGCAGTATGAGCAAGAAGATTTGATGAAGTTTAGAAACTTTGGTCAAAAATCGCTGAGCGAAATTGAGCAAGTACTAAATGAAAGAGGCTTAAGCTTTGGTATGGACCTTAGCAAGCTGAAACTGGATGATGAATAATTTTTTGTAAGAGCTGCTGGCATTAAGCCTGCGGCTCTTGCTTTTATAAACCAAGTACCTCACAAATCCTGACACGGTGTGGGGGAATCTAAAACAAAAACGTCATGCGTCACGGAGACAAAAACAACAATTTAAGCAGAACCGCTTCTCACAGAAGGGCTCTGATGGCTAACCTGGGTAGCCAATTGATTACCCATAAAAGGATTACAACAACTTTGGCTAAAGCAAAGGCTATACGTACTTATATTGAGCCGCTGATTACCAAAACAAAAAATACTGCTAGTAAAGAAGCTATCATGCACAATCACCGTATTGTGTTTAGCTACCTTAATGATAAAGCAGCCGTAAAAGAATTGTTTACCGTAGTTGGTCCTAAAATAGCCAGCCGCCCAGGTGGATATACCCGTATTATTAAATTGGGTACAAGGGTGGGTGATGCCTCGGAAATTGCGATGATTGAACTGGTAGACTTTAACGAGGTATATGGCAAAACAGTAGCCAAAGCTGCTGAGCCTGCTAAAAAAACAAGAAGAAGTGGTGGAGGCCGTAAAAAAGCCGCTGCAGCTGAAGGTGCTGAAGCGCCTGCTGCAGAAACTGCATCAACCGACACTGAAGAAAAAACAGAAGCATAAGCCATTAATCATGGTGAAAAATCCAAATCATTCAACTCCGATAAACGATTATCGGAGTTTTTTTTGCGCTACACAGGCCGTTAAACAATAGCTGCTGCCGCAGTGTGAAAAAAATATTTAAACAATAAAACCTGCAATCCTTTTATTTGCAAAATATTTACAAACTATGCCCGAAAAAATAGATAAAAAAAAGGCCGTATTGGTATTGGAAGATGGTACCGTTATAATGGGGTATGCTTTTGGTAAAACAGGCACTACCACCGGGGAAATTTGTTTTAATACCGGCATGACGGGGTACCAGGAGGTATTTACCGACCCCAGCTACTATGGACAGGTATTAATTATGAACAATGTGCATATTGGCAATTATGGTATTAAAGCAGCAGATGTGGAAAGTGATGGTGTAAAAGTAAAAGGCGTAATTGGCCGTAACCTCGAGGAGCAATTTTCACGGATGCAGGCTGAGGGCTCATTGCAACAATATTTTGAGGAGCAACAAGTGGTAGCAATTGATGGCGTGGATACCCGGGCACTGGTGGCCCATGTACGTACACAAGGTGCGATGAATTGTATCATCTCTTCTGATAATTTAAACGTAGCAGAACTGCTGCAGCAATTAAAATCGGTGCCATCAATGGCAGGGCTTGAGCTGGCATCGGTTGTATCTACAGAGCAACCTTATTTTTTGGGTGATCCTGAAAGTAAGATACGAGTGGCAGTACTTGATTTTGGCGTAAAGAAAAACATACTCCACTGCCTGGTGGAAAGAGGTGCATACGTAAAAGTGCATAATGCCAAAACAAGTTTTGAAGAGCTTGCCTCATTTAACCCCAATGGATACTTTATCAGCAATGGCCCGGGCGACCCTGAACCGATGGACTATGCTGTAGCCACCGTAAAAAAAATATTAGCGGCACAAAAACCATTGTTTGGTATATGCCTTGGCCACCAACTGCTGGCACTTGCCAATGATATACCTACCTTTAAAATGCATCATGGCCACCGTGGATTAAACCACCCGGTAAAAAATATCATCACCGGTAAAAGTGAAATAACTACCCAAAATCATGGCTTTGGGGTAAATCCTGATGCAGTGAGGGCTTCGGATGCAGTAGAAATAACGCATGTAAACCTCAATGATAATTCTATTGAGGGCATAAGGATAAAAAACAAACCAGCTTTTTCGGTGCAATATCACCCGGAAGCAACACCCGGGCCACACGATAGCCGGTATTTGTTTGATGACTTTATTGCGCTGATGCAATAAAAAAATTACAGCATGAGATCATCTACCATTATAATAATTTTATTGATTGGCTTGTGTATGGCCATGTATTTTTTAGGTAAAAAAAGCGGCACTACAGAAATACGTTCCACCGTTATTAATAATACACAGCTGGTAAAACAAATTGCTGAGTTATCGTCGCTGGAAGTTACCGGCAGCACCACTGCTAAGCTTACCAATGCCACTGATGATCCGGGTATTTGGAATAGCTTAAAAAATTACTTTGCCGAAAACACCCTGCAAGTTACCATACCTTATATTGCCAAATATGGAGTAGATGTTGCAGGCGCAAAATTGTCGATTAATAAAACGGATACCGCATTGGTAGTAGCGCTGCCAGCCTGCAAGTTGCTTAGTTTTCAACTGCAGTTAGATAAGATTGAAACCATGAATCAAACCGGGTTGTTTGCCAGTACTACCATTGCAGATATGAAACGGGCCGAACAGCAATTGTATACAGCTGCCAATGCCCAACTTGCAAGTAATGCCGGGCTGCTGCAAAAAACAAAACAACACATCACCGAAATTTACAACAACTACTACAAGCCGCTGGGCTATAAAGTGGTGTGTACTTTTGCCAATCCTTAAAAAATATTTGTATGAAGATAGCCATCATCAACGGTCCTAACCTTAACCTGCTGGGTAAAAGAGAAACGGGTATTTATGGCAGCCAGTCTTTTGAAGATTACCTGGCGGTACTAAAAAACAAATTTTCGGCTGTTGATTTTAGTTACTATCAAAGCAATGTAGAAGGTGAATTGATAGATGAGGTGCAGCGGGTAGGTTATTTGTATGATGGTGTTGTAATTAATCCGGGTGGCTACACCCATACTTCCGTTGCTTTGGGTGATGCCATTGCAGCCATTACCGCCCCTGTGGTAGAAGTACATATATCTAATATTTTTGGTAGAGAAGAGTTTAGAAAACTATCTCATGTTTCGGGCAAAAGCGCCGGTGTTATCAGTGGGCTAGGCTTACACGGCTACGCACTTGCCGTAGATTACCTGTTGCACAAAGCCTGATCCCTTTTCCTTTTTTCTATTTAATTTGATTGCACTAATTTACAATACTGCCATAAGGTAGTACCAAAAATTAGCTGCTGTTGTATGTTGCATCCCATCTGTAAGTTACTTGCTGTGTTTATTGTATGGCCAGTGGCGGCCATTGGCCAAAATTTTGGCGGCAACCCCTCTATGTTAAAATGGAAGCAGGTAAATACGCCTCAATCTCGGGTTATATATCCGCATGGCATCGATAGCCAGGCTGCAAGGGTAAGCAGCGTTATTCATTTACTGGATACAGCTACTGCTTACAGTATTGGTAACAAGCGCCGAAAGTGGAATGTGGTATTGCAAAATCAAACAACTAACTCCAATGCCTATGTTAGGTTGGCTCCGGTAATTAGTGAGCTGTACATGACACCCGATCAAAATAACTTTAGCAGTGGCAGCCTGCGCTGGGATGATAACCTGGTAATACATGAGCAAAGGCATATGCAGCAATTTGCCAATTTTAATAACGGGCTTACAAGAGTATTTTCTTTTTTGTTGGGGCAAGAGGGGCAGTTACTGGCCAATGGGATAACTATACCCGATTATTTTTTTGAGGGAGATGCTGTATGGCAAGAAACCCTGGTAAGCAGCCAGGGCAGGGGGCGTATGCCGGCTTTTTTTAATGGCATGAAATCGCTTTGGTTGGGCAATAAGCAATACAATTGGATGAAACTACGCAGCGGCTCTCTTAAGCACTATACGCCCGATCATTACGAGTTAGGTTATCAATTAGTGGCTTACGGCTACGAAAAATACGGTGATCAGTTTTGGAAAAATGTAACACAGGATGCCGTTCGGTTTAAAGGACTTTTTTATGCTTTTAACAAAGCCATCCAAAAATATAGTGGTAAATCATACCAGGCCTTTAGGCAGGATGCGATGGATTATTTTAAAAACGAAACACTGCCTGCAACAACAAGCAAGCAGCCCGTTACAAACTATATTACCAGCACACAAAGCAATAATGTAATAGACTATCTTTTTCCTCAATTTGTAAACAACGATACCATTGTAGTAACCCGCCGCTCTTACAATGATGTAAATGCTTTTTACCTGCTGGTAAATGGAAGACAAGAAAAACTGAAGGTTAAAGATTATGTTACCGACGATTACTTTTCTTATCGTAACGGAAAAATTGTGTATGCCGCTTTTCAAAGTGATGCCCGCTGGGGTAACAGGGATTACAGTGTTGTGCAAGTGTATGATATTTACAGCCGGCAACAAAAGCAATTAACCACCCGATCAAAATATTTTTCGCCAGATATTAATGAAGCTGGCAACGAGGTACTGGCAGTAGCAGTAAATACATCAGGCGAGTGCAATTTACACCGACTTGATGCTGCCACCGGAAAAGTGATGGCGGTAATACCAAACCCGGCCCATTACTTTTTTACGCAAACACGCTATGTAAATAACAATGCCGCCGTAAGTGCAGTACGCAACCCACAGGGGCAAATGGCTTTGGTGATGGTTAATCTTACTAACGGCAATATAGAGCCGTTAACGGAATTTAGTTTTAATGTATTGGGTTATCCTTTTGTAGTGGGGCAAATGATATATTTTACCATGGCGGATACATACCATAATAACGGTAATGCAAAACCCACCGACCGGATTTTTGCAGTTAATATCCAAAATAAAAATTTGTACAGAATCACACAAAACAATAATGGTGTTTATTACCCTGCTTTAAGTACAGCAGGCGCATTATTATACAGCGAGTTTACGGCCGATGGCTTAAGGCTGGTAAAGGACACTGCTGTTGGGTTAAATGAATTAGTGCATGTAAACCGGCCGGTAGTAAATAATGTGCCCGCTAAGTGGGCGTTGCAAAAAGGAGCAGCAGCTGTATTAAACAAACTTAGTCCGCAACCTGTTGGCAGTAGTGATTACAAAAAATCTTTTCAGTTGTTTAATTTTCACAGTGCAAGGCCCTTTGCCAATAATCCCGAGTTTGGATACACTTTTTATGGCAATAATGTCCTCAGCTCATTTAGCAATAATATCAGCTATATTTATAACCGGCTCGAAAAAAGCCATGGTATTGGATATAATGCCGTTTATGCAGGATGGTACCCTTACCTGCTTGCCGGTGCCGAATATGTTTTTAACCGTAATATCGATACCTCCCTTACAGGCGGTATACATTTTAATAGTGCCAAAGTATACGCAGGCGTTTCACTTCCTTTCAGGTTTATACAAGGCCGAACGTTTAAGCACCTTACCATTGCCAGCAATATAGTAATAGAGCAGGTGCCCTATGTTGGTATTGGCAAAAATGTGTTTACAAATAAAGCGGTAAAATACAGCAGTACATTTTTTAGCTTTAGCAATGCCAGCCGGATGGCAAGAAAAAACATCAACCCATTATGGTCACAATCGATCAGCATTAGCTACAGGGATGCGTTTGCTTTTGTAAAAAGTAAAAAACTGGTAAGTCGTGCCAGCTTTACCTTACCCGGATTGTTGACCAATCACAGCGTTGAGCTTGAAGCGGCCTGGCAAAAACGAGATACTTTTTTCACCGATTTTTTCAGCAATAATTTTCCCCTATCAAGGGGTTATGGAGAGCTAAGCACCCGACGTATGTACAAAGTTGGGTTTAACTACCATTTGCCATTGCTATACCCAGATTGGGGTGTTGGTAATATTGTTTTTGTGCAGCGTATTCGGGCAAATCTTTTTTACGATTATGGCAATATGCTGATAAAATTTCGGCCAGGCCAGTTTGCAACGTTTAAAAATAGAAGTACCGGCGCAGAGTTGTACCTTGATACAAAAGTGTGGAATTCGTTGCCCGTAAGCGTTGGGTTTAGATATAGCCGTTTGCTGGATACTGATCTTACCAACCCTGGTGCTGTAAACCGTTGGGAAGTTTTTTTACCTTTTAATATTATTCCTGATTAATCAATAAAAAACAGGCCGCATCTTTTGATGCGGCCTGTTTTTTATTGTACTACTATACGCAGGGTTGCATTATTAGCAGGCCCTGATATTTTAGTAGTAAGTACTCCCTTCGGTAACAATCGGGCAGGTGTTATCTTTTTTAAAGCCTCTGTGTAATGATGCGTAAATGATTCGCTGTATAGCTGCTGCCCTTTATCGTTGTAAATAGTTAAATGGTACTTACCCGTTTTTTGGCCGGCCATCAACAACTGTATGCTGTTATTTTGTACGGGATTGGGGTATACGGTAATACCTCCTGCAATATCAGTCATTACAACATATACAATATTGCTATAACTATATTTGCCATCCTTGTCTACTGCTTTAATGCGGTAGAAGTTAACGCCAGGTAAAGGCGCTTTGTCTGTCCACTCATATTGGTTATTAGCCTGTACTGGTAGTTGTGTTAAGCTGCTAAACCGATCGCCATCTGCAGAGCGTTCAATTTGATAACTTATGGTATTAACTGCTTGTGCCGTATTCCATTCAATTAGCACATCATGTTGTTGCTTAACAGCTGTTACCGAGGTGAAACTTACGGGCAGCACTATGTATTTTTTTTGCTTAAATACAATGGTAAACCGGTTTGGGTTATAGCCTTCGGCAATAGTAAAATCATAATTGGTTTTGCCAGACATTTGTATGGGTGTGCTACTGTTGTTGGCAGCATCCTGTAACCAGGCCGTAAATTGCGTAGTATCAATATTAGAGCAGGCAATTTCAAGCTGGTAGTTTCTCTTGCCCATGGTAGACAGATTTAACTTAATACTGTCTTCATCAGCATCAAAGGCCTTGCGTTCAATAGATAACCGGGTATTATTTTTTACAATCGAAATATTTTCAACACCACCCAGTGATAGTTTAGTGGCATCCATATCGTCAATATCATTGCTGTAATTATCGTCGTATCCAAGCATTACACCATCTACCACAGGCACAGTACCATTACTATTGTACGATTTTAGATTGATGTGAATTTTTGCATTGATTCGATAGGGCCTGAACACATTATCGCTACCCCCTTTGGCCTTGTTTGATTCTGCAATGGTAAGCGTTCCGGCACTTTTTGCATCCACAAAAAAGGCAGCGCCCGATTGTGCAAATTCGCTAATACTACTTACGGGTGCAGGGGCATAATCGTAGCTGCTACCATTGTAGCTGGCTGTAACAAATCCGCCTACATTGTTTGATCCACCCAGTTTAGGATCCCAAAATTTAAAATTGTTTTTTAATAAGCTGCTATTGCTGGTAGCAATTGCCCCCAGGTTAATTGGAGATGGAAAAGGGTTGCCTGTTAGCTGCCAGCCACTACCACTTATACTGATTGCCTGTGTACCTTGTTTAAGTACGGCTGTGCCACGCAGGGTAGTGTTATCTGCAGGTGCACTGGCCCCAAGGTTTAATTGGTTTGCCCTTGATCCCCTCACAAATACAAAATACCCTTGCTTATTAGTGATAGGTTGATTGGTATTGCTGATGCCCACCCAGCTGTTGCCCGATAGCTCTTTTACAGATGGGTTGCCTGCTGTATTTTGATCAAAGCCATTAGCGATGGTACCCCCGGTTATATGAGTACCATAGGCTGGGTTAGGATTATTGGTAGTGCCGCCAGCACCCTCTTGAAAAGAAGCATTGATGGTGGGGGCACCGGAAGCTACAAAAGGAAAACTTATCAACCTCCACGACCTGGAAGCAGGGATAAATCTTTCAAAAATAATAGTACCAATAAGATAATTACCTGCAGCCGGCCCTTGATCTACCCGGGCTGTACCAGCTGCACTGCTTTTAAGCGTAAGGTTACCGTTGGTAGTTATTGCGCCACTGGTTGGGGTAAGCGTTCCGGTTATATTTAACATATTGCTGCCACTGCTAATGGTAACACCTGTACTGTTGTTAATGGTAATATTATTTACAGTGCCGGTGCCGCTGATGTTTTGTGCGCTGCTGCCTCCCATAATTACAGTACCAGTACCTGCAATGCTACCATTTTGGGTAAGGCTGCCTGTAAGGCTAAGTGTATTGGTACCATTGATTGTAAGGCTGGTGCCGGCGTCCATTATCATACTACTAATTGTAGTTGTGCTGCTAAGTGCCGGGTATGTTTCTACAGGGGGTATTACCACTAGTGAAGTAGCAAGGGGCACTCCATT
>JBDKJT010000176.1:0-14013 GCA_039796475.1 Bacteroidota bacterium | reverse complement strand
TTTTAGAAGTGCCCTGCCGCAATCGATCACGAAAACCTTTGCTGTTTTCATTTAATCCCTATCTTTAAAATAGTACATATAATTATGAGAAAATATTTTTTAAGTGTGGCTTTGTTGTTGTTGTGTGTAGCAGCTCATGCTCAGTTTACCGAAAATTTTTCGGATGGTAATCTCACGGCTAATCCGCAGTGGGTGGGTAATACTGGCGACTTTATTGTAAATGCGGCAGGCCAGTTGCAAAGCAATGGCAGCACAGCTAACAGTAGTTTTTATATCAGTACAGCCAGCACTCTTGCCAGCAGCGTACAATGGGAGTGGTATGTGCAGCTTGGCTTTAATACCTCGTCTGCCAACTATACCGATGTTTTTGTAATGGCATCTGCCAGTGATATAACTGCCTCCGGTACTAATGGATATTTTGTACGAATCGGTAACACCAGCGATGAAATTAGTTTGTATAAAAAATCAGGCAGCACCATTACCAAATTAATAGATGGCGCTGATGGCATAACCAATGTTAGCAACAATACATTAAAGATAAAATTAATCAGGGATGCGGCTAACCAATGGATACTGTACCGGGATATTTCTGGTACGGGTAACAGCTATGTGAGCGAAGGTGCTATTACAGACAACAGTTTCAATAGCAGTGCGTATTTTGGTATCTTAATCAAACAAAGTACTGCCAGTTTTTTTCAAAAACATTTTTTTGATGATATACAGGTTACGCCTTACAGTCCCGATGTTACAGCGCCAGTGCTGGTATCGGCCACTGCAATAAGTAATACCCAGCTGGATGTATTATTTGATGAGCCCGTGGAGGCAGTAAGTGCACAAGTGGCTGCAAACTATAATGCTGGTATAGCAATAGGTGCAGCTGCCTCAGCCATTGTGGATGCAAGTAACCCTGCACTGGTGCATGTGTTGTTTGCCAATGTATTTCCAAATGGCGTTGTAAATACACTTACGGCCGATGGTATAAAAGATTTATCAGGTAATACGGTACAACAAGCCAGCACTACTTTTAGCTACTATACTCCCCAGCCTTTTGATGTGTTGATAGATGAGCTTATGGCCGACCCCACCCCGGTGGTGGGCCTGCCCGCTAACGAATGGATTGAATTAAAAAATACCACCGCTTTTCCCATAGCAATTACCGGCTGGAAAATAGAAGATGCCAATGGTGTAAGCGGCGCTCTGCCTGCATTTATATTAAAGCCAGATAGTTTTGTAATCATCTGTACCAGTAGCGCTGCATCTTCAATGGCCTTGCTGGGCACTACGCTGGCAGTGAGCAATTTTCCATCGCTGGATAATAACGGCGAAACAATTGCCTTGCTGGATGCCAATGGCCGGGTAATACATGCGGTAAGCTATAGCATTGCCTGGTATCAAAACGAATTAAAAAAAGATGGCGGCTGGTCGTTGGAAATGATTGACACCCATAACCCCTGCTCTGGTGGCAGCAACTGGCTGGCTAGTACTAACCTGGCAGGTGGTACCCCCGGCAAAAAAAATGCGGTGGATGCAATGAATGCAGATATGCAATCACCACAACTGCTAAGGGCTTTTGCTACCGATGCTACGCATGTGGTATTGGTATTTGATGAGCCATTGGCAGCAGGGGCAGCGTCTGTAGCTGCTAACTATGCCATCACCAACGGACTAACGGCAATGAGTGCCACTGTTAGCATGCCTTTGGCCAGCCAGGTAATATTGCAACTAAATACAGCGATGCAGGTGGGTACTATTTATACAATTACAGCCAATGCCCTCACCGATTGTGCCGGCAATAGTATTGGTACTAAAAAAACAGCCCGGGTGGGTGTTACATCGGTGGCAGCACCGCAAGATGTAGTGATTAACGAAGTACTTTTTAATCCACCATCCAATGGGGTAGATTATGTAGAATTGTTTAACCGTAGTAACAAGGTGATTGATTTAAAGCAATTGTATTTAGCCAATCGTAACACAGCTGGCGATATCAGTAATATTACAGCATTAACTGCGGGGCAGTACCAACTGTTTCCGCAGGAGTATATAGTGCTCACTCAAAATCCGGCCTGGGTTAAATCGGCCTATATTACCCAAAACCCCGATGCGTTGCTGGCAGTGGCTGCCATGCCAGGCTATAACGACGATGAGGGTAATGTGATAGTACTAAATGCACAGGGTGAAATAACTGATGAGCTTAAGTACAGCGATAAATGGCATTTTAAATTGATTGATAATAAAGAGGGAGTTGCACTTGAGCGGATAGATGATGCGGCACCCACACAATTACAGGATAACTGGCACTCCGCTGCCAGCTCGGTAAATTATGGCACTCCCACTTATCAAAACTCACAATACCATGTTACAGCAGGGGTGCAAGGGCAAATTAAAGTAACACCCGAAATAGTATCGCCTGATAATGATGGGCAGGATGATTTTGCTACGGTGGAATATAGTTTTCCTGAGGCTGGGTATGTGGCCAATATTACCATTTTTGATGCGGCCGGCCGTCCGGTACGTTACCTGCAGCGCAATGCATTGTGTGGTACCAAGGGCAATTTCAGGTGGGATGGGTTGGGCGATAGAGGCCAGCAACTTGCTACTGGGGTATACGTATTGTTTACTGAAGTATTTAACCTGCAAGGCCACAAAAAGCGGTTTAAAAATAGCATAGTAGTTGCCAGGCGCAATTAATTACCGGTATAGTAAAACTGCTTTACTACTTAAAGCAGCTGTACTATTTTTTGTTGTATAGCTTTTAACTCCGCTTCAGAAAGTTGCAGTTTGCCTCTTGTAAAATTAAGGTCATCGGCACTGTTAATAGGCAGCAAGTGCAGGTGAGCGTGGGGTACCTCCAGCCCTACTACGCTAATGCCGCAACGGTTGCAGTCGAATGTTTTTTCTATAGCCTGCGCAATAGGTTTGGCAAACAGCAACATTTTGCTGAGGTAGGTTTCGTCCAGGTCAAAAAATTTGTCGGTTGCTGTTTTTGGTACTACCAGCACATGCCCCTGTACCAGTGGAAAGATATCGAGGAAGGCAAAAAAATATTCGTCTTCTGCAATTTTGTAGGAGGGGATTTGGCCGGCAATTATTTTTGAAAAAATCGTCATGCTTAATTTTTGATAAATGTACAAACAAAAAACACCCGCTGTACAGCGGGTGTTTTTTGTGCAAGCAGTGCTTGCAACTATAACGCAATATCTTCTATCTTAAATTTTAATGTGCCGGCGGGTACAGTTACTTCTGCAACATCACCTATCACTTTACCCAACAAGCCTTTGCCAATTGGGGAGGTAACAGAAATTTTGCCCAGTTTTAAATCAGCCTCTTTTTCAGAAACAATTTGATAGGTTACTATTTTCTTAGTGTTTAAATTGGTAACGGTAACCTTGGTTAAGATAGATACTTTGCTGGTATCAATGGTAGACTCATCTAAAATACGGGCAGTAGCAATTACTCCTTCCAGGTATTTAATTTTTGCTTCCAGTAAGCCTTGTGCTTCTTTGGCGGCGTCGTATTCGGCGTTCTCTTTTAAATCACCTTTTTCACGGGCTTCGGCAATGGCACGGCTTGCTGCAGGTCGGTCAACACTTTTTAGTGTTTGCAACTCCTCCTTCATTTTTTCAAATGTATCCTTGGTAACATAATTTGTTCCACTCATAACACATCTTTTAGGTGTAAACAGAAAAAAAATACAACGTCTCAGGTGTTTGCCTAAGACGTTGCATCTGCCACAAATATAGCTTTTTTATTAAAACCCCAGTTTTTGCAATACAATGTTGCTCATTTTTATAAAAGCCTCGTGGCTATAGCCGGCAATATGCGGAGTAATGATAACATTGGGTAATTGTAATAATGTATCTAGCTGGTTACGCTGCAGGGGGGTAAGTGTTTCTAGCTTTTCGTTTTCCAATACATCCAGCGCTGCGCCTGCAATTTGCTCTTTTTGTAAAGCCGTAATAAGGGCAGCAGTATCGGTAACGGGTCCACGGCAGGCATTAATAAAGTATGGCTTTTGTTGTAGTGCATTAAAAAAATCGGTACCGGCCATATACTTTGTTTCGTTGGTTAGGGGTACATGAAAACTGATAACATCTGCATACCGGGCGATTTGCTCCAGGCTAGATTCTTTAATGTATCCCTCGGCAAAACCAAATTTGTATTTATCGTAAGCCAGTACGGTAACATTAAAAGGTGCCAGCAGTTTTGCCAAAGTACTACCAGTATTACCATAGCCCACAATGCCAATGGTTTTTCCATATAGTTCGGTGCCGGTATTGGGTTTGCGTATCCACTGGCCGTTTTTTACTTCGGTAAAGCCCTTGCAAATATTATTGGTCAGGTTAAGTAGTAGCCCTAATACATGCTCGGCCACCGCATTGCGGTTGCCCTCGGGGCTGCTTACGCACAGCACGCCTTTGCTTTGTGCATAGGCCACATCAATATGCTCCATGCCACTGCCCAGCCTGCCAATCCATTTTAATTGGGTGGCTTTATCCAGCAGGGGCTTATCAATTTTTATTTTGGTTGATAAAATAAGCCCCGTAACTGTCGAAACGAGGTTACTCATTTCGTGGTAGGTAATATCAGGCAGGTACTGTACATCAAATTGTTTTTGCTGTAACTTTTGCACCAGCATTGCAGGTACCTTATCGGTAATAATCACTTTACCATTTTGTGTCATGGCAGTAAAACTTGCAGGTAAAATATGGTTGATAAAAAATTATCCAGCGGCTATCACACTTATTTCAACATTGGCATTTTTGGGTAAGCCTTTTACAGCTACAGTTTCTCTTGCAGGAAAATTGCCTTCAAAATATTTGGCGTAAATTTCATTTACCTGGCTAAACAAAGCCATGTCGCTTAAAAAAATGGTGGTTTTAACAATGTTACCAAAGCCCATTTTTGCTTCTGCTAAAATGGAGCGTATGTTTTGCAGCACCTGGTGGGTTTCTTCTATTATATCGCTGTTGGCCATTTCGCCAGTATCTGGCTTTAATGCTACCTGCCCCGAAACAAATAACAGGTTGCCTGTTTTTACCGCCTGGTTGTACGGGCCAATGGGTGCAGGTGCATTAGTAGTATTGATGATTTGTTTACTCATATCAGTTTTTTATTCCGCTGCAAATATATCTTTTATCAACCACCTATTTTTGTAAAAAAATATACATGACAATTGCTGTATTGGCAGATGATGATCAATGGCTGGAGTTAACCAGTACCACGGCAGTTGTGCATTTTGTACGCATACGGCAAGCTGTTTTGCCTGTGCCCATTGCAGATGCCTACCTGGTATTACAACCAGTTGATAGTGCCTGGCTGTTACAACTAAAACAACCTGTATTACTAAACGAGGTAATAGGCGTTTTATCAGTAATGGGCTTGCCACAAAATGTAATTCGCATCAATGGCTGGCATGGCTTTTTGCAAAGGCCGGTGTGGGAGTATGCTGGTATACCCAACGAAAAACTGGAGGCTGTATTTACAGCGCTACAAAAAAAAGGCATACCAGTAGCCGATGAGCCCGGGTTGGTAGCGGCACGATCAATCGCAATGATTATTAACGAGGCGTACTATGCCCTGCAGGATGGAGTAAGCAGCAAAACAGACATTGATACTGCCATGAAGTTGGGCACCAATTATCCTTACGGCCCTTTTGAATGGGCCAATAAAATTGGGCTGCTGCCTATTTATCAATTACTGCTGCAATTATCAAAAACCGATAACCGCTATACCATTTGTACAGCACTACAAAACGAAATAACCCTATGAGTCTTGTACTTACAATAGATACTTCGCTAGACACCGCCTCGGTATGTATTGCACACAATGGCCTGTTGTTGTGCAGCAAAACAAATACACAGCAAAAAGACCATGCCTCTTTTTTAGAACCAGCTATTAAGGAGTTGCTACAGCAAGCAGGCCTTGTAATACAACAGCTCAAGGCAGTGGCCGTAGTAGCAGGGCCCGGCTCTTACACAGGGCTAAGGGTGGGCATGTCATCCGCAAAAGCACTTTGCTTTACCCTAAATATACCATTGCTGTTGTTAAACACTTTGGAGTTGATGACAAGAGCAGTGGTAGAACAATTAGGCGCAAGCGCTGCCGGCCATTTATTTTGCCCAATGATAGATGCCAGGCGCATGGAAGTTTTTACTGCATTGTATGATGAAAATTTTGTAGAAAAATTACGACCCACCGCATGCATATTGGAGAGTAATTCTTTTGCTAATGAGTTGCAGCACAATCCAATTTATTTTTTTGGCAATGGCGCAAAAAAATGGGAAAGCCTTTGTAGTGATAAAAATGCCCGATTTATTTTATTGCCAGATATTAAAAAAATAATTTGTGCGTCGTCTGCCGAAAAGCTTGCCAGTGGCTCATTTGCGGATATTGCTTATGCAGATGCTTTATATATTAAAGATTTTTATACCACTATACAAGGTTAAATATCAACTAAAAAATAGTTTTAACCCTACCATTTATAAAATTGATATTTTAATCTAACAGGCTCAGTGTATATCTTTGCATTTCTTTAAAATCACTTATACAAAATTTAATAACTATGAAAAAGACAGGGCATCGGCAAGCGATGTTCATTGTCTTAAAACAAGCATCATGAGTACAATTAAAATTGATTACTACAACGTAAAAAAAGCCGCTCTGATCTTACGATCGCTTAACCACAAACTGCGTCAGCAACTTTTAAAACTTATTGACGAGGAAAAAAAGATTACCGTAACTGAAATTTATGTTCGCCTTAGGCTTGAGCAATCAGTTGCCTCTCAGCACCTGGCCATTTTAAGAAAGGCAGGTATTGTTACCACAGAAAGACAAGGTAAATTTATTTACTACCTTATTAATCATAACAGGATAGAAGAAGTAAGCCGCATCGTTAACGATTTAGTGGCCTAATTTATAAGTGATAAAGTATATTGTAAAGCGGACGTTTAAACACGTCCGTTTTTTATGGTTACCTTTGGCGCCAATTTAAAAAACTCAATATGTTTATTAAACAATTTTACACAGGCTGCCTTAGCGAGGCAGCTTATTATATAGAAAGCGATGGTGTGGCAGCAGTGATAGATCCATTAAGAGATATTGAAGAGTACATTTCACTGGCTAAAGAAAGAGGCGCTGTGATCAGCCATATTTTTGAAACACATTTTCATGCAGATTTTGTTAGTGGCCATCTTGATCTTGCTAAAAAAACGGGCGCACCTATTATTTATGGCCCTCAAACCGAAACAAAGTTTAAAGCTTATATAGCCAAGGATGGCGAAAAATTTACACTGGGTAAACTAACCCTGCAGGTGTTGCATACCCCCGGCCATACAATAGAAAGCAGTTGTTACCTGTTGTATAATGAACAAGATAAACCACATGCTATTTTTACCGGCGATACATTGTTTGTAGGAGATGTTGGCCGCCCCGATTTAAGCAGTGGGCTGATAGGCTCAGAAGAACTGGCGGCTTTATTGTACGACTCTTTGCAAAACAAAATCATCAACCTGCCAGATGATGTGCTGGTATATCCTGCGCATGGTGAGGGCAGTAGTTGTGGTAAAAATTTAGGCCCGTCTACCCACAGTACTATTGGCGATGAAAAGCAAAATAATTATGCTTTGCAACCACAAACAAAAGAGGCATTTATAAAAGCAGTAACAGATGGATTGGCCGATGCACCCCGCTATTTCCAGGTAAATGCACTCATTAATAAGGAGGGATACGAAAGCCTGGATGATATTAAGCAAACGGCGTTGCAGCCACTGCCTCCCCATGTTTTTAAGCAATTGGCAAAAGAGGGGGCAATAATTGTAGATACCCGTACTGCAGCTATTTTTACAGAGGGCTTTGTGCCGGGTAGTATTTTTATTGGGCTCGAAGGACGCTTTGCAGAATGGGCCGGTAGCCTTTTGCCATACAATCAACCGTTGTTGTTAGTTACAGAAGATGACAAGCAAGAAGAGGCTGTTGTACGATTGGCGAGGGTAGGCTTTAGTAAATTTGCCGGTTATTTAGCAGGTGGTTACCAGGCATGGGTGCAGGCAGGTGAAAATATTGATATGATAATAAATGTAGAAGCTGATGAGCTGGCGATGGATTTGCCACATGATGCTAACCTGCTGCCGGTAGATGTGCGTAAAGAAAATGAGTTTGCCGAAGGCCATGTAAAAGGTGCTGTAAATATGCCACTTCACGATCTTACTGATAAGGCATTTATTGCAGGATTTGAGGAAAATCAAAACCTGTACATTTATTGTGGAGGCGGCTACCGTAGCGTAATTGCCGCTTCGTTAATAAAAAAAGAAGGGATACATCATTTAAGAAATATAACCGGGGGCTGGGCCAGCATAAAAGAAGAAAAAAGAATACCGGTAGAAAAAGATGCCAGTGTACTTAATTAACCGGCGCTGGCCTGTTATCAAACCAGGCATCGCTAAACTCCTGGCTGTACTTATGCCGCCAGCGGCGGTGCGTCCATAAATAATTATGCGGTTGCTGCCGGATGATGGTTTCTAAAAAATCTCTGTAAAGCCGGGTGAGCTCACCCGGCTTATAATTTTCTGTACTTTCAGCCACTACCACATGCTCAAAATGATAATGGCCTCTTTTTAAAATGGTAGACTTGGTAAAAACCACGGCTGTATTATTTTTTAAAGCCCCTTTATCTGGCCCCATAATAAATGGTACTGGCTGGCTAAAAAAATACATCCAGTAACCTGTTTGCGGGCTGGTGTTTTGATCGGCGGCGAGGCCTAATACATATTGTGATTTAAATAACTGAGGCATGGCTGTTTTAAACTCACGGGTTGATACCAGCTTGGTATGATACCTTGCCCTTAGCTTAAGAAATACTTTATTAAAACTTTTATTGCCTATGGGCTGGTAAATGCCAATCCACGGCAAGGTAAGCCCACGAGACACTACCCAATTGGCATACTCCCAATTCATTTGATGGCCAGCATGTATTTGTATGTTAAGGCCTTTGGCAACTAAGGCATTTACCGCACTCATATCAGTTGTGCATCGTTTGCTAAACTGGCGGTCGCTCATGCTTAGCATTTTGATGGTTTCTATAAAAGTATCTACAAGGTTGCGGTAAAATTGGCGGGCAATTTTTTTATGTTCTCCTGCGGTTTTTTCTGGAAAAGCAATGGCAATGTTTTGTACAACAACTTTTTTACGGTAGCCAAATACATAATAAAGCAGCACAAAGAAAAAATCGCTGATGCGGTAAATGATAAAAAATGGCAGCAGCGAAATAAAGTACAGTAAACCGTAAAGGATGTAATACATGATGCGGCAAAGATAAACAAGTACTTTACAACACGATGTTTTGGATCATATTGCTTTTAAAAGCATAATCGGTATTGTAATGCAGGCCCCTGCTTTCGTGCCTGAACTCGGCACTCTTTACTATCAGGTAGGCAACGGTTATCATATTTCTTAACTCACATAATTGTGGCGATACAATCGTTCTTTTATACAACTCCTCTGTTTCTGCAAATAATAAATCCAATCTTTTTAATGCCCGGTAAAGCCGTTCGTTGTTTCTAACAATACCAACATAATCACTCATCAATAATTTTAATTCTTTTACACTTTGCGTAATTAAGATCATTTCTTTTGGGGCATTGGTGCCATCCGCTTTCCAGCTGGGCACTGTTTTATCTACAGCTATGTTTGTGTTGCTGGCAATATTTTTTACAACATTTACTGAGTGTAAAAAAGCCCGGTGTGCAAATACCATTGCTTCCAGCAAACTGTTGCTGGCAAGGCGGTTGGCGCCGTGGAGGCCTGTGCTTGCACACTCGCCGGCAGCATACAAATTGTTGATACTCGTTTTGCCCCATTCGTCGGTTTTAATGCCACCACAACTGTAATGCGCCGCAGGTGCCACCGGTATCATGTCTTTAGTAATATCAATACCAATGCTGAGGCATTTGGCATAAATATTTGGGAAGTGTTCGGTAAATTTTTCTTTGCTAAAATGCCTGCAGTCAAGATACACATGCTCAGTACCATTAATCTTCATTTCGTTATCAATGGCACGGGCAACAATATCACGAGGGGCAAGGTCTTTTCTTTCGTCGTATTTTTCCATAAAAGCTTCGCCTTTGTGGTTACGTAAAATGCCGCCATCTCCTCTTACCGCCTCAGTAATTAAAAAGCTTTGGCCCCTTACCCCGGGCTCGTACAATGCTGTGGGATGAAACTGGATAAACTCCATATTTTCAATACGTCCTTTGGCCCGGTATACCATGGCCACGCCATCTCCGGTAGCTATAGAAGGGTTGGTAGTGGTGCGGTACACCTGTCCATTGCCACCGGTAGCCAAAAGGGTTACCGACGAAAGTATTTTTTCAATTTTATTGGTTTGCAGGTTTAGTACATACACCCCGTAGCACTCAATATCTGGCGTTGCTTTGGTAACCAGGTAGCCCATGTGATGCTGGGTAATAATATCCACTACAAAACAGTGGCTTACCAACTCTATATTGGGGCTAAGCTTAAGTGCCTCCAGCAATGCCCTTTCCATTTCTTTGCCCGTTACATCTTTATGATGCAAAATTCTAAATTCACTATGGCCGCCCTCTTTGCCTAATTTAAAATCGCCGTCGGGTTCTTTATCAAAACGGGCGCCCCATTCAATAATTTCTTTTATCCTTTCAACACCTTCCTTTACTACAATTTCTACTGTTTGCCTGTTGCACAGGCCATCCCCGGCAATAAGGGTGTCCTCTATATGTTTATCAAAGCTGTCTTTATCAAAATCCATTACGCCGGCTATGCCTCCTTGAGCGTACTTGGTATTGGTTTCGTCGCTTTGTGTTTTGGTAAGCACCATTATTTTTTTATCGGGGCACTCCTGTGCTACCTTAAGGGCATAAGTAAGGCCTGCGATGCCGCTGCCAATTACTAAAAAATCTGTTTGCATACACTCGATTAATGGTTCAACAATCAAATACCTGCTGGATAAAAAATGTTTGGTGGATACCGGCTGTTTATTCAGGAGGGTTTATCCATGCATTGTTTTCTTTTAATAAATTTATCAGTTCATCTACCGCTACCGCACTATCCACATTACGCTTTACTACTTCCTTACCCTTGTACAACGTAATTTTTCCGGGCCCACTGCCCACATAGCCAAAGTCGGCATCGGCCATTTCGCCGGGGCCATTTACTATGCAACCCATAATGGCAATTTTTAAACCTTTAAGGTGGTTGGTTACCGAGCGAATACGGGCTGTAGTTTCTTGCAGCTCAAACAAAGTGCGGCCGCAACTTGGGCAGCTGATATATTCTGTTTTTGATATCCTTGTACGGGTAGCTTGTAATATTGAAAAAGCCGTATTGTTGGTAAACTGGTAAATGTCTTTTACCGGCAGGTAGGTGCGGCCGGTAGCTTGTATACTTTGCAGGTGTGCCTTGCTGTTGTACCCCAGGCAAATACCATCGCCCAGCCCATCTAAAAATAATGCACCGGTTTCGGTGGCAAAATGTATCAGGTGTTCGTCGGGTGATTGGCCGACGCTATCGGTAATAAGTATAACCGGGTTTTGTATGCCCCGGTTATCCAGCTCTATAAACATGCGGCGTACGCTTTGTACAGCATTTTTATTTTGTGATGAAAGACATAGTACCACGTTGGTTTGATTGGCAAGTTGATTCAGCAAATCACTTTCGTTTTGTTGATTGCTAAAGCAATCCAGCATTACAAAACTGATTGGCTGGCTAACTGCAGCGTTGCTGCTATTATTTTGGATATGCTGTATATACCCTGCGGCTTCGTAAATGGGCAGGTACTTTGATTTGTCAGCTGCCTGCAACCATGCCTGCTGGTATACAATTACTTTTAAGGTTCCGGGTAACTCAAAGGGTAATAATTGAGCGCCAGTAAAAATATAGTCGGCAGCGCTATCACTAATATTCCATTTGTCAGTTAGTTCGTTGTAGGTATAGCCTATACTTTGCAAATGCTGGTGAGTAATGGTGTCAATCCGGCTAAGGTCGGCAACTACTACGGGTACCTGTTTGCCACCAATATTACCTACTTCAAAGGTGGTTCTTCTTTTATAGTCAAAGGGTGAGTAAGGTAATTTTTGTGCTGCTGGTAATGTAGCGTTGTTGGCTGGTTGCTGGTAGCGGTTTACGAGGTCTTTACACACAGGTATTTCAAACTCGGGGTCTTCTGTAAGGCTTACTCTTATGGTATCGCCAATGCCATCCTCTAACAAAGTGCCAATACCAATGGCCGATTTAATTCTTCCATCCTCTCCGTCTCCAGCTTCGGTAACACCCAGGTGCAGCGGATAACATTCGCCAAATTCATCCATCATGTGCCGGATGAGTTGGCGGTAGGCCTGCACCATTACTTGAGGGTTACTGCTTTTCATACTAAGTATGATGTTATGATAATCCTGTGCCCGGGCAATACGTAAAAACTCCATGGCACTTTCTACCATGCCAATGGCGGTATCTCCATAGCGGCTCATAATACGATCGCTGAGGCTGCCGTGGTTGGTGCCAATACGCATGGCGGTGCCATGTTGTTTGCATATATTAACCAGGGGTGTAAAGCGTTCGCTGATGCGTTCTATCTCCTCAGCATATTCTGCATCGGTATATTCTATCTGTTCAAACTTTTTTTTGTCTACATAATTGCCCGGGTTTATCCTTACTTTTTCTACAATACGGGCTGCTATTTCAGCAGCATTGGGGGTAAAATGTATATCGGCAACTAACGGGGTGTTATAGCCTCTTTTACGTAATTCGTCTTTAATGTTTTGCAGGTTTTCTGCTTCTTTTTTTGATGGTGCTGTAATGCGTACCAGCTCTGCCCCGGCATTAATACAACGAATACTTTGCTGTACGGTAGCTTCGGTATCCATGGTGTCGGTGGTCGTCATGGTTTGTACCCTTACCGGGTGGCCGTTGCCCAATAACAGGTTGCCTATTTTAACTTCCCGGGTTTTAAGCCGCTTATATTCGGTTAATGATTGACAGTACAATTGCATATAATAAGATAGTGTTGCAAAATAACAATAAAAAGGCAGGGGTTGTTTGCCCCTGCTGGTATTTTGATGAAATATGCACGGTTTAATATTCTATTTCGTATTCGCCCAAGCCGGGTTTTTCCATTAATTCTATAAGCGTGGAAGTAAAGGTGATGGTGCGTTTATCGGCTGATAACTGGGCTTTTGGATTGGATAGTTTTTTTGGTTCGGCCGGCAGTGTGATGATTGTTTTAATCGTCATATCACCAGTTAGCATGCTCATTTGCTGCATCATTTGCATTAAGGAGTCGGATGCAGGTGTAGCGGCGCTACCAGCAGGCTTAATACTTTTGTAGCTTAATTTACCAGGCGATGCAGTAAAAGCATAATCATTGCTGGTGGGGTTTATTTTGCCTGCAATATCTTCATCAGCCCCGGCTGCTTCTTCATCTGGCAAATTGCTATCGGCTTTCATCGCTTTATCTGCCCCTAATTTTTCGCTTATCTTAAAAATATTTTTTCTTTTTTCGGGCAGCTGGTTAATATTGGCAAAGGGGCATCCTGCTTCAATTTTAAATTGATTGGATACTGAGTCGGCCCTTACTTTTAAGTAACCATCTTTATAAAGGGCTCTTTCTTCGGCAGTAAGTTTATCTAACTGCATATCTTTAAAATACATGATGGTATCCTTGGTAGGCAGGCCAGGCTTATCTGCTGCTTTGCCAGAAGCTCCACCCATTTGATTTAGCAATTCCATCATTTTGCTCATATCAATTTTAAGGGTATAACTACCGCTATTATCTGCATTTATTACAATATGCTCCTCCGTATCTACGCAGGAATAAAATGTTACGGCTACCAGTAACATTAAAAAAAAGATGAGTTTTTTCATGTGATTATTTTAAGCAATAAAAATACTCATTCTATGCATCATGCTTACCAATCTTTTTCGGGTTTATTGGGGGCGTTGGCATCGGTTTTTCTTAACCGGTCTTGCAGGTTTTTTTCGTGTTGC
>JBDKJT010000175.1:0-26709 GCA_039796475.1 Bacteroidota bacterium | reverse complement strand
GTGATGGTAGCCATACTATTGAAAAAATGGCAAAAGCCGCAATTGCCAAAGGCATGGAATACATGGTGATAAGCGATCACAGCAAATCTGCTTTTTATGCAAATGGCCTTTCGGAAGAAAGGCTGCGACAGCAACACCAATATATCGATGAGCTAAACGAGCAGCTAGCACCCTTTAAAATATTTAAAAGTATCGAAAGCGATATTTTAAATGATGGCGGCCTCGATTATAGCAATCGGGTATTGGAAACATTTGACCTGGTTATAGCATCTGTGCACTCCAATCTTAAAATGACGGAAGACAAAGCCATGATGCGTTTAATAAACGCCATCGAAAACCCCTATACCACAATACTGGGACATATGACGGGCCGGCTACTGCTTAGTCGAAAAGGATATCCTGTTGATCATAAAAAAATTATTGATGCCTGTGCTGCCAACCGGGTAGTGATAGAACTGAATGCACACCCAAATCGATTGGATATTGACTGGCGGCATATTGCTTATGCGTTAGAAAAAAATGTACTCATCTCAATAAACCCTGATGCCCATTTTGTAGAGGGCTTTGATGATATTGAATACGGGGTATTGGTAGCACAAAAGGCGATGCTTACAAAAGAGCAAAACCTTAGCAGTTTTTCGCTTGCTGCATTTGAAGATTTTTTAGCCCACAGAAAAAAATAAACCACTCTACCTTACTGCAGTACTTTGCTGCAATAATTGATTTATTTTTTCGCCCCATTCATATTGTTTATCTGTTATTTGGCCATGCCCGGTATCTGCATCGTATTGTTGCTGCATACGCTCCATATATTCAATGGCCGAAGTGTACAACTGCTCAAGCTGTAGCTTGTATTGAGCTGTTGTAAAAGTAGTTTGCCTGAGTAATGTTATAAAATACTGACTGGCGAGATAACTAATATCAAAATGATGCTGCTCGTGCAGTAAAATGTATCCTGTTTTGCCACGCTCTTTCATCCAGGATTTATTTTTATCGAAACTGCAAAAAACGGTGATAACCATTACCGTTTTTTCACCACTACTTTTATATCCAGCTTTAAACGCAAAACCGGATGATGTAATAGCCACGGCAGGATTCTGCTCATCTGGTTTACCATTAAAATCGGCTATAGCTAAAGGAGAACCCGGCTGGTAATAAATGGTACTAGCCGGCGCTGCAGGCAATGCAGTACTGTAGCTTACCTCATGGGCAATGTTTTGTGCCTTGCCTGTAACGCTACATACTATTGCAAAATGGCTTATCAATAAAAGTTTTATGCTGTTTACCATGCATAAAACAACGAAAAAATAGTGCTAAAAGTTGCCGGGCTGCCAGGTTTAAAAATACATTAACAGCTGCTATGCCTCCAGGTAATTGAGGTCTTTATGAAAAGTTTCTTCGGTAAAGTATGCAGCCACAAGTGTTATACTCATTACGATAACACCTGTTATTACGCCACTTTGTGTAATGCTCCATCCCCAACTTTTTTGAAAAATATCCAAAAAGAGCATGTTTATTAAAGGCAAAGCACCCCTTACCATGTTGGGTATGGTGGTAGCGGCGGTGGCTCTAAGGTTGGTGCCAAACTGCTCGGCACCCATCGTTACAAAAATGGCCCAAAAGCCTGTGCTAAAACCAAGTAAGGCACATACAACATACATCATAGCATCGCTTTGTATAGCACCGCTAAAAAACAATATGCCCGAAAAAATAGTAAGGGCATAAAAAAGATACAATGCCTTTTTACGACTTTTAAAATACTGGCTTACCAAGCCTACCGTAATATCGCCAATGGCAATAGCTGCATAAGCATACATAATGGCCCTGCCAGATTCTATTTTATTGGTACCATAAAATTCATTGGCAAACCGATTGCTGTAATTAACCAAAATGCCAATTACATACCAGGTGGGCAGGCCTATTAATATGGCCAAAATATATTTTTTAAAAAGGTGGGCATTTGTAAAAAATGCAAAGATGTTTCCACGAGATACCTGTTGGGTTTTAGCTGTGCTAAACATACCACTCTCTGCAACCTTGATACGTAAAAAGAGTAGTGCAATACCCAGCGTACCACCAATTTTATAACACAACCGCCAATCTTGTGTAGCCCTAAAAGTAAAGTAGGCAAATACCGCCCCAAACAACCCGATACCCGCCACCAGCGAAGTACCTAACCCTCTTTTTGTTTTGGGTAATAGTTCGCTTACCAAGGTAATGCCGGCACCCAACTCTCCGGCTAAGCCAATACCCGCCACAAAACGGGCGTAAGCATATTGATGAGTGTTTTGAACAAAGCCTGTAATAAAATTGGCTACAGAATATAAAATGATGGAGCCAAACAATACAGACAGCCGGCCTTTTTTATCGCCCATTACGCCCCATACGATACCTCCTATTAACAAGCCTGTCATTTGCCAGTTAATAATTTTTGTACTGGCTGCCAGCACCTCTTTACTTTCTTTTAAATTAACCCCAAGGTCGCTTAGGCTAGGCTCCCGAACAATGGTAAATAACAACAAATCGTATATGTCAACAAAATAGCCCAATGCTGCCACCAGTACAGCTATGTTAAAAACAGCGTGAGTCTGCTTGGTCATGAGTAAGCGTAGGTTTGGTGTTAGTTTTTCTTTTTACCAAAAAAGAGTTTGATGATAACAGGTGCAGTAGTAATAAGTACAATTCCAATCACTATTACTTCCAGGTGTTTTTTTAAGTCGAAGTTAAACTGGGTTTCAAAAAGTTTTTGCAGGTAATGGCCGCCAAACAGCATTAAAAATACCCAGGCAACGCAGCCTACAATATTATAGTAAGAAAACTTTTTTTGCTCCATGCCTACAATACCGGCAACGATGGGGGCAAATGTACGTACGATGGGTAAAAAGCGGGCCATGATAATAGCTGCTCCGCCATGCTTATCATAAAAATCTTTTGCCTGGAAAAGGTATTTTTTCTTAAATAAAAAAGTGTCTTTTCGTTCAAATAAATAGGGGCCGCTTTTTCTGCCAAACCAATAGCCTACATAGTTGCCAATTATACCGGCAAAGGCAATTACCACACCTAAAATTACCAGGTTTACAAACGAACTACCCGAATCTACACCGAGGCCTTTTTTTACCAGGTCGTCGCTAAAAATACCTGTTACAAAAAGCAATGAGTCGCCCGGAAGAAAAAATCCTGCAAATAATCCTGTTTCTGCAAATACTGCAAAAACAATAAACCACAAGCCGCCGTTTTCGATATACCATTGAGGTTGCAGCAACTGTGTCCAGTGAAAATCGAGTAAAATAAAGTGCAGCATTTGCTTAACTGGTTGAGTTAAAAACCTATTATAATTTTAAATACCATTTACTAAGTTGTTGGTGCAGTATGCTGGTGATCGGTATGGGCCAACTCTCCCTCCCACTTACTAACCACGGCCGTAGCAATACTATTGCCCACAACATTGGTGGCGCTGCGGCCCATATCCAGCAATGGATCTATACCCAGCAACAGCGCTATACCTGCCTCCGGTATATTAAAGGTAGCCAGCGTACCAGCTATTACCACCAACGATGCCCTGGGAACACCAGCTATTCCTTTACTGGTAAGCATTAATACCAGCAGCATGGTTATTTGTGCAGGCAATGGAATATGCATGCCATAGCTCTGTGCAATAAATAACGATGCAAAAGTCATATACATCATACTGCCATCCAGGTTAAAGGAGTAACCCAGTGGTAATACAAAACTTACAATTTTATCCTTACAACCAAAACGCTCCAGCTCCAGCATGGTTTTAGGAAAAGCTGCTTCGCTGCTGGAAGTACTAAAGGCCAGTAAAATTGGCTCTCTCATCCGTCGTATTAAATCAATCACCCGTTTTCCAATAAATAAATAACCTGCTAATATCAACACAATCCAAAGTACCAATAACCCAAAATAAAACTCTCCTATAAAAATGGAGTATGTTTTTAATATGCCGATGCCTTGCTTGGCAATAATCGCCGTCATGGCGCCAAATACCGCTAGTGGAGCAAAGTTCATTACATAGCCGGTTACTTTTAAAATGATATGGGCTACTGCATCTAGCGCTTTTACAACAGGTTTGGCAATATCGCCCAATGCTGCTGCTGCCACACCAAAGAATAACGAGAAAACCACTATTTGCAGTATCTCATTTTTTGCCATGGCTTCTACCACACTTGCCGGAAATACATGATAAAAGAAATCTTTAACCGTAAGTGCTGCTTTATCAATACCTGTTGCTGCATTGGCTTCGGGCAAGGGCAGGTGCATGGCACGCCCGGGTTCAAAAATATTTACCAATATCATACCCAACAGCAGGCTTATTAAAGAGGCAGATAAAAACCATAAAAGGGTTTTACCCCCAATACGTCCAACCGATTTAATATCACCCAATTTGGCAACCCCCACCACTAAGGTGGTAAATACCAGTGGCGCCACTATCATTTTTATCAGCCTTAAAAAAATATCGGCCAGTATGGTAAACCACTCTAGTTTTTTATCTCTTGCCTTAAGATTGTCGTTTTTTTGAGCCAATACCAGCTCCCGCTGTTTTTGCAAGCCTTTGTATTCGGCCAAGGCCGTATCCGTTAATGCGCCTGCCCTGGCAGAAACAGCCCGGATAGAATCGTCCAGCAATTTTATGGTAGCCAGTGCAGTTGTTTCGTTGGTGCTGCTCAGCAAATTTGCAATGGCATCCTTTTTTTGTATTTCCAACAGTTTTGCCTGCGCTGTTAAATTGCTAAAGGCAATACTGTCTTTTACTTTTTCGTAGGCCAGCATGCGTTGTTGCAAATGCTGCATTTGTATTTCTGCATTGGCAATATGAGTGTTTTGGGTGCCGGTATATGTTTTATTTAGTATAAAGCCGGTAATAATACCTGCCAACAGGGCAATACCAATATACAGGGTGATTTTACTTTTTTTTGCAGGTTTTATTTCCATAAGCTGATACCGTTTGATGCAGCTGCAATACTTGCTTACACTCGTTTTTAGCCGCAATAATTTTTGCAATATAGTATTTAATCATTGTTATAGGCCGGTGGTCTTTAAAAAAGCAACATTGATTTGGTTATTAAGATTTATTGCTTATTTTTCCTGCCTTATTAATTACCAAAACCACCATATCTAATGAGTTTATTTGTAAAGAAACCGCTTGAACAAATACTTGCCCAAGCGGCCGACAGCGAAAAGGGATTAAAACGAACGCTGGGCGCAGGTAACCTGATTGCATTGGGCATTGGCGCCATTATTGGCTCTGGCCTTTTTGTAAGAACAGCTGCTGCCGCAGGGCAGGCTGCAGGGCCGGGTGTAACCCTTTCTTTTATTCTTGCAGCCATCGGTTGTGCTTTTGCAGGGCTGTGCTATGCAGAGTTTGCTGCAATGATTCCGATAGCTGGTAGCGCCTATGCCTACAGCTATGTAACCATGGGCGAACTGGTTGCCTGGATTATTGGCTGGGCATTAATTATGGAATATGCATTGGGTGCAGCTACTGTGTCAATTGCGTGGAGTGAATACTTAAATCGATTATTGGGTGGAGGTATCCCGTATGAGTGGTGCCACTCTCCTTTTGAAAGTTTTACCGACAGCGCAGGCGTATTACACCAGGGCATTGTGAATGCACCAGCACTTATCATTTTGTTGTTGCTAACCATGTTACTGATAAAAGGCACACAAGAGTCTGCCGTGGTTAACATGATTATTGTAATCATTAAAGTAGCCATTGTACTAATTTTTATTGCTGTTGGCTGGCAGTTTATCAAACCAGAAAATCACACCCCTTATTTAATACCTGAAGGCACTGCGGCTGTTACCGATAGCGCAGGCAAAGTGATTGCCGATTACAGCGGATGGAATAAGCATGGCTGGGGTGGCATTTTAGGTGGTGCCTCAATCGTATTTTTTGCCTTTATTGGTTTTGATGCGGTGAGTACGGCAGCACAGGAAGCCAAAAATCCTAAAAAAGATATGCCGGTTGGTATACTTGGCTCGCTGGTAGTTTGCACCATTTTGTACATCTTGTTTGGCCATGTACTAACGGGTGTGGCTAACTGGAAAGATTTTGTAGATCCTGAAAAAGGACGGGAAGCTTCTGTTGCTTACGCCATCTCTGCTTACATGACAGGCTACGGCTGGCTGGCTACAGGTGTTACCGTTGCCATCCTTGCTGGTTTTTCTTCTGTAATATTAGTAATGCTGATGGGGCAAAGCCGTATTTTTTATACCATGAGTAACGATGGACTGATACCAAAAGCCTTTGGCGAATTACACCCAAAATATCAAACACCTTATAAAGCCAATTGGATACTATTTGTATTTGTAGGATTATTTGCAGCATTTGTGCCCGGGCATGTTGCTGGCGACCTTACCAGTTTTGGTACCTTGTTTGCCTTTGTACTGGTTAGTATAGGCGTGTTGATACTACGTATGAAATCGCCCAACCTGGAGCGTCCATTTAAAACACCTTTGGCTCCCGTAGTGTCTATATTAGGAGCAATCATTTGCCTGGGTATGATCATTGGTTTAGATTCTCAAACCCTTACTGTTGCCTTTGTTTGGATGGCCATTGGCCTGGTAGTATATTTTGGATACAGCAAGGGTAAAAGCAAGCTGCGTAACCCTGCCGACGTACTGCCCAAAGCATCCGACTTTGAGTAAGATTAAACTTAAAATAATAAAAGAGGCAGCCTGATGGCTGCCTCTTTTATTATTTAGATTGCTTACCATTTGGTTAGCTTAAGCAATAATGGATGAGGTTAAAATATATACCCTTAAAACAATTTTATTGTTATGTAGCTGCAGCCACATTTTAACTAAAGGCATATTTAAAAGTCGACTAAAGTATAAATGCTACTTATACAGTAACCATATCGTACACTAGTACCTTGGCCCACAAGTGGCTGTAATTTTTAATAAAATCCTGGTGGATGGGATGATCTTGATAAGCCTTTTGTGCCACTGTATCGGTAAAAAATAATAACTCAGATACATCCCAACTATTATCTACCACATCCCTTTTTTCTGTACTGGCCACCACCCCTACCTGTATTTGCTGCACCTGGGCAATGGCACCCAATGTTTTTACCCCTTCTATCAGCTTTAGCCTGTCTTGTTCTGATCCGGGGTTTTTAAGCCAAAAAAATACATGGTGCAACAGCTGTGTTTTACCTGCTTTATTCATTTCCGGTAAAACCATGGCTGCACCTGCACTGGCCGTGGTAGCAATAAATTCTCTACGATTGGTATTTAACGACATGGTAATTTTTTTTTGTAAATATACGGCTAAAAGCAGGGCCTATCCAAACCATCCAATACCCGTTTATACATTTATACCGTTACAATTAAAATCTTCCCCTAATTTTGATACATGCGCAAACTACTGAGCATACTGGGCAACTCACTTCGCCTCACCATACAGGAATTAAAGGTAAACAAGCTACGTACGGCACTTAGCCTTACAGGCGTGGCATTTGGCATTTTTTGTATCATTGGGGTACTGGCAACTGTTACAAGCCTTGAAAGCAATATACAAGCCGAAGTAAAAACATTGGGTAACAACACCATTTATATTGATAAATGGGAGTATGGTGGTGGCCCAGATAAGCCTTTTTGGAAATATCGTGCCAGGCCGGTAATGAAAAATGAAGAAGCTCAAATGATTAAAGAGCGAAGCCAGCTTACAGATGAAATTAGCTTTTTAATACGCACCTCGGGCAATATCAGTTATAAAGACGATATGATACAGGATGCATCTGTATATGGTATACTGGAAGCCCAAATGGTTATACAGCCGATGGAATTTGAAGAAGGCCGGTATATATCCTCGCCCGAATTTAATAGTGGGGCTGCTGTAGGCCTGATTGGTTTTGATAATGCAGAAAAATTATTTGGCCGGGCCGACAGGGCCATGGGTAAAGAGTTTGAAATAAAAGGCAAGCATGTAAAAATTGTTGGCGTAATAAAAAAAGAAGGAAAAAACTTTGTTGGATGGGATTACGACAACTGTATTATGCTGCCCTACAAATTTTGCAAGCAATTTGTGGATGAAGAAAACAGTAACCCTGTGATTATCGTAAAAGGAAAAGAGAAAATAACTACTGAAGCTTTAAGCAACGAGTTGCAAGGCATCATGCGGCAAATAAGAAGACTGGCACCCCGGCAGGAAGATAATTTTTCTTTAAACAGTGTAGAAGCTTTTAGCAAAGCCATTACCGATTTATTTGGCACTGTAAATATTGTGGGCGCCATAATTGGTGTGATAAGCCTTATTGTAGGTATGTTTGGCATTGCCAATATTATGTTTGTAACCGTAAAAGAACGCACCAGTATCATCGGTTTAAAAAAAGCTATTGGAGCAAAAAAAAGCAGCATCATGCTGGAGTTTTTGCTGGAAGCTGCCATACTGTGCTTGCTGGGCGGAGCCTTCGGGTTATTATTTGTATATGCCCTTGCCGTAATACTTACCAATGGCTTCGATTTTCCGGTACATGTATCTTTACCACTCCTTATAAGTACGGTAATTATCTGTTTGCTGGTGGGTATATTGGCTGGCATTTTTCCTGCGTCCCGTGCAGCTAAAATGGATCCCGTGGTAGCTATCCGCAGTAAATAATGGATTGGCTAAATAGCCGGTTGCAAGGAGTGCTTATTAGCATGCTTACATCTTTAGTATCTTTACCGCATGAGCACCTATATCCTCGCCATCGAATCTTCTTGCGATGAGACTTCTGCTGCTGTATGCAAAGACGGCTCTATACTTTCTAATATCATTGCCACACAGTCGGTGCATGAAAAATATGGTGGCGTGGTGCCAGAGTTGGCCAGCAGGGCACACCTGCAAAATATTGTGCCCGTTGTACAGCAAGCACTCCAATCTGCAGGTATCAATACCACTCAATTAAATGCCATTGCATTTACACAGGCCCCGGGGCTGATAGGTGCTTTATTAGTAGGTGCACAGTTTGCCAAATCTATGGCGCTGGCGCTTGATATACCTTTAATTTCGGTGCACCATATGCAGGCGCATGTAATGGCAAACCTTATTGGCACTAACACCCCGGCCTACCCCTTTTTATGCCTTACCGTAAGTGGAGGCCATACCCAAATAGTGCAATGCACTGGCCCTAACCAAATGCAGGTAATTGGCGAAACCATTGATGACGCCGCTGGAGAAGCTTTTGATAAATCAGCAAAATTACTGGGTTTGCCTTACCCGGGTGGGCCACTAATTGATAGGTATGCAGCTACAGGCAACCCTAATCGCTTTACATTTCCTGAACCACAAATACCGGGGCTCAACTTTAGTTTTAGCGGTTTAAAAACAGCTATACTTTACTTTTTGCAAAATGCCGGCAGCAGCAATGTATTTAAAGAGTCGTTTACTGCTACTGAACAAGAGCGGCAACAATTTATACAACATAACCTGCCCGATATTTGCGCCAGTATTCAGCAACGTATTATTAGTATATTACTTAATAAATTAAAAAAAGCTGCCCGCCAAACGGGTATAAAACAAATTTGCCTGGCAGGAGGTGTAAGCGCCAACAGCGGCTTACGCACCGCATTACAGCAAACCGGGCAGCAACTGGGCTGGCAAACCTTTATCCCCTCTTTTGAGTATTGTACCGACAATGCCGCCATGATAGCAATTACTGCTTATTACAAATACCTGGATGCCGATTTCGCAACACTTTCCACCACACCATCTGCAAGGGCTAGTTGGTAATTGCAACAGGTTTAAGTTTACCCGATACAGCTATTTTCAATGTACTGCAGGTAACAACCGCTAAAAAAAACTTTGTACATTACAGCATTAAAATTTTATTTATGCAAATAAAAAATTTTGCTGCCATATTGTTATTAGTTATGACTGCTTGTAACCAATCCTCCCAAACCAACAAAAAATCCATACAATGGCCCACCAATGTAAAAGCCCCGGTGGCAGATACAAAACCATTTACCCGTATCATGCATGGCGATACGGTAGTAGATAATTATTATTGGATGATAGACTATTTTAAAAAAGGGCCCGATAGCACCCGTGTAGTTGATTACCTGAAAGCAGAAAATGATTACCTGGATACTATGATGAGTGGTACCAAAACCCTGCAGGCAGGCTTGTTTACAGAAATGAAGGCAAGGATAAAAGAAAAAGACGAAAGTGTACCCTACTTAAAAAATGGCTACCAATATTATCGCCGTACCGATGATGGAAAAGAGTATTATAAATTTTGCAGAAAAAAAGCAGGCGATGCCAATGCAAAAGAAGAAGTGTTATTGGATGTGGATGCCATGGCTGAGGGTAAACCTTACTATGCCGTATCGGGTATGGAGGTAAGCGACGACAATAAACTGATTGCCTATGGTGTAGATGAAGTATCAAGGCGGCAGTACAGTATTTATATAAAAAATATCGAAACTGGTGTAGTATATCCCGATGTAATAAAGCAAACAGGTGGCGACCCTGTTTTTGCCAATGATAATAAAACGATATTTTATACCTACAACAATCCTGTTACACTGCTTTCAGAGAAAATAAAAAGGCATGTGCTGGGCAACGATGCAGCTACGGATGCAACCGTATATGATGAAAAAGATAAGAGCAATTATATTGGTGTATATAAAACCAAAAATGGCAAATTTATTTTCATTGTATCTCAAGCCACCACATCATCCGAAACTCTTTGGCTGGATGCCAGTAATCCATCAGGTGCTTTCCAATCTTTTCAGCCCCGGATGAAAGATGTACTGTATGATGTAACAGCACTGGATGACAAGTTTTTAATTCGCACTAACTGGAATGCAAAAAATTTTCGGTTAATGGAGTGCCCGTTAAATAAAACAAGCAGCGATGCATGGAAAGAGTTGATTGCCAACCGGCCCGATGTACTGCTGGAATGGATTACCGAGTTTAAAGACTTTATTGTACTTAACGAACGAAAAGACGGGCTGGTGCAAATGGCCATCAAAAACCTGCAAACAGGCCAGCAACATTATATAGATTTTGGTGAGCCTGCCTATGATGCTTACAGCTCCACTAACCCAGAGTATAACAGCAATACAGTAAAATATAACTACACTTCGCTTACCACGCCCAACTCTGTTTATGAATACGACATGGCGAGTAAAGCAAAAAAATTACTAAAACAACAAGAGATAGTGGGTGGGTATAATCCTGCGGATTATGTAACCGAACGGCAATGGGCAACCGCAAAAGACGGCACCCGAATCCCCCTCTCACTGGTATACAAAAAAGGGTACGCCAAAGATGGCACTGCCCCCTGCCTGCTATATGCCTATGGCTCGTACGGCAGCAGCACCGATGCTTCTTTTAACAGTACCCGCCTTAGCCTGTTAAACAGGGGCTTTGTTTTTGCCATTGCCCATATACGTGGCGGGCAAGAAATGGGGCGGCAATGGTATGAAGATGGAAAAATGATGAAAAAGAAAAACAGCTTTACAGACTTTATTGATTGTGGCGAATATTTAATAAAGGAAAAATATACCAGCAAAGGCCATTTGTATGCCCAGGGCGGCAGTGCCGGCGGATTACTGATGGGTGCTGTTACCAATATGGCACCGGGTTTATGGAATGGTGTAATAGCACAAGTGCCTTTTGTAGATGTTATTAATACCATGCTGGATGAAAGCATACCACTTACTACCAACGAATTTGATGAATGGGGCAACCCTAAAAATAAAGAGGCGTACCTGTATATGAAAAGTTACTCGCCTTATGAAAATGTAGAGAAAAAAGACTACCCCAACTTGTTGGTAACAACCGGCCTGCACGATAGCCAGGTACAATATTTTGAGCCTGCTAAATGGGTGGCAAGATTAAGAAGTTTTAAAACAAACAATAACCTGTTACTATTGCATACCAATATGAATTTTGGGCATGGTGGCGCATCGGGCCGTTTTGATTATTTAAAAGATGTGGCGCTTTATTACGCCTTTTTATTATCGTTGGAAGGCATTACTGAATAGATGAAAAGACATGCCGGTGTGATAACAATCGCTTATTTAAAATAGCAGTATCACCCGGTATGTAATTAATTTCCTATGGCAAATCAATATTTTAAGTTCAAAGAATTTACTGTTTACCAGGATATGTGCGCCATGAAGGTTTGTACCGATGCCTGCCTGTTTGGTGCTTATACGGCTGCAATGCTGCAAAACAACAACACCGCTTTGCAAAACTGTCTGGATATTGGTACGGGCACTGGCTTACTTAGTTTAATGCTGGCACAAAAAACATCGGTAGAGGCAGATGCAATTGAAATTGACAAGGCAGCATTTGAGCAAGCCAGCAGAAACTTTTACCACTCACCCTGGAAACACAGGCTAAAAGCTTTTAATACCAATGCTATCAATTTTACCCTGGGCAAACAATACCAATACATCATCAGCAACCCTCCTTTTTTTGAGGGGGATCTTAAAAGCAGCAACGATCAAAAAAATGCGGCTAAACATGATAGTACGTTAACACACCAGCAACTGCTGCATACTGCAAGCCAACTACTATTACCCGGCGGTACATTTGCAGTATTGCTGCCTTATAAAAGAGTAAAAAACTTTATAGAAATAGCAGAGGCAAATGGCTTATACCTCGTACACAAGGCACTGGTAAAACAAACACCGCTGCACTCTTTTTTTAGAGGCATGTTGTATTTTACTAACCAGCCATCGGCCGCCAGCAAAAAAGAAATTTGCATAAAAGATGAAATGGGCGATTATACAAAAAGATTTACAGAATTACTCTACGATTACTACCTGTACCTCTAATTAATTGCCTGGCTATTTTGCATAAGTCAACTACCGTAAGTTTTACCAACTATTGGCCGGCATATGTTTTCATATATTCATAGGGGCTTGTGATGTTGCCATTTTTTACAATTGTGGCCCTGTTTATTATTGGGCTGTTACCTTTTACCAAATCTTCTAATACATACTTTATCAGTTGCTCTCCAAAGTACTGGCTGGCATCCCTTGGTAATTCGTTGGGCAGGTTGCCTACCGCCATCACATCAATACTTCCTGGCAAGTAAGGGGCCGTTTTTGTAAATGTATTTCTATCTACTCCATACACAGGATTGTCAATACTTTGGTCGCCGAGGTTAATAGGTACCGATCCATGTTCATCATCTGTAATATCGGCAATGGTTTGTATGGCAAACGTATCATCAATATCATTTGTTTCAAAAAGGCGGGGTACATGTTCGGCCCAGTACACCCCATTCATTAAAATATCGGTGCATTTGGTGTAGGGCAAAAAGCGGCTGCGGTAAGCATCGGGATGCTCATGAAAATGATCTCGTTTATATGTTTTTAGTGCTGTATGAGTGTACAGGTCGGCACCCTTTAATTGTACATATACCGGGTAACTAAATTTTCGTTCGAGGTATTCATCCGGCTCTACCTCTGTAATACCCAGCAAATTCATTACCTCCAGCACACCATGCGCCACACGGCCACTACCGGTTACCGCCACCTTAATATTGGGTACTTTAAGGCCAAAGTAAGTATGTATAAGTGTGCGATAATCTTTACACTCATGCACTGGATTTAGCTGGTAAGCGCCGCTGCGTTTTCCATAGGCCATCATGCCGTTGTGTGCACCTACAATACCTGCAAAAAAACCAAAGCCCAATACCCTTTGTCCATCCTCATGCACCAGGCATTCGTAATCTACCAGTGTAATTTTTTTATCAATGATGGCTTTGAATAATTGCTGGTTATAAACCTGTAACTTTTTGGTATGGGAAAAAAACAGGTATGTTTTTGAAGGTACGAGCTGATCAACAGGCACCTCTTTAATACCCAGCAAGATATCACAATCACTGATATCTTCTCTTACCTCCACACCCGCCGTTTCGTATTCCTTATCGGTAAAGCAGCGGTTGGGAGAATGCTGGGCCACAACCTTGATGGTGTTAAAATTTTTATGCAGCCAGCGGCACTGTGCAGGGGTTATAGCCACCCTGTTATCGGCAGGTTTTTTACCCTCCCGTATCAATCCAATTTGCAACATCAATCGTTTATTTAAAGCGCAATTTAGTCAATAGTTATGGCCCGAAAAATTTATACCACATATTTGGTTGGTGTTATAATTGATAAACCCGCCGCTTTAATACTTAATTTTGCTGCATGAATTACTTTGAATTATTTGAATTGCCGGTAAGTACTACAATCAACAGGCAGCTACTGGCTAAAAAATATTTTGAGCTCCAAAAAAAATTTCATCCCGATTTTTATACACAGGCCAGTGATTGGGAGCAGCAGGAAGCGTTGGAAAAAACATCGGAATTAAACAATGCTTTTAAAGTTTTAAAAGACCCCGATGCTACATTGCAATACCTGTTAAAAATAAAACAGGTGCTTACTGAGGAAGAAAAATACCCACTGCCTGCCGATTTTTTAATGGAGGTAATGGAACTTAACGAAAACCTTACAGATAGCTCGGCCGCTGCCATTGAGCAGTTTGAGCAGCAATTGCATGCTGGTGTGGCTACAATAATTAATAACTATGATGATGCCAGTGTAACAAGCGCCCAATTACTACAACTTAAAGAATACTATTACAAGAAAAAATATTTGCAGCGTATTTTGGAGAGATTGGATGGATAGTGTAATATTGCAACCCAATTTACAGCGTTGTTACTTTTTTTAAAGTAATACACAAAAGCCCAGGTGGCGGAATTGGTAGACGCAGCAGACTCAAAATCTGCCATTCGCAAGGATGTGCTGGTTCGATTCCAGTCCTGGGCACAAAAGTCTTGGTTAACTACCAGGGCTTTTTTATTTACAGCCAACCGAAGCCCCATTTTTACGCCTATTTTTGCAAAGCGCTTGCTCAATTACATAAACCCATTTTAGCCATATGCAAAACATTGATGCCAATAAAAACGAAGATGCGATGAAGCTTGCCTGGAGCCAGGTAAAACAACAATTGGAAAAGATTTATGAGGGTGGCGGAAAAAAATCGATAGACAAACAACGGGAAAGAAATAAACTTACTGCCCGGGAGCGTATTGCATACCTGTGTGATAAGGATACAAGCTTTATTGAAATTGGCGCATTTGCAGGTTACGAAATGTATGCCGAGCAAGGTGGCTGCCCGGCTGCTGGCACAGTAAGCGGACTCGGTTATGTGTGCGGCAGGCAATGTGTAATAGTTGCCAACGATCAAACGGTAAAAGCCGGTGCTTGGTTTCCTATCAGCGGCAAAAAAAACCTGCGCATGCAGGAGATAGCCATGGAAAATCGCTTACCAATTATATACCTGGTAGATAGCGCTGGCGTATACCTGCCTATGCAGGATGAAATTTTTCCAGACAAAGAGCATTTTGGCCGCATATTTAGAAACAATGCAAAAATGAGCGGCATGGGTATTACACAAATAGCAGCCGTAATGGGTGCTTGTGTAGCTGGCGGCGCTTATCTGCCTATTATGAGCGACGAAACATTGATGGTAGAAGGCAATGGCTCTATCTTTTTAGCAGGCCCCTACCTGGTAAAAGCAGCCATTGGCGAAGAGGTGGATATGCAAACATTGGGTGGCGCTGATACGCATACTGCCATCAGTGGTATTGCTGATTACAAATTTGATACAGAGAAAGAATGCCTTGACCACATCAAAAAAATAATAAGCAAACTTGCCCAACCAGCTACTGCCGGTTTTAACAGAATTGAGGCGATACCTCCTGCCAAAAATAAGGAAGCCATTTATGGCATTTTAAGCCAGGCCAACAGCAAACCATATAACATGATTGACCTTGTTAACTGTCTGGCAGACGCCGGAAGTTTTGACGAGTTTAAACAAGATTATGGTAAAACCATTGTTTGTGGTTATGCAAGAATTGATGGATGGGCTGTAGGTATTGTGGCCAACCAGCGATTAATTGTAAAAAGCAAAAAAGGCGAAATGCAATTAGGCGGTGTTATTTACAACGATAGCGCTGATAAAGCCGCCCGGTTTATTTTAAACTGTAATCAAAAAAAAATCCCCCTGGTTTTTTTACAAGATGTAACTGGCTTTATGGTAGGCAGCCGAAGTGAACATGCAGGTATAATAAAAGATGGTGCTAAACTGGTAAACGCTGTAGCCAACTCAGTGGTACCCAAAATAACCATTGTGGTAGGCAACAGTTACGGCGCAGGCAACTATGCCATGTGTGGCAAGGCTTACGACCCCCGTTTTATTTACGCATGGCCTACCGCTAAAATTGCAGTAATGGGTGGCGAGCAGGCTGCTAAAACACTTTTACAAATACAAGTTGCCTCATTAAAGGCCAAAGGAAAAGAAATTACTCCTGATGAAGAAGCCGGGCTGTTAAACCAAATTACACAACGATACCATACACAAACCACCCCGTACTATGCTGCCGCCCGGTTATGGGTAGATGCTATTATAGACCCCGCCACTACACGGCATTTAATAAGCGAAGGCATTGCCGCTGCCAATAACAACCCACACATAGAGGATTTAAAGACGGGTGTTTTTCAGGTATAACAAGCAGCCATACAGCAGGCAAATTTTGCAAGCAGCATTTAATGAAAATTACCTAATTTCACGCCGCCCGTATTCGTTGAATACAATCAGACTAACAATTTTATGAGGACAAAAACATTTAGCCATTTTATTGCTATTACTTTAATAGCAACCCTTAGCTTACAGGCTTGCAAAGACGACAGTAACCTAACAACTCCCTTACCCTTACCCGACAAAAGCTTTACAGAAAGTTTTGACAATTACGCAGAGGCTTATGCCAAAGGATGGCGGTCGATAAACACCAGTACTCCCAACGGGCGTAAATGGTATGATATTGCAGAAGCACCTAATATGGGTTCGGTAAATTATGTGTCGATATATTATCCAGGATGGGAGCAAGCCCAGTTTTCGCTGGACTCTTTACAATTTCCTACCGCACCTTATCCACAGCGTTACTGGAAAAATGCCTTTTATTCGCAAAGAGCCAGTAACGGCTATGTGGCCAGCAGCATTGCCAGTGCCGAGCCAATCAGCCTAAATGGTTCTACCGATCCGTTTACTGTTAGTTGCTGGCTGGTATCGCCAGAGCAACAAATAAAAAATGGCGACCGTATCGTGTTTTATTCTTACTGCAAAGATCTTTGCCGCATGCAGGTATGGATCAACAAAAAAAATACACTTAGCGTAGGCTCCAATGCTGCTACCACCGGCGATTTCGACATCAAATTATTAGATATTAATAGCGGATATGATCGTTTTGAAACCAACCCTGCTAAAGCATACCCTACTGAGTGGACGAGGTTTGAGGCAGAAGTAAAAGGGCTTACAGAACCTGTAATTGGCCGCTTTGCATTTAGATACCTGTTGCAAACGCAACCACAAATTTTAACTTCGGTTGCCGACCCCACTAATTACGATACATTGTATACCCAAATACACAAAACGGTGGTGGGTATTGATGAGCTTAATTACATCAGTGCAAAATAGCAACCTCCACCATTAAATTGAACGTATGAAGAATAAAGCAATGATACTGGCACTGTTTTTTGCATCAGTATTTATTATAGCACAATCCTGCTCTAAAGAAGCCACCGTGGTTACTCCGCCAGATTATTCGCTTGCCGAGGAATTTGACACCGTTAGCAATGCAGTTGCCAAAGGATGGATCATTAAAAACAACACCCTACCCTTAGGTACCATGTCATGGGAGCAGGGATATTTTTATTTTTCAATAGCCCACACCTATAAGTTTTTAGTGGGGCCCATCAACTATCCCAGCGCAGGTGGTTTTGGTAGCAACAACCCTTCTTTTTCAGGCACCGATTTTATCATGACCACCTCTGAATGTGGTACCGGCGTAGCCCATTGCAGCAATTGGCTGATATCGCCGGAATTAACAGTAAAAGATGGTGATGTAGTGAGTTTTTATACCCGTACATATGATAATCCTACCATTGCTGCCGACAGGCTGGAAGTGAGGATGAATGATGAAGATGCAAGTACAGAAGTAGGTAAAACACCCACCAGCACCGGCAAGTTTAATAAAGTATTACTGGATATTAACCCCGATTATCTGCTGGAAGGAGCCGCATCTTACCCTGGTAACTGGAAGAAATATTCAGTAATTATAACGGGTGTACCCGATGCAAAAAAAACAAGGATTGCCTTTAGATACTATGTACCCAATGGCGGCCCATTGGGCGAAAACGGGTTGGGAGTAGCACTTGATAAATTTAGTTTTCAATCCAAATAATCAAATCTTACTATAAGCAAAGGACTGTCTTAACCAGGCAGTCTTTTTTTTTATTTGTATTTACAAAGCAGCACACTTAATTTAGCCAGCATGCTTTTTTTAAATTTACCACCACTATCACCTGCCACATACTTGGTATCCATACAAATGGGATTGATATTATTGTTGTTTAACAGTTGCGGCCCTGCCAACCAACCGAAGCCAGCCAACAATATTACAGACAGCAGCCAAATTAAAATAACTGCAGCCCATAAAGCTATTGCAGGCATAAAACCGTTGTTAAAAGATGGCCTGCTGATTACCCGTAGTGATGATGATTACGAAAGCCTCGTTTTGCAAAATTTTTCTCAGAGAGAAAGAGCCTACTCTCACAGCGGAATTATATTTAAAGAAGCCGACTCGTTTGTAGTATATCACTGCATGGGCGGAAAAGAAAACCCCGGTGAAGCCTGCCGAAGAGATGCATTTAACAGCTTTGTAAATCCATTAGAAAAAACTGGTTTTGGCCTTTTTAAATACCAGCTTACCGATACCGAAACGGTTGCCCTGCACAAGGCTGTACAAGCTTATCACCAGGCTAGCATTCCGTTTGATGCTAACTTTAACCTGGCCAATGATGATAGCTTGTATTGCTCAGAAATGATTTATAAAGCACTGCTGCAAGCTACCCACAACCGGGTGGTGCTGCCTACCTCCACCATCAAAAATTTTAAACCAAAAATACCCGGGTACAAAAGCCGGCAGCAACGCTATAAAAGTTTTGAGTATATCGGCATAGACGATCTTTACCTTAATCCTTTTTGTACCGAGCTAACAAGAGTTACTTATTAATAATGAACAATATTATTTTATATACCGATGGCTCATCCCGGGGTAACCCCGGCCCCGGCGGCTATGGCGCTATTTTAATGTGGGGCAATCACCGCAAAGAGCTGGCGCAGGGTTACCGGCTTACTACCAACAACCGTATGGAGCTGCTGGCAGTTATTGAAGGCTTAAAAGCACTTAAAAAAAATCACTTGCCCGTAACGGTATATTCCGACAGCCAATACGTGGTAAATGCCGTACAAAAAGGCTGGCTGGCCAATTGGATAAAAACTGATTTTAAGGGAGGCAAAAAAAATGCAGATTTATGGAAAACCTATTACCAGCTGGCCAAAAACTTTCGCATTAGCTTTGTATGGGTAAAAGGCCATGCCAATAATCCTTACAACAACCGCTGCGATGAATTAGCCACTGCCGCTGCCGATAGCAAACAATGGCTGGTGGATGAAGGCTACGAAAACGAGGCATAAAAAAACCACCCGGGCGGGTGGTTATATCAATTAGGTAAAGATGTTGTTACAACAGTAGTTTACGACACTACGGCTTGTTTTGCTGTGTACTTATTTACCAAATGGTAGCTGCCAAAAAAGATTGTACTAAATAACATAGTGGCAAAAAAACTGCCTTTTAAAAAAGGTTCTGCAGCTATAAAGCATGCAGATAAACCAGCAAAAGTTTTAGGATAAGGCTGCCCGGCAATATCTAAACCACCACCCAGCCATACTAAAAAATTGGAGGCGATAAAGTAAATTAACACTCCAGCTATTGAGCCTCCGGCAATATTAAACACATTATTTTTGTTAATGCCAAAACCGATAATGGTAAGGCCTGCAAATAGCAGGTAATTGGCTATCTGCCCATCGTAAAAACCTTGTATTGATGACAGCCCTGCAGCATACAAAGCCTGGTACAGTAAATCAGATAAAAACATAGAGGCCAGCGGCATTAGAAAAGAATATTTTTTATTGGCTACCACGCTGCCGCTAAATAATGCAATGGCAATTTGTGGTGCAAAGCCTAAAGGCCGGGAGGGTATAATTCTGTAAAGTGCTGCCATCAGCACCAAAATTGCAAAACTCCATGCAATTGATTTATCTAGCTTCATTTGTATAATTTTATAACGCAAAAATAGTCAAATAAGGTTCTGCTCCAACTTTTTAAACAATAATCCATTAACAGCTAATCCACGATTGATACGTATGGCCAGGCATATGCACACAGGTAAAATAGGCGAATTGTTGGGGCACCGCTACCTGCAAAATCAGCAATTTATATTACTGGCTACTAATTGGCGGCACAGCCATTGGGAGGTAGATGTGATTGCAAGTAAAAACGAAGTGCTGCATTTTATTGAAATAAAAACACGCCGTACTGCTAGCTATGGTATGCCCGAAGATAAGGTGGATGCAAAAAAAATAAGTTACTTACAAAATGCCGCTGCACAGTATTTGTATCAACACCCACAGTGGAAACGCATACAATTTGACATCCTGTCTATTAGCCTGCATGCTAACGATACAGCGGATTATTTTTTTATAGCCGATGTACATTAAATCAGCCAGATAACCGCTCCTGCATTTTTTCTACCAGCCGGTAGGTGGCAGGGCAGTAAGCTATATTTTGTTTATGTACATGCAAATAATCGGTGGGTTTCTTTTTAGTAAAATGCGGAAAACCGGCACAGTCTGCAGGGCGGATAGGATAAATAGAGCACTTATTATCGGCCAGATTTAAAAACTGGCAAGGTTGTTTTTTGTTTTGCCAATCGTCCTCATTTTTATCAAACACCAGCCATTTTTCTTTAAACGCATCTACCGTCATTCCAAAAAAACCAGCAATTCGTTTAAGATCGGCGGGTGTAAAAGTGGGTGTCATCGTTTTGCAACAGTTACCACAACTCAAACATTCCACTTCACTCCAAACTTCTTTATCCAACTCCACCATCATCTTATACAAATGACGGGGTTCATTTTTTTCTACCCTTGTTAAAAAAGACCTGAATTGTTTTTTATTGCGGTTTACTTTTTGTTTAAACGACCGAAGGTTTACTTTCATAAATGCAGCTGAAATAGGTGGTTGAAACGAAATTAAGGGATATTGATTGTAAGTGTGTACACAGGTTAAAATATTTTGATTGCAACCAGTATTAATTAATTTGCTGCGATTAAATTTTTAATACATGTGGGAGCCATATAAAAAAGGCTTTAAAGCATACTTACAATTGGAGCGATCGCTGAGCAGCAATTCGGTACAAGCATACCTGCATGATATTGATAAACTAACCAGCTACCTTGAGCAGGCTGGGCTGCAACAATCGCCAGACCAAATTAGCATTAAACACCTGGAAGCATTTGTAAGATGGGTGAGTGAACTGGGGATGCTGCCCGGTAGCCAGGCCCGTATTATATCTGGCTTAAAAAGTTTTTTTAAATACTGCCTTACCGAACAGATAATAACAGCCAACCCTGCCGAATTACTGGAAGCACCCAAACTAAAAAGATCGCTACCAGACATTTTAAGTTTTGAAGAAATTGAACAAATAATTAGCCAGGTTGATGTAAGTACTGCCGAGGGGGGGCGTAATAAAGCCATACTAGAAACGCTGTACAGCTGTGGCCTAAGGGTAAGCGAATTGGTTAATTTAAAAATAAGTTGCTTGTATTTAGATGTGGGTTTTATAAGGGTAACGGGCAAAGGAGATAAAGAAAGGCTGGTGCCAGTAGGCCATGATGCCGTTAAATACATTACCCTGTACAAAAATAATATACGAGTACACTTGGGTGTTAAGCCCGGCAACGACGATATATTATTTTTAAACCGGCGTGGAAGCAAGCTTACCCGGGTAATGATTTTTTTAATTATAAAAGCGATGGCAAAAAAGGCAGGAATTAATAAAAACATATCCCCTCATACATTCAGGCATTCATTTGCAACACACCTTGTAGAAGGCGGGGCAGATTTAAGGGCTGTACAAGAAATGTTGGGACATGAAAGTATTACCACTACCGAAATATATACCCATCTGGACAGGCATTTTTTAAGAGAAACGCTGCACCAGCATCACCCGGCATTTAAGTAACGATAAATTTATTTGGATTCTACAGCTACCTCTGTTGCCTGAAAGGGCGTAACCGCTGTATTTTGATAAGTGTTTTTTACACTTTTCCGGTAGTTTTTAAAGAGGCTCATCCAACGTAGTTTAAGCACACCCAAAATACCTTCTTTAACAATGCCCTTATTCATCTTGCTATCGCCAAGCTTGCGGTCGATAAAAGTGATGGGTACTTCGGCAATTAAAAAATTAAGCTTCCAGGCTGCAAATTTCATTTCAATCTGAAATGCATATCCAACAAAATTAATAGCCGAAAAATTCATGGTTTCCAGCACTTCTCTGCGGTAACATACAAAGCCTGCAGTGGGGTCTTTTATGGGCATCCAGGTAATAATACGGGTATATAAAGAAGCGCCTTTGGATAAAAATATACGATTGGCAGGCCAGTTTACCACGGCACCACCTTTTACATACCTTGAGCCTACTGCAATACCAGCCCCTTCTTTACAAACTTTATATAACCGCTCAAGGTCTTTAGGATTGTGAGAAAAATCGGCATCCATTTCAAAAATATATTGGCACCCTCTTTTTAAGGCCCAATTAAAACCATGGATATAAGCAGTACCTAAGCCCTGTTTGCCTTTACGTTCTTCTAAAAAAAGCTGACCGGGATATTTAGAAAAAAGAGATTTTACAATATCTGCAGTGCCATCTGGTGAGCCATCATCAATAATCAGTACATGATATTGCTGTTGCAATGCAAATACTGCGTCAATGATTTTTTCAACATTTTCACGTTCATTGTAAGTTGGTATAATTACAAGTTTTTCCAAGTATAAGTAAGATATAATAACGAATTTACAATTTACACGCTAAATCACCATCAACATATTTTCAACAGTGTTGTTTTTTTAATTATTCTTTAACAGGGTTCTGTTAAGTATTTCGGTGAGTTTTTGCTTGGTATGCAGCGGAAAATCGCCTTTCATCATCCAATCGTAATACTGCGGTTCTGCCTTTAATACATCGGTAACCGGGCGACCCTTGTGCTTACCAAAATTAAATACTTCTACGCCCTTATCATCAAATACAAACCTGCGGGCATAATCCACCACTTTTTCTTCGCCAATAAAACCTAATATCGATTCAACTGTGTTACCTAATTGCGGATACCGGTTTATTTGTGATAGCAACACATCAATAGTAGCGTTTACATCCACCTCTGCACTATGAGCCCCCACAAGCTCCTGATTGCAGTAATACCTGTAAGCGGCAGAAAGCGTACGTGGCTCCATGGTATAAAAAATATGCTGTACATCCACCATGCGGCGGGTGCTTAAATCTACGGCGATACCTACCCTCAAAAACTCTTCCATCAACATGGGTATATCAAAACGATTGCTATTGTAGCCACCCAAATCGCAGCCCTCTATAAACTGTTTCAGCTCGTTGGCCGCCTGCTTAAAAGTGGGTGCATCTTTCACCATTTCGTTTGTAATTCCATGTATTTCGGTAGTTGCCGCAGGGATGGGCATTTCAGGATTTATCAACTTTCGTTTTACCTGGCGAGATCCATCGCCCAACACTTTAATAATGGCTACTTCTACAATACGATCGGATGATAAGTTTACACCGGTTGTTTCCAGATCAATAAAAGCAATAGGACGGGTTAATTGTAATGACATGTGGGTATTATTTAAATATTTTTCGATAAAGGATTTTGAATTTCACCAACTGGTGTTTGCAAGCTCGTTTGCGGCAGCAAACCTAAGTTAATTTCACGTAAAACGGTCACTTTAATTTTTCAACATTGTTATTCTGCAGGCTGGTTTTTGTTGATTATAATTTTCCAAATTTTTTGTGATAAGCCACCAAAAAACCAGTTACTTCATCATAAGTTAAAACGCCCATTGGTTGGTTATTACCCTGCAGGTACATACCGTAAACCCACCTAAAAAAAGGCTCTACCGGGTTACGGTATTGCTCACTAAACTTTCGCAGATCTGTAATGTCTTTTTTCACCAAAGTATCTAATTGGCGATAGCGATATTTAGCTGCAGCAGAATCGGCTATAAAAAGATTGCGTTGGGCATACAAAAAAAGATCGAGGTATACCGAATAGCGAAAACGAGGATTACCAGCGTTTGCAGCAGCAAGGTAACCTACAAAATTGGCCTCGTTTTCTTTTGCATAACCCAATTGATGGGCTATTTCGTGACAGGCTGTATAAGGGTGCAATACATCGGGCACCGTAGTATTTAGTTGTGCCTCACCGGTAAAGGGATTGTAGTAGCCGATAAAGCCCATATAGTTACCCAACACACCAAATAAAGACGGTTTTACAGATACCGGCTGGTATTTTAAAAATGGATACTCTTGGGCAATTACGCTGTAGGCGCTTGCTGCATCTGCAAAAAGGGCGGCATTGGTTTGTTTGCCTTGTTGCCAATGTGCGCTTTGCTTTTTGTATGCATTTACCTTTTGCAGCAATAGGGAGTCTAACGCAAGCAACTCCTGCCGGTTATAAGGCCTCAGTTCCATATTTAATTGTGCAGCAATTCCTTTGCGATTATAATTTAGCCCCCACAGCAAGTTAAAAACTACATATATCAGCAACGAAAAAAACAACAGTTTTATCAACTTGCGGCTTACGTCTGCCCGTTTTAGTTGTTTTGTCCATACTAGTTTAGTTGATTTAAAAATTTGTATAACCAGCCAAGTTAATAACAACAGATACAATAGATCTCCTACACTAAAGGGCACCCATCCAACTGCATATTTTAAGCCGGTAGAAATAGCCGGGTAAATACCATTGGCATATTTATCCTCTACCCAATTGGCATTGGCAGAAAAGTAACGGATTAGGCCGGCGGCTACAACTAATAACAGGGTAAATACGCCGTATCGCTTTACATACATAGCCGTAAAATAACTAAAAACAAGGTTGCCTGATTTTTTTGAGTATTTTTACCTGTTAATTGCTCATTTTGTGCCAAAAAGCACTACCTTTGCCGTCCTTTAAACCAAAAGTCATGGCTAAAAAGAGGGTTTTTGAGATTGCTTTTGTAGGTTTAAAGCCAGGGATACATGAGTTTTTATACGAGGTAGACGATCAGTTTTTTGCAGAAACCACAGCACCCAGAGAGTTTAGTAATTGTTTTGCCAATATTAAACTACAGCTTGACAAAAAAACTGGTTTTATACTGCTGAAGTTTGAAATTGGGGGAAAAGCAGATGTAATATGCGACCGTTGTAATAATACCCTTACCATGGATTTGTGGGATGAGTTTAACATGGTGGTTAAAATGGTAGATAACCCGGAGGAGATGAATGAACAAGAGGAAGACCCGGATATTTACTATATCTCCAGAACAGAAAGTCATCTTTATTTGAATAATTGGATATATGAGTTTGTGAGTTTGAGCGTGCCAATGCAAAAAATGTGCAGTGAGGAAGAATTTGGAGGGCCAAAATGCAACCAGGAAGTATTGAAAAAATTGCGCTCGATGGAACAAAAAGAAGAAGGCGAAAACGCCAATGATTTATGGAAGGGGCTTGAGCAGTTTAAAAAAAAGAAATAGTACACAACAATTATAATTAAACAAGTAACAACTAAAATTTACAGATATGCCAAATCCGAAACGACGCCATTCGCAACAGCGCAGTGCAAAGAGAAGGACGCATTACAAAGCAGAAGCCACCACGCTTACAGTAGACCCCACCACCGGGCTTACTCATGTGCGCCACCGTGCCCATGTTAGTGAAGGAAAATTATACTACAAAGGACAGGTAGTAGCTGAAAAAGCTCCCCTGAAAGCATAATATTTTTTCAGATAGTGCATTCTAAGTTTTACATTCGTGATGGTGTAAAACTTAGAATTTTTTATTTAACGACAACGTTATGAACATCGGCCTTGACATGATGGGTGGCGATTATGCCCCGCTGGAAGCAGTAAAAGGTATTATACCGTTTCTTACCACTGCTGGCAGCCATGTTCATCTTACACTTATTGGCAACGAAGCACAGGTTACCCACCTGCTGCAAGAGCACCAGGTGCCGCTTACGCAAATTAGCATTATACATGCCGCCCAGGTAATTGAAATGCAGGAGCATCCTACTAAAGCTCTTAAAGAAAAACAACAATCCTCTATAGCCATCGGTTTTCATTTGCTGGCAACTGGCAAAATTGATGCTTTTATCAGTGCAGGTAATACCGGCGCCATGATGGTAGGTGCACTATTTAGCATAAAAGCAATTGAAGGCGTACTAAGGCCTACTATTGGCGCTTATATGCCACGAGAAAACGGCCAGCTTGGCTTACTGCTGGATGCTGGTATTAATGCCGATTGCAAACCAGAAAACCTTAACCAATTTGCCATACTTGGATCTCTTTTTGCCGAACATATATTGGGCATTGCCTCTCCAAAAGTGGGGCTGGTAAATATTGGCGAAGAAGAAGGTAAAGGAAACTTGCTGGCACAGGCCACCTACCCGCTTTTAAAAGAAAACAAGCATGTAAATTTTGTTGGCAATATAGAAGGCCGGGATATTTTGCTTAACAAAGCAGATGTAATGGTTTG
>JBDKJT010000174.1:0-21576 GCA_039796475.1 Bacteroidota bacterium | reverse complement strand
CTTTCCCAGGTGGGTATCTGTATGGCTTTAAAACCCAGGCTTGCTGCCCATTTACAAATATCTTCCAGGTTATTAAACGGGGGCTTATCGCCCATAAACTGTGCTAAAAATATACCGGGTCCTTTAATGGTTGTCATATACAAACCCCAATGGGGATTTTTTTAAATTAAAAATTGCACTGTATTGGTAGTATGCAGGCCTATACGGTAAATGGCGTCCATTTGGTATCGCTGTTGCTGCTTTCTACCACATTATTGATAAAAGCCATCCCCCTGATACCTTCATCCACTCCCGGGAAATCGAGCCATTCTGCTTTGGGCTGTTCTCCATTTATTTTAGCTCTTACGGTAAGGGCAAAGTTTCGGTAAAGATTACCAAAGGCCTCCAGGTACCCCTCAGGGTGGCCAGCAGGTATACGGGTGTTGTGTGCGGCGTAGCTGCTGTTATATCCGCCACCAGTGCGATAAATTTCGGCGGGTTTATTAAGCCATTTAACCAGCAGGGTATTGGCATCTTGTTGTTTCCACTCTATACCGCCTTTTTCTCCATATACCCTTATTTTAATATTATTTTCTTCGCCGGCAGCAATTTGCGATGCCATTAATACGCCGGTGGCGCCGTTATCAAATTTTAAAAAAGCAGCACCATCATCATCCAGCAGCCTGCCACTCACTACTACGTTAAGGTTGGAGCATAGTGCGGTAACCTGTGCGCCGGTTACATATTCGGCCATATTAAAAGCATGGGTACCTATATCGCCCATACAGCCGGCTTTGCCGCTGCGTTTAGGATCGGTACGCCAGCTGGCTTGTGCATTGCCCTCACTTTCTAGCAGGGTGCTTAACCAGCCTTGGGGATACTCTACATATACTTTGGTTACTTTGCCAATAGCGCCTGATTGTATTAATTGGCGGGCTTGTTTTACCATGGGATACCCGGTATAGGTATGGCATAACAATAAGCTGAGGCCGGTGGCCTGCACTTTTTCTTTTAATTCTTTAGCCTGCTCCAGTGTAAAGGTGATGGGCTTTTCTATAACCACGTTAAAGCCTTTATCCAGGGCCATCATGGCGGGTTCAAAATGAACAAAATTTGGGGTAACGATGCTTACAAAATCAAGCCGCTTATCTGCCGGCATGGCTGCTTCGGTTTCGAGCATTACTTTGTAATCGGTATAAATTCTTTCTTCATCAAGGAATAAAGATTTGCCAGAGTCTACAGCCACTTCCGGATTAATGCTAAGTGCGCCAGCAACCAGCTCTACCTGGCCATCCATATTCATGGCAAGGCGGTGTACAGCACCTATAAAGGCATCTTTGCCACCCCCAATCATACCCATTCTTAATTTTCTGTTCATTGTATTTTTTAAGGTTTAATGTTTACAAAACAATTGTTGAACTCTGTAGCAAGCAGCCTTTAAAATTATAAACTATTAGCGATTTTTTTAAATGTTTAGGGCAAAGCCATCCCGGTAATTTCTTTTTACAAACTGGTTGGCTTCATCAAAGTTGGTAATTTTCATGTTTTGGGCATCCCACAGCAATTTTTTTCTGCCAGGAAAACCCTTGCCACCGGGGCCTTTAAGGTTCCAGCTTCTTAAGGCCAGGTTGCCCATTAAAATACTTTCTGTAAGTGGCCCGGCATAATCAAAGGTGGAGCTTAGCTCATTTTTGCCGTAACCGGCTATACAGGCATTTACCCATTGTACATAGTGGCCTTCGGGTACCCTTGCCAGTGTTTGGGGTACTTGTACCTCTTTTGTTTTTGAGATGGGTAGCAGGCGGGGGTTGGTGCCGTAAGTGCCACACATCATTTTGCCTTTAGAGCCTTCTATAATTACGCCGCCGCTGCCATCGGCATCTCCCATGCTTTCATCGGCCCCCAACTCTTCGGGGCGTTTGGGGCGTATGCCACCATCGTACCAATTTAATTCAACCCCTTTTTTGCCATCTTTACCCGGAAAGCGGATGATAACAGAGGAGGCAGCGGGGCAACTTTCGGGATACCAGGAGGCTGTCCACATTTGCTCATAAATAGCGGCTACGCTACACTCTACCTCGGAGGGGTAACCCAGGCCAACGGTTTTAAAAGCAGGATCTATCAGGTGGCATCCCATATCGCCCAGGGCGCCTGTGCCATAATTCCAGTAACCACGCCAGTTAAAGGGTACAATATTATCCCGGTATTCATCAAATTGGGCAGGGCCCAACCATAGGTTCCAATCTAGCTCAGCGGGTATGGCTGCGGTATTTTTGGGTTTACCAAAACCCTGTGGCCATACGGGGCGGTTGGTCCATACATGTATGGTATGGGCATCGCCAATTACGCCGGCATTGTACCATTCCTGCATTTTTCGTACGTCGTCGTTGCTGGCACCCTGGTTACCCATTTGGGTAACTACCTTGTGTTTGCGGGCTGCTTCGGTGAGGGTTCTTGCCTCGTGTATGGTATGGGTGAGGGGTTTTTGTACATATACATGTTTACCCATTTGTATAGCTGCCAATGTGGCGATGGCATGGGTATGATCGGGGGTAGAAACGGTTACTGCATCAATATTGTTTTTTTCTTTTTGCAGCATCTCCCTAAAGTCTTTGTAATAGGTGGCTTTGGCAAATCGTTCTCTTGATTTTTTTGCCTGCCGGTCGTCTACATCACACAATGCTACAATATTGGCACGGGGGCTTTTGGCAATTTCAGACAAATCGCTTTCGCCTTTACCGCCTACACCAATACCTGCAATGTTTAGTTTATCGCTGGGTGCTATAAAGCCACGGCCTAATACATGGCGTGGTACAATATAAAAGGCACTGGCCATGGAGGCACTTTTTACAAAATCTCGACGGGAAAATTTAGCTGCCATACAATTATTAGTTTATGATTTATTGTCGAAGGTGATACACTCTTTTAATTCTTTATCGGTATAAGCCAGGTTGTACTGTTTTAAAACATCGTCGGGTACACCATTCCACTGGTTGGGTTTGTTGCCAGCATAGCCAATATCTTTTATGCCGATGGCGGAGGTATAAAAACCTGTAGCAGTAAGGTTACGCATAAGGTTAAAAAAAGCTACGCCTTGTTTCATTTCGGGCTTTGCTTTATTGGGCCAGGCAATTTCATCTACAATGGCCATTTGTTGCTGGCTGCTGCAATCTTTAAAAGGGTTGCCATGTTTGCGAAGGCATTGCAAATCCAGCCAGCGCAAGCCCCCCCGCATGGGGGTTTGGTGGTGCGGCATGTCTTTTACAATAAACTCAATAAAGTCGGGTACTTTGGCATCGCTGGCACTGCCGCTTATTTCATCTTTAGGTATTATTATATCTGCCAGCAGGGTAATGGTGGCCATTTCGTGGGCGTTAAAAAACGTTTCGGCTGCCAGCTTTTTTTCTCTCTCCAGCTCTTCTTTTGCCCGATCGATGGTAAAGCCAGTATCCTCAGCGGCGGTTTTTGTTTCTTTTTGTTCGCCGGGTTTGCAGGCATCCAGTATAGCACCGGTGGCAACGGTGCCGGCTAATAGTTTAAGCGATTTTCGTCTGTCCATATCAAATAATTATGCTAATACTAAATGGTTGATGCGTTCATAATAAGGCCGCTTGTTTGTATACTTTTATGGCTACAAATTTTGCTTTTTCATTTCATCTATAATGTATTCGCTGGCCCGCATGCTTAATGCTAAAATGGTCCAGGTAATATTTTTATCGGCCTGGCTTACAAAGGCGCCACCATCTACCACAAATAAATTTTTACAATCGTGTGCCTGGTTGTATTTATTTAAGGCCGAGCGTTTGGCATCATTGCCCATGCGTACGGTGCCGGCTTCGTGTATAATTTTGCCGGGAGCTTCCAGGCCATAATTATTTTTTTCATCATCATCGCCACCCCAAGTAATTACAGCACCCATGTTGTGCATAATTTCCTTAAAGGTTTCTTTCATGTGCTTGGCTTGTTTTATTTCATGATCGGTATATTTTACATTAAACTTTAGTACGGGGATACCGTACTTATCCACCACGTTTGGATCAATGGCGCAATAGTTGCTTTCTAAAGCCAGTGCTTCGCCTCTGCCGGCCATGCCCACACCTGCACCATAAAAAAAGCGATAGTCTTCTTTTAAAGAGGCGCCGTAGCCGCCGGCTTCTTTTTGTTTGCCTTTTACTACATATTTGCCATTAAGGTTTTCTATGCCAAATCCAAAGCCATAGGCAGGCATATCCATACCACCCCAATATTCTATATGATACCCACGGGGAAAATCCAGTTTTTTATTATCGCCCCACCAGGGAGAGTAAATGTGCATGCCGCCCACACCATCTTCATTGTATCTTTTACGATCAAATAGCTGGGGCAGGTAACCGCCCAATGCTGCGCCGGTAGAATCATGGAGGTATTTGCCTACCACATTGCTATTGTTAGCCAGCCCGTTGGGATGTCGTGCAGATTTGGAGTTGAGCAGCAGGCGGGCACTTTCGCAGGCGCTGGCTGCCAGTATTACTACCCGGCCATTTACCTGGTACTCCTGCATATCTTCTTTATTGATGTACGATATGCCGGTAGCTTTGCCTTCTTTATCTGTAAGCACTTCTCTTGCCATGGCGTTGGCCACCACATCTACATTGCCTGTTTTTAATGCAGGGTATATTAATACATTGGTGGCTGAAAAATCAGCTTTGGCCATACTGCAATTACGACCACACTGGCCACAAAAAAAGCAACTACCCCTGTCTGTTGTACTGGTAATTTTTTTGGTAAGGATAGACAACCTGGAAGGTATAACAGGCACGCCTGCCTTGGTAGCTCCATTTTTTAGCATCAGCTCATGCAGGCGGGGTTTGGGGGGCGGTAAAAAAATACCGTCGGGGTCATTGTCTAATCCTTCATTGGTGCCAAATACGCCAATCAGCTCATCAATACGATCGTAGTAAGGCTTAATATCTTCGTACCCAATTGGCCAATCATCGCCAAGGCCATCAATGCTTTTACGTTTAAAATCTTTTGGGCCAAAACGCAGGGATATACGCCCCCAGTGATTGGTACGGCCACCCAGCATACGGGCACGCCACCAATCCCATTGGGTTCCTTGCTCTTTCGTGTAGGGCTCACCGTCAATCTCCCATCCCCAGTAGCAGGCATCAAAATCGCCAAAGGGCCTGAATTTGGTACTGGCACCCCGCCGGGGGCTTTCGTAAGGCCATTTTAACTGGGTAATATTTTTTTGTGGATCGTACATAGCGCCTGCTTCCAGCAGGCAAACTTTTAAGCCTGCCTTGGAAAGGGTATATGCTGCCATGCCACCTCCGGCACCAGATCCCACAATTACAACATCATAGTTTTTTGGCTGAACTTTTAACTGGATATCTCCCATACAACAATTTATAAATGATAATCTGCAGAAGCATAAATTTATAACTATAATCATTAAATCATCCAGCCTAATTTTTGGATGGTATGCCAACAAACGTTTGCAACTTATAACCCAGCAACATCAGGCAAAAAAATAAAAAGATTAAGCAAAAAAATATCACTCGCTATCCCGGGTATATAAGTTTGAAACGCTTAAATTTACTTTTTTGCTGTAAGCTGTTACAGCAAAGCACAAACTGCTACAACCAGTTTACCAAACTTAATAAATAAGCCATCATGAAGCTTGCCACCAGATTTCAATTATCCCTGATGATGTTTTTGGAATTTTTTATTTGGGGTACCTGGTTTGTTACCATGAACAGCTATTTATCTAGCATTGGAGCATCGCCCAGCCAAATTGGGCTGGCCTATGGTACGCAAGCTTTGGGTGCTATTATTGCGCCTTTTATTATCGGGTTGATAGCCGATCGGTTTTTTTCAGCACAACGCATTTTGGGGGTGTTGCACCTAGCGGGTGCGGTGTTAATGTACCTGGCATCGGTGCAGGCAGATTTTGCAGCATTTTATCCAATACTACTGATGTATATGATTATATACATGCCATCGCTGGCATTGGTAAATGCGGTATCCTTTAAACAAATGACACAGCCAGAAAAAGAGTTTTCTTCTGTAAGGGTGTTTGGTACTATTGGCTGGATATTGGCCGGCTGGGTAATTGGCTGGCTCAATTGGAAAGACAATGATCTCTCGGGTACCTTTAAAATGGCGGCTGTATTTTCAGCCATACTTGGGCTGTTTAGTTTTACATTACCCGATACGCCTCCATCTAAAAAAGGCAGCACTATTTCGGTGAGTGATATATTGGGGCTGGATGCGTTAAAATTGCTAAAGGATAAAAACTTTGCAATCTTTTTTCTTTCTTCTTTATTAATATGTATTCCCCTGGCTTTTTATTATCAAAATGCAGAGGCTTATTTAAAAGAAGCTTTTAACACCAATAATGCAGCAGGTAAAATGAGCCTGGGCCAGGTATCCGAAACATTGTTTATGGTATTAATGCCACTTTTCTTTAGCCGTTTTGGGGTAAAAAAAATGTTGTTGTTTGGTATGCTGGCATGGGTGCTGCGTTACGTATTATTTGGGTTTGGCGATGGTGCCGGCGGCGCCTGGATGTTGTATGGCGGTGTATTGCTACATGGTATTTGTTACGATTTCTTTTTTGTAACCGGGCAAATTTATACTGATGAAAAAGCTGGGGAAGCCAACCGATCTGCAGCACAGGGTATGATAACCTTGGCTACCTACGGTGTAGGGATGTTGATTGGTTACTGGGTGGCAGGGCAAATAGGCGAAGCTTATAAAACTGCAGAGGGTTTTGCCTGGAAAAATATATGGCTGATACCGGCGGGCATTGCTGCCGCTGTAATGCTGCTGTTTGGGCTGGTATTTAAGGATACCAAAAAACAAGTGGCCTAACCTTATTTATACAACTGTTTATTTTTTAACTAAACCATATCACAACAATGTCTGCCAATATTCAAAAAAACAAATTGTTTGTAGCTAGCTGCCTGGCTTTATTAGTAACCTCTTTATCATTTGGTATAAGGGCCGGTGTGCTGGGTACACTGGGTAAAGAGTTTAATTTAAATGCCGAGCAATTAGCCACTATTGCGGCCACTGCTTTTTGGGGTTTTCCACTGGCTGTAATAATTGGCGGGTTTGTAGTGGATATTATTGGTATGAAAAAACTGTTAATGCTGGCCTTTATTTTTCACCTGGCTGGTATTATACTTACCATTTTTTCAAAAGGATATTGGCCATTGTTTTTATCAACCCTATTAATTGGTATTGCCAACGGAACTGTAGAGGCAGCTTGCAATCCGCTGGTTACTGCTATTTATCCCGATAACAAAACCACCAAGCTTAATCACTTTCACCTGTGGTTTCCGGGGGGTATTGTAATTGGTACTTTGCTGGTTTTCTTTTTTAATAAAATTGGGTTAAACTGGCAAATACAAGTAGCAATGATGATTATACCAACATTGTTGTACGGCTACTTTTTTTCAAAACTAGATTTTCCGGTTACAGAAAGAGTATCCAGTGGTGTGTCTACCGGCGAAATGTATAAGTCGCTGTTAAACCCACTCTTTATTTTTATGATCATCTGCATGTTTGGTACGGCTATTACCGAATTGTTTACCGGGCAGTGGATTGATGTATTGTTAAAAAATGTAACCGATAATGCCATCCTCATCCTTACCATCGAAACCGGCGTAATGGTGGTGGGCCGTGGCTTGGCAGAACCCGTAGTACATAAATTATCCCCTGCAGGCGTATTGTTATTATCGGCAATTTTTTCAGCATTGGGCTTGTACATGCTGGGGCACAGCACCGGCAATATGCTGTTTATAGGTGCCGTGGTATTTGGTATTGGCGTTTGTTATTTTTGGCCAACCATGCTGGGATTTGTGGCAGAAAACCTGCCTAAAACAGGAGCCGTTGGTTTAAACCTGATGGGAGGTGCCGGTATGTTTGCGGTATCGGTATACATGATGTTTATGGGTGGTTATTACGATAAGCTGCTGCAACAAAAGCTACCCGAAGGCGCAGCTTTATCCGATTATAATGCTGCTGCACCCGGTACCGATATGGCCAATGCATTGTCTGCAGCAAAAGTTACTGCCGGTCCTGAAATTATCAATGCCACCCTAACAATACCTATCATATTAATAGTAGCTTTTGCCGGATTATTTATATACATGCGTAACCGCAAAAAAGCATTGGCTTAGCAGCTGTCACTTTTTTAAATAACAGGTATGAGCAATTCATCAAGAAGAAAAGTAATTCAGCAACTGGCGCTGGGCTCTTTGGCTATGGGCCAGGTACCCTTTGCCAATTGTAGTACACCCGATAAAAAACATGCATTGAAGGGAAACATTCATCACTCCGTATGTTACTGGACGTATAATTTTTTGCCGCTGGAAAAACTATGCCAGGTGGTAAAACAAATTGGGTTTGATGCAATTGACTTGTGTACCCCCAAAGAATGGCCTGTGCTGCAGCAATATGGCATTTATTGCTCTATGTGTTATACCGGTGGCGAGGTAAGCCTTACCAAAGGATTTAATGATAAACAGTACCATGCCTGGCTGGTGAAAGATTTTACAGAGGCCATACCACTGGTACAAAAAGCCGGCTACAAAAACCTTATTTGTTTTAGTGGCAACCGCAACGGAATGGATGATGAAACCGGGCTAAAAAATTGTGTGGAAGGCTTGCAAAAAATTATACCACTGGCCGAAAAACATGGAGTGGTATTGCAAATGGAATTGTTTAACAGCAAGGTAGATCATAAAGATTATATGGCTGATAAAAGTGCCTGGGGGGTAGAGTTGTGCAAAAGGCTTGGCTCAGCAAACTTTAAACTGCTGTATGATATTTACCACATGCAAATAAACGAAGGTGATGTAATACGCACCATACGGGATAACCACCAATACTTTGGTCACTATCACACAGCAGGAGTGCCCGGCCGCCACGAAATAAACGAAACACAAGAGCTATACTATCCCGCTATTATGCAAGCAATACTGGATACAGGCTATACAGGCCATGTAGCGCAGGAGTTTATGTCGGTAGCTAAAGACGAAGCTGGTAAAATTGCGGCATTAAAAGATGCCATACAGCGTTGCGATATTTAATTAAAAAAACCACAAAAATTATATCACCGGTTTTTTGACTATTATCAAACTCATTAAATTACATCTTCATTACTTTTAATTCAATTTCAACCATTAAACTTGCTATATGCCGGACAACAACACATTTGATGCCATCGTAGTTGGCTCAGGAATCAGCGGAGGCTGGGCCGCTAAAGAGTTAACAGAAAAAGGCCTAAAGGTATTATTGCTGGAACGTGGACGTGATATTAAGCACTCTGCCGACTATAAAAATACCACTAAAGAAGTATGGGACTTTCCTCACCGCAACGGGGTAACTCAAAAAATGAAAGAAGACTACCCGGTACTTAAAAGAGATTATGCTTTAAGAGAATCGTTGATTGACAAAGATAACTGGAACATGTGGGCCAACGAAAAAGACAGCCCTTATACCGAAACAAAACGCTTTGATTGGTTTAGAGGTTATCATGTAGGTGGCCGCTCCTTGTTATGGGGCCGCCAAAGCTACCGTTTTAGCAAACTGGATTTTGAAGCCAATGCTAAAGATGGTATTGCCATAGACTGGCCGGTACGCTACGACGAAATGGCCCCCTGGTACAGCTATGTAGAACGTTTTGCCGGTATACAAGGTACCAAAGAAGGATTGGAAGTATTGCCCGATGGTGAGTTTTTGCCCGGTATGGATATGAACTGTGTGGAAAAAGATGTAGCCGCAAAAATTAAATCGCATTACAACGGCAAGCGACATATGTTTATTGGCCGTAGTGCTAATATTACCCAACCCAAGCCCGAGCAAAACAGGGTAAACTGCCAATACCGCAACCGCTGCTGGTATGGTTGTCCTTTTGGTGCATCGTTCAGCTCTAACTCAGCCACTTTACCGGTAGCATTTAAAACAGGTAATCTTACCCTTAAGCCAAACAGCATTGCAACTAAAGTGCTGTACGATAAAGATAAAAAAAGAGCCACGGGGGTAGAGGTAATTGATGCTGAAACCAACAAAACCTATACCTACAATGCCAAAATCATTTTTTTATGTGCCTCTACATTTAACAGTACCTGGATGCTGATGAACAGTGCCACCGATATATGGCCGGGCGGTTTGGGCAGCAGCAGTGGCGAGTTGGGCCATAATGTAATGGACCACCATTTTAGGCTGGGTGCCGGTGGCAGGGCCGAAGGATACGAAGATAAGTACATATTTGGCCGCAGGCCAACAGGCGTATACATCCCCCGTTTCCGTAATGTATACGACGATAAAAGAGATTATATCCGTGGCTTTGGTTACCAGGGTGGTGCCGGCCGTGGCCGTGGGTTAGATGTAGCCGAATTTACCATTGGTGCCGATTTAAAAGCGGCATTGAGTGAACCATCTAAAGATTGGAATATTGGCATTACCGCCTTTGGCGAAATGCTGCCCTACCACGAAAACAAGATAACCCTTAATAAAAATGTAAAAGATAAATGGGGGTTACCTGTACTTGATTTTGATGTGGAAATAAAAGACAACGAAAAGAAAATGCGTAAGGATATGATGGCTGATGCAGAAGAAATGCTCACCATTGCTGGTATAAAAGATGTACATACCTACGATGGAGGCTATTCTCCTGGTATGGGTATCCACGAAATGGGTACGGCACGTATGGGCCGGGATCCTAAAACCAGCGTATTAAATGGCCACAACCAGGTATGGGAGGCACCCAATGTATTTGTAACAGATGGCTCGTTTATGACCAGTGCCAGCTGCGTAAACCCCTCATTAACTTACATGGCATTTACGGCCAGGGCGGTTGATTTTGCGGTAAGCGAATTGAAAAAACAAAACCTGTAAACGGGTGGGTAAACAGGCGATACAATCCCTGTTTTAAAAACAATCAATTTTAAAAAATACCGGGATGGCCGGTGCAAAACAAACAATCATGAACAGGAGAGACTTAGTAAAACAAATAGCACTACTCACTGGCGGTGTGGTTATTGGCAGTGAGCTTTTTTTAACCGGCTGTAAAACAGGTGCCAAATCGGACGCTGGTTTTACTCCGGCTTCTATCGCCCTGCTGGATGAAATAGGCGAAACCATCATCCCAACCACCGCTACACCGGGCGCTAAAGCCGCACAGGTGGGCAGCTTTATGCAAGTGTACGTAACCGACTGCTATACCCAAAAACAACAAGATGCTTTTACAAAAGGCCTTGCCGGTGTAGAAGAGGCTTGCAAAAAAGCTACCGGTAAAACATTTACCGAAGCCGATGCTAAACAAAGGCACGACTTTTTGGTAAGCCTTGAAAAAGAAGCAAAGGATTTTAACGCCAAAAACCAAGAAGCTGATAAAGCACAGCAAGAGGCTGCTTACAAAGCCGGTAAAGAGTTTGAAGGCTCGCCAGCACACTACTATACCATGATAAAGCAACTTACCCTGATGGGCTTTTTTACATCAAAAACAGGTGCTACCGAAACGCTCAGGCATGTACAGGTGCCAGGTAAATATGATGGAGCACTGCCTTATAAAAAAGGCGATAAAGCCTGGGCAGATTCTATTTAACTTTTAATGTATTTGTACAATGGATCATAAAAGAAGATCGTTTTTAAAACTAGCCGCTGTATCCACCGCAGGGCTTTCTTTAACCGGTATTACTGCCAGTGCTTTTTCTGATAATTGGAGCGATGCTAAAAGGATAAAATCTTTTGGCCTGCAGCTTTACTCATTAAGAGAAGACATGCCTAAAGACCCTAAAGGCGTATTAAAACAAGTGGCCTCCTATGGCTATAAACTGGTAGAAAGTTATGAGCATGATAAGCTGGGTATGTTTTGGGGCATGAGCAATACCGAATTTAAAAAATACATGGACGATTTGGGCTTAAAAATCATATCAAGCCATTGTAATATTGGTAAAGATTTTGAAAAAAAGGCCGCAGAAGCTGCAGCCATAGGCATGAAGTATTTGATATGCCCGTACAAAGGCCCTCAAAAAAGCCTGGACGATTATAAACGCTTTGCAGATGAGTTTAACGAAAAAGGAGCTATCTGTAAAAAAAATGGTATCCGCTTTGCCTATCACAACCACGATTATTCTTTTAAATTGATGGACGGGCAGTTGCCACAAGATGTAATGATGAATGGTACCGATGCATCGTCTGTTGATTTTGAAATGGACATGTACTGGGTGGTAGTAGCCGGTCACGACCCCATCGAGTGGATGAAAAAACATCCCAACCGCTTTAAACTTTGCCATATAAAAGACAGGGCTAAAAATGCCAGCAGTACGTTCGACTCCTGCACCCTGGGTACCGGTAGCATCAACTACACAAAAATACTGGCTGATGCAAAAAAACTGGGCATGGAATGTTTTGTGGTAGAGCAAGAAAAATATGCTGGTACCACCCCATTAAAAAGTGCACAAGACAATGCCGCTTTTATGAAAAGCTTATAATAGTAAATCAATTGTTATACTGCCGCCGGTAATACCGGCGGCTTTTTTATGGATACAAGTAACCCATCATTACCTCGTCAATAAAGCGTTGTTGGCTTTTTAGCCAGGTATACTTTTTTAAAACACCTTCTTCAATAAATCCTGCTTTTTTATACAAGCTAATAGCCCGGTGGTTTGTAGTGGCGGTGCTTAATTCTATCCTTAACATATTTAATTGCTGGCCCAATTGCAATACTTGCTGCATCATTAATATACCATAGCCCTGCCCGGCAAATGCTGGTGCAATAGCCACCCCTCCCAAATACCCACAGTGACTATTACGGTGCAGTTGCGGTACCAATTTAAACATGCCTGCAGGCTGCCCGTTTACTTCAAAAATGTAAATAATATCCAGTTGTAACAGCTCATTAAAAATGGGTGTAAAATCAGTCTCGTTCATTGGCTCATACAGCAAATAGGGGTTTATTTGCGGATGCATATACAGGCCATATATAAATGCAAAATCGGCCGCTGTTATTTTTCTTATCATCCGCTAATGTATACAATTTGTTTTGCAGGCATTGTGAGCCACATAAACCGTACATTTATTAGCCGAAAAACCATTAAAAGTTTTAGTATGAGCAGCAATCAGCCATTACAACAACTACGCAATTACTACCTTACCGGAGCCACAAAAACCTACCAGTTTCGCAAGGCGCAACTCATCCAGTTAAAAAAAGCCATCCTGCAACAAGAGCAAGCATTGTACGAAGCCCTGTATGCCGATTTAAAAAAAAGCAAAGAGGAGTGCTGGGTAACAGAGTTGGGTATGGTGCTGGCAGAAATTAACGAAACACTGCGGCATTTAAAAAGCTGGATGGCCCCCCAAAGGGTACGCACTAATTTACTCAACATGCCTTCATCCAGCCATATACTAAAAGAACCGCTGGGTGTGGCACTCATTATTGGCCCGTGGAATTATCCATTTATGTTATTGATAAATCCGCTGGTAGGCGCTATTGCGGCGGGTAATTGTGCGGTACTTAAGCCGAGTGAGTTTGCCCCCGCTACAGCAGCTGTTATCAAAAAAATTATCGAACAGGCATTTTCACCGGAGTATATTTTGTTAACTGAGGGCGATGGTGCCACAGTGGTGCCTGCATTAATGAATGATTTTACTTTTGATCATGTATTTTATACCGGCAGCACTACCGTGGGCCGGCTTATTTACAAAATGGCTGCCGATAAACTGGTGCCGGTAACACTGGAGTTGGGTGGCAAAAGCCCCTGTGTGGTAGAGCAGGATGCAGCTATAAAAGTAGCGGCCAGGCGTATTGCCGTAACAAAATTTAGCAATGCAGGGCAAATGTGTGTAGCACCCGATTATGTACTGGTGCATGCATCGGTTAAAGAAGAGCTGGTGGCACAGCTTAAAAAAAGTATTGAGGCATTTTATGGTACAGATGCCAGTGCTTGTTATAATTATGGCAAAATAGTTAACCACAAACAATTTGACAGGCTGATAAGCTACCTTAAGGAGGGTACTATTTTATACGGGGGCAACCATAACCGCCAGCAGCTGTACCTGCAACCAACACTGTTAGATGACGTAAATATGGATAGCCCGCTAATGAAGGAAGAAATTTTTGGCCCGGTGCTGCCCATTATCAGCTTTAACAGCATGCAGCAGGCATTGGACATCATTGCTGCAAACAAAAATCCTTTATCCTTTTATGTGTTTACATCCAGTACAAAAAAACAAACCGAATGGCTGCAGCAAGTAAGTTTTGGCGGAGGCTGCGTAAACAATGCTAGCTGGCATTTAACCAACTATCACCTGCCATTTGGTGGCCGTGGTTATAGCGGCACCGGCCAATATCACGGAAAATTTTCGTTTGATGTTTTTTCTCATCAAAAAGCTGTGATGAAAACACCCACCTGGTTTGATCCTGCCATAAAATATCCACCATTTAAAGGCAAACTAAAATTGTTTAAATGGATTATTAAATAAGAGAACCAGCAGCCGTTTTGCTTAGTTAAATAGCTATGTAAAAGATGAAAAAACTAAAACGATTTTTATTGGTTATAGTTGTATTGTTAATGGCAGTACTGCTGTATGTACAATTAGTAAATATTAATGCGGTAAATATGACGTTCAGACAAAAATTATTAAAAACCTTTTACCCAGCATTTATGTGGGTTACCCAAAAAGCCAATACCAATAATAAAGTAATAAGCCATGCAGCCATACCAGCACCTGTATCATTCTACAGTTTATCTGCTACGCTTATTGATGGCACCGTACTGCCGTTTGATACATTGAAGGGTAAAAAAATATTACTGGTAAATACTGCCAGCGATTGTGGCTATACCAACCAATACGAAGCCTTGCAGGCTTTGTGGCTACAGTATGGCAAGCAACTGCTGGTAATTGGTTTTCCGGCAAACGATTTTAAAGAGCAGGAAAAAGGCGATGATGCCAGTATTGCCGCATTTTGCAAAAAAAACTATGGGGTAGATTTTTTACTGGCCACCAAATCGGTGGTGGTAAAAGGCAAAGAGCAAAACCCTGTATTTGCCTGGCTGAGCGATGCTGCTAAAAATGGATGGAACAACCAGGCCCCTTCCTGGAATTTTAGCAAATACCTGGTAAACGAACAAGGTATGCTGGTTAATTATTTCGATCCCTCTGTAGATCCGCTGAGTGCGCCGGTATTGCAAGCAATTGTACAGCCATAAGTAAAGGCATTTGTATAAAAATGTACTACAGGCTATGTGGTTACAAAGCTGTTTATTACATTTAAACTATATCAATCATTTTAAAACCTATTGGCATGTTTTCAAAAGCAGATATAGAAAAATATTTTATTGCAGAAAAGCAGGCGGGCATGGTTTTTTTAATCATTGGTATGGGGGCAATAATAGTGGCGCTAATTTTTTTGCTGGCATTAAAAACCAGTTTTTACAAAGGCATGGCCATGCCTTTGATAGTGGTGGGGCTTTTAATGGGCATTGTGGGTTTTACAGTATACCAGCGCAGCAATGCCGACCGTACCCGTAATGTGTATGCCTATGATATGAACCCCGGCGAATTAAAAAATAAAGAACTGCCCCGGATGGAAAAAGTAATGAAAGATTTAGTACGGTATCATTACGCCGAAATGCTATTGGCTATAATAGGTGTGGTCTTGTTTTTTTACTTTAAAAATAATGCTGCACAGGCTTTATGGAAGGGGGTTGGCGCTGGGTTGATTATTACAATGCTGGTGGCTACCGCCAGCGATTTTGCTGCTGCTAAAAGGGCCAGGCCATACCTGCATGGCTTACGTACATTTACTGCAGCCAACCAATAAGCTAACAGTACTGTTAATCCAGCGGGCAGTTTTCGTGATAATTAACCAGCTCAATGGCTGTTTTTTCAAATACATAACCGTCATATTTTACGGCTATTTCGTCCAGCACTGCATTTACTTCTTCAGGTGTTTTTAAGGTTACCAGCCGGTTTCTAAAGTCTTTAATGCCGGGTAATCCTTTTAAATAATTGGCATAATGGCGCCGCATTTCGTTGATGCCTACAATGGGCCCTTTCCACTCTACACTTTTATGCAGGTGCTTGCGGCAAACAAGCACCCTGTCTTTAATAGACGGGGCTGGCAAATGCTCGCCCGTTTTTACAAAATGTTTTATTTCGTTAAAAATCCAGGGGTATCCAATGGCTGCCCGGCCAATCATAATACCATCTACACCATACCTGTTTTTGTAGGCCAGCGCTTTTTCGGGGCCGTCAATATCTCCATTACCAAATATGGGGATATGGATACGTGGGTTGTTTTTTACTTTTCCAATCAGCGTCCAATCGGCCTCGCCTTTATACATTTGTGTACGGGTGCGGCCATGTATTGCCAACGCTTTTATGCCTACATCCTGCAGGCGTTCGGCCACTTCCTCAATATTCCGGTTGTTATCATCCCACCCCAGCCTGGTTTTTACGGTAACGGGCAGGCTGGTAGATTTTACCACAGCGCTGGTAAGGCGTACCATCAGGTCAATATCTTTTAATACACCGGCACCGGCACCCTTCATGGCTACTTTTTTTACCGGGCATCCAAAATTAATATCCAGTAAGTCGGGTTGTGTTACATCCACAATTTTAGCAGCCATGGCAAGGCTTTCTTCGTCGCCTCCAAATATTTGTATGCCAATGGGGCGTTCGTAATCAAAAATATCCAGCTTACGGCGGCTTTTTATGGCATCTCTTATAAGGCCCTCGCTGCTGATAAACTCGGTGTACATAAGGTCGGCACCATTATCTTTACACACTGCCCTAAATGGCGGATCGCTTACATCTTCCATTGGTGCAAGCAGTAAGGGAAAATCTGGTAATTGTATATCTCCAATAGATGGCATAGTAAATGGCTGCTATGTAATTTTTGTAAATTTTATTTGATAACAGGGCTGCTTAACCCGTTTATAAACTAAAAACCAGCGATTTATTTTTAGGCTGTAAATTTACGCACTTATAACCAAACCATATGCCGCATTACGCTACTAAACGATTTAACTACTGGGGCCAACTGGGCTTGCTTACTGCTTTTTGTGGTGCCGGCCTGGTATTGGGCGGGTTGCTCAGTTTTATACCATTAATGGGTAAGGTAAATATTTTTGATACCAAGGGCAGCACCTCGGATATTATGAACAAAATACTTGTGCCCGAAAATGCATCTGCCATCCGGTGGATGCAATTAATATCAACCCTGTTTTTGTTTTTTATACCACCTGTGGTGTATGCCTGGTTGTGTCATCGCAAGGCATGGTTGCACCTGGGTTTGCAGCAGCCCATCTCTATTAAGCAAGTGGCAATGGTGCTGCTTATTATAGTGGCTTGCAGCCCAGCCGTTGCTTTTTTTCAAGATATTACCGAAATGTTGCCTTGGTCCAAAGCTACTTTGGCAAAATTTAAACAGGCCGAGGCCGATTATTATAAGCAGGTGATGGTAATTGCCCGGATGGATAATTTCACCGATTACCTGTTATCCATTTTTATGGTGGCACTGCTGCCGGCAGTTTTTGAGGAAGTGTTGTTTAGGGGTGCCTTACAAAATTTGCTTAGCAGATGGTTTAAAAACCCGGTAGCGGCAATCGTAGTAACGGCCATCGTTTTTAGCGCCATACATGGCTCGTATCTTGGCTTTTTAAGCCGTTTTGTACTGGGTTTTGTGTTGGGTTGGATATTTTACCGTACCAGCAGCCTTTGGCTGAGTATTGTGGCGCACTTTTTTAATAATGCCCTTGCCGTAACTGCCCTGTATATGAGTACCAAACCAGGCGAAAAGATGGACCCCTCCAAAATGGACGAAAACTTTCCGCTGTACCTGGGCGTATTATCCATTGTAGTGGTGGTTGGCTTATTTGTATTTTTTGATAAAATCAGTAAACAGCGTATCGACAGGCCGGGTGAGGAAGTGCGTATACCGGGCTACGATTTTGATAAAAACCCTTTTGCCAATGATATCGCCGCCGGCGACAACAAATTTCAAAACCTTAATTGATGGCGCTGAATAAAGAAGTTTTTAAAACCCGCTCTTTAACCGCAGTGGTTTTTGTGGTAGTAATGCTAGCTGGGTTGTTTTACAACAAATGGAGTTTTATACTGCTGTTTACCATCATCCATTTTGGCTGCTGGTACGAGTTTGTACAACTGGTTAAAAAAATTAATCCTGCTAAAACACTTTTGTATTCATTAGCAGGCTTATTATATATCAGCATGCCAGTGTTAATGATGCTGCATTTATATTGCAGCTTTTCTGATAGCCATTTGCCTTTTGCCAGCGTTGGCAGCGGGGTAATTAACAACCCTGTATTAATACCTTGTGGTATCATCTTTTCAATTTGGATAAATGATACCATGGCTTATGTTGTGGGCTCCTTAATTGGCAAAACCCCTTTTTCAGCGATTTCGCCTAAAAAAACCTGGGAGGGTACGGGTGGTGGTGCCTTGCTATGTGTGTTGGTAATTGCATTGCTGGGTTATTTTTTACCGGTAGCACAACCCATCGCTGTGGGGCATTGGATAGCCATTGCAGCTATTTGTGCTGTATTTGGTACTGCCGGCGATTTGCTGGAAAGCAAAATTAAAAGACTGGCTAATGTAAAAGATAGTGGCAGTTTTATGCCCGGGCATGGCGGCTTTTTAGACCGGTTTGATTCTTTACTGGTAGCCACGCCTTTTGTTTGGTTGTATGTAATGTTGTTTGTTAAATAGCTAAGCCGGCGTTGTTGCCCCGTTATGCATGATTATGTAGCGGCCAATTTCAGCTTATTCAATTGCCAGTGTCAGTTTATCGCCCTACATTTGCGCTTTAAAATTGCCCAATGACCATACACCGGGAAGGATATAAATCTATTGCAATAGGCACACTTATTTTTGGTGCACTCAATCTTATTTCGTTTTATTTTTTAGGCCCTGCAGCCCCCTGGCTTTGCTGGCTGATATTTTTTGTACTCCTTTTTGTACTATTGTTTTTGGTATCTTTTTTTAGGGTACCCAATCGTACGCTTACCGTTAAAGACGGTGCTGTTATTGCCCCTGCCGATGGCAAAGTGGTGGTAATAGAAGAAACGGTGGATGTAGAGTATTTTAAAACCAACCGCTTGCAGGTATCTATTTTTATGAGCCCTGCCAATGTGCATGTCAATCGTAATCCTATTAGTGGCGAGGTGGTTTACAATCAATACCATAAAGGCAAATACCTGGTAGCCTGGGATCCTAAATCTTCTACCGATAATGAGCGCCACTCTGTGGTGATAAAGCAGGGCAATACAGAAATATTGGTAAAACAAATAGCCGGAGCACTGGCAAAACGTATTGTAAATTACTTGCAGGTTGGCCAAAAAGTAAACCAAACCGACGAAATGGGGTTTATTAAATTTGGTAGCCGGGTAGATTTGCTGTTGCCCCCCGGCACTAAAGTGAATGTTAGTTTAAACCAAGTGGTAAAAGGGGGTGTTACGGTAATTGCTACTTTATAAATTTTAACAAAGCGGCATTTTTGTAACCACAATTAAGCCCTTATATTTACGTTATAAAAATAAACAACACTAAAATTTTAATACGTATGAAAAAAGTATTGGTATTAGCTACTGCAGCATTACTGGTTAGCGGTGTAAGCTTTGCAGATAATGGCAAAAAATGCAAAAAAGCCTGCTGCAAAAAAACTGAAAAGAAAGAATGCTGTAAAAAAAGCAGTGGAAAATCTTGTGGTAAAACAGTTGAAAAAGAAAAAACAGCCCAATTATAATAGTTGCGATTTAAAAAGTTAAAGCCCCTTTTGTAAAGGGGCTTTTTTATTAAAAGATGGTTTGTAATTCTTTAAGGCTGCTTACTGTATAGGTGGGTTGCAGGGTGGTAGTGCTATTGATATGGTTTACAAAAATATTATCCATCCCTGCGTTAATGGCGCCTTGTATATCAGCCTCCAGGTTATCGCCCAGCATAATGCTGTGGTGTAGTGCTGCCCCGGCTTTATTTAAAGCGTAATCAAATATTTCTTTATGAGGTTTAATGCTGTTGCTGCCTTCGGAGGTAACTACATGCGTAAAATAGCTATCCAGCCCGCTGTTGTTAAGCTTGGTCCATTGTGTTTTTTCAAACCCATTGGTAATAAGGTGCAGCTGGTAATTTTTATCCAGCAGGTATTCCAGTGTTTCGGTTGTATGCGGAAACAGCAGTTTTTTTGTAGGCAGTATTTCTAAAAATTTTTCACTCAGTTGTTTTGCTAAATTTTCGTCTCCTATTTTAAACTCCAGTAAGGTGCGGTACATCCGTTTCCACTTCAGCTCTTCGCCAGTGATAAAGCCTTTGTGGTAACGATCCCATAAAATTTCGTTGTGTATTTTATATAATTTATAAAAATCTTCAAACGGCAGCACACCCAATGATGCTAAATTAAAATGGGCATATATCTCCACCAGTGTTTCCCTGGCGTTGGCATCAAAATCCCATAGGGTATGATCAAGGTCAAAAAACAGGTGCTTGTATTTCATTATATGTGATAACTGCAAAATTGGGGCATTTATTATTTTTATTGCGTTAAAATTGCAAATAAGTTTAGCAGTATTATTTATAAAATATGGATACATCATTATTAGCAGGTGCCAAAGCTGTTGTTACCGGGGCTTCTAAAGGAATAGGCAGGGCAGTAGCCGAAATGCTGTCAGCAAATGGGGCTGCGGTGTTTTTGTGTGCCCGTAACGAGGTGCAGTTGTATCAAACAGTAGAGTATTTGCAAAGGCGTTACCCGGGCAGCAACATCATGGCAAAGGCAGCCGATATTTCGGTAAAAGAAAATGCAGTAGCATTTGGCAACTGGGTTAACCAGTATGCAGGCAAAGTAGATATATTGGTAAACAATGCCGGGCAGTTTTTGCCGGGCAGCATCCACAACGAAGCAGATAATATACTAGAGCAGCTGCTGGCTGTAAACGTACAAAGTGCTTATCATTTAACCCGTGTATTATTACCGCCAATGATGGCGGCACGGGCTGGTTATATTTTTAATATCTGCTCCATTGCGGCCATGCAGGCTTACAGCAATGGTGGCAGCTATAGCATCAGCAAATTTGCTTTACTCGGGTTTAGTAAAAACCTACGGGAAGAACTAAAGCCTTATAATATAAAAGTGAGCGCCCTATCTCCGGGAGCGGTATTAACCGACTCCTGGGGCAATTACGATAATAGCAACCATCGTATTATGGAGGCTAACGATGTGGCCCAACTAATATTGGCAGCCTTAAAACTTTCGCCGGCCGCTGTGATAGAAGATGTGGTGCTGCGTCCGCAATTGGGCGATTTGTAGCCTCTTTTTTGTATACCACCCGTTAACATATACAGGCGGTAACCGTTCAACCAAATCATACATACTGTTGTACCATGTTCCGGTACTTTTACAGCAATAATCATGCTTTTACGTATTGTATTTATATTAACCCTGGGCCTTGCAATATTGGGCAGTGTTAGCAGCACATGGGCGCAGGCAAAATTTACGGCTTATATATCACCCGGCACCATTGGTAAAGACGAAACCGCAGAATTAAAATTGCTGGTAGAAAATGCGGCAACGGTACAAAAAAT